>CANIEC010000014.1 GCA_947466085.1 Rhodospirillales bacterium
AGGCCGCGGGCGCGTACGATGTCCATGCCGCCGGACCGCTCGGAGCGGATCAGCTCGACGCTGGTGACGAACATGACCGGGAAGGGGCGATTGCCTTCCGGCGACGGCGCGCCGCCGCCCGGCGTCGGCCCGGCATCCTTGGGCGTCGATGGCGCTGCCTGCGGCTGAGGTGCCGGCCCGCCTTGCGCAGGGCGTTGCTGGGCGCTCAATTGCGCGGCCGCCAGCATCGAACCTGCAGCCACCAGAGTGGAGAGGGCGAAAAGCTTCGTACGGTTCATGGGTTCCTCGGTAGCTAAGCGGCGACGTCGCCGCTCTGGACGGGCGAAGGGGAAGAGGCGGCCTGCGGAGCCACCACGGCCGGGCTGTGCGCGAGGCGATCGTAGGCTTCTAGGATCAGGTCCGTTGGCACCATCTGCGTCAGTGTGCAGTACGAGGTTTCGGTGCCGGTGAAGCTGCCGTTCTCGAACAGCTTGTTGACCGGCGCACCGCCACCGCACACCGAGAAGTAGTCGCAGGACCGGCTGCAGGCCTGCACGCCCGCGGTGATGTCGCGGTAGAGCGGTGAAGCAAGACAGGTGTCGCGGATTTCCTGGAGCGACTGGAAGTTGATGTTGCCCAGAAGGAAGTCGCGATAGTCCTCGTTCTTCAGCCCCAGCAGCTCGGGCGAGAAGCTCGAGACGTTGCCGTGGCTGTCGACGTTCAGCATCGCCAGCGGCTCGACCTGGATGTTGCGCGCCGGCACGCCTTCGGGGCGGAACAGGCGCGGCAGCGCAAGATCGATCTCGCGGACGAAGCGAACCCGCCCGCTGCGGCGTGCGAGGTGCCAGAAGCGTCGCAGGAAAGAGGCGTAGCGCTTCCGCAGCTCGGGGCCGTGGAACAGGCTGGACACATGATCGCCCTCGGACTCCTCGACGTTGAAGCAGATCTGGTCGATCCCTTCGGACAGGTAGAAATCGAGCAACTCTTCCGGCTGGTCCAGGCTGGTATGCGACAGGACCGAGATCACGTGGAATTCCACGTCGTTCTCGCGCAAGCACCGGATGCCGGCGATGGTCTTGTCGAAGGTCCCCTTGCCGCTGCGGCTCTTGCGGTGAAGGTCGTGCAACTCGCGCGGCCCGTCGAGGCTCACCCCGACGCCGACACTCCAGTCCTTGAAGAGGGTACACCAGTCGCCGTCGATCAGCGTGCCGTTGGTCTGGAAGGAATGCTTTACGTGGACCGATGCCGGCCGCATCCGCTCGATCGTCGCGAAGGCCTCGCGATAGAAGGAGACAGGCACCACGAGCGGCTCGCCCGCATGCCAGATCACGGTGATCTCGGGGCAAGACCAGCCCGACGCGAAGATCTGCTCGAACAGCCTTGTCACCGTCGACTGGGCGATCACGTGCTTGTTCGAGCGGTCGGGCAGATAGCAGTATGTGCAGGCGATATTGCAGAAGGCCGTGGGCTGCACGACCACCATCCCGATTTCAGGGGTGGCGGTCATGGTCACCAGTTGTGCCAGCCGTTATGCCAACCGCCGTTCCCCCAGCCGCCGTTGCGCCAGCCCCCGTTGCGCCAGCCGCCGTTGCCCCACCAGGCGAGCCTCTGCTCGGGATCGACGACAACGAAGGATCCGCCATCCTGGCGATGCTGTTCGAGGGCGCCTGATACATCGGCACGAAGTGACTTGAGGCGCTCCGCAACCGAAGCCTTCTCGCCCTCCGGTTCCGCAACGGTCGTGGCGGCAGCGTCGGCTGCTGCGAGGCCGACCGACAGTCCCAGCGCCCCGGCCGGAAGGAGGCGGGCCAGCGTGGGCAACGAACGACGGCTTTTCGACATGTGATCTCCCCCAGGAACGCTACGTTAGGCAGACCTGCGATCCGTTCGCAAATCAAAAAGCGATGGCATAGAGACCTTCAGAAGATGCGCACCTTGAAGTCCGGGGGCGATACCCCATATCTGTTCGGTCCCAGCGACAGATTGATCGCGGGCGTCCGCCGGGGTGAGCCACGGATGTAATGGTGACCGGACGGCGGACTACTCCAGCCCCACGCCTGAAATGGCGGTGGGGCTTTCTATTTTGCGGATTTGACTCGCCGTCAGTGGATCATCATTCCGCTCGGATGGTTCGGCGGGTGGCGGAGCTGTTCGGTTTCCAGCCATACGTGGTGCAGGATGTCGGGCGATCCGGCCTGCCGGTGGGCCCGGCCGATGGTGAAGCCGAGGCCACGCAGGAGATCGATCGTACGATCGCTGCGGGCGTCGATCAGCTGCTCGATTCGTGGAAACTGGTCGAGCATCTCGGCAAACACCAGCCGACACAGCATTGAGAATTCGCTCGAATCCTCGTCGAATGTGGCGGAGGCGAGCATCCAGAGATAGCCGACGTCGGGATTGTCGAGACGAGGTGTCACGCCCCAGAGCGCGCTGGTCGAGTCATCGCTCAACCGGCGGGCTGCCCAGATTTGCGTGCTGAAGGCACAAGCTTCCAGCAGGCGATCACTTGGGTCCTTCTCGGGCCAATCGAGATAGCCGGGTGCATCCTCCAGCATTGTCGCAAGGCAGGCGACGTCATGCGAGGTCGCGGGCAGGACCTGATGGCGCATGTCGCCCTCCTTCCGATCCTGTTCAACTCGCGCGAGGGGCGAAGGTTGCCAGGGGTGGCCGCAAGGTATGCAATTCGGCCATGAAGACACCTGATCCACTGACGTTCCGGTTCGAAGGCGACGATGAGACGCCGAACAATCCGGCCTTGCCGGTGCTGCTGTACCGAGGCGTCGTGCCGGCAGGAGAGCGACGCGACGCAGCGGCCTGGTTCGAGGGCCTCTTCGCCAGGCATGGCTGGGCCGATGGCTGGCGAAACGGCATCCATCCTTTCCTGCACTTTCACATCGGAACGCATGAGGTCCTGGGCATCGCCGCCGGTCGTGCCGCCGTGCAGCTCGGCGGTGCCGCCGGCCATGCCGTCGACGTCGCCACCGGCGATGTCGTGGTGCTGCCGGCGGGGACGGGGCATCAGCGTCTCGACGCCAGCGCCGATCTGCTGGTCATCGGCGCCTATCCGCGCAACGGCCGCTTCGACCAGAAGCGGCCGGGCGGGATCGGGAGGGAGGCAGCCCGGCTTGCTGTGGCCACGGTTCCCTTGCCGGAAATGGACCCTGTCGCCGGTATTGACGGCCCGCTGATGAGATTGTGGCGACGCCTCTGACTCGTTTCAGTCCGCAGGTCGCGACCTGCCGGTCGGCTTGTCTCGTGTAACGGTGCCGCGCAGGCTGGCGTGATGGCGTGAGGATCATGACAGTCCCTCATCCAGACCGTCGGCTATTCCTTTCCTCGCTTGGAGCGATGCTCATGGCGCCGTCGATCTCGTCCGCTCAACCGTCGTCCTGGCAAACCCAGTCTCCTGAGGCGGCGGGCTTCGCACCCGACCTCTCCGCCAGGCTGGATCGTCTGATCGCGGACAAGCGTATCTGGAACGTCCATGCCGTCCTGGTTGCGCGTCATGGCAAGCTTCTGCTCGAACGCTACTTTGCGGGGACCGACCGTGCGCGCGGTCGCTCGCTGGGCACCGTCGCCTTCGGGCCAGACACGCTGCACGATCTGCGCTCGGTCTCGAAGAGCATCGTCGGCCTGCTGTATGGACTCGCGCTCTCGCAGGGGAAGGTGCCGCCGCCCGAGGCGTCGCTCCTGTCCTCCTTCCCGGCCTATGCCGACCTCGCGGGCGATCCGGCGCGCGCGCAGTGGACGGTCCATCACGCGCTCACGATGACCATGGGCACCGACTGGGACGAGCTCGGCGTGCCCTACACCGATCCGACCAACAGCGAGATCGAGATGGATCGCGCGCCCGACCGCTATCGCTACGTGCTCGGCAGGCCGGTGGTGTTCGAACCCGGCACGCGCTGGGTCTATAGCGGCGGCGCCACGGCGCTGCTCGGGCGGATGATCGTCGCGGGAACCGGCAGGAGCCTGCACGACTTCGCGCGGGAGGCCCTCTTCGAGCCGCTGGGTTTCGGTCCCAGCGAGTGGTTGGTGGACGAGAAGGGCGACGCCTTCGCGGCATCCGGCCTGCGCCTGCAGCCGCGTGACCTGGCGAGGATCGGCCAACTGGTCCTGCAGGACGGGGAGATCGATGGAAGACGCATCATCCCGAAGGAATGGATCGTGCGCGCCACGACACAGTATGTGAGCTGCGACGAAGTCCGCCGCTATGGCTACCAGTGGTACAGGGGCGACATGGCCTTTTCCATTCCGTCCGGCCCGCGCTGGAACCGCAATCGCCTCGAACGCTTCCAGGGTGCCTACGGTAATGGCGGCCAGCGCCTCTGGGTGTTCCCCGGTATGGACCTCGTGGTGGCGGTGACGGCCGGCAACTACGACACGCCCGACCAGTGGGTGCCGTCGCTGCGTGTCCTGCGGGAGGCGGTACTGGCGAGCATGGTCTAACGCGGGCGTCGCGTGAAAAGCAGGTCCTGCTGGCGCGCCGGCATGGTGTCGATGCGGTGCAAGGCCGACGGCCGGCGCCAGCGCAGGTACCATTCGAGTTCGTAGTCGTTGTCGATCGCCCAGGCCGTGAAGCCCGCGGCGCGCATCCGGTCGAAGACGTCGCGCCACGCTTCGGGATCGTCGTCGGGAGTCGCCTCGACCACGATGTCCATGGTTGCCGGGTAGGTCGAGAGATGCTCCAGCAGATGGCGCAGGATCGGCGGCTCGGCACCCTCGACATCCATCTTGATCAGTCGCAGCCGCGAGCGTTCTTGCGGCGTCAGGATCTGCTCCAGTGGCAAGGCTTCGACCGAGGCGATGAGCGTGCCGCCGCGTGAGGCCAGCGTGGTGGCCGCACCGATATTGGCCGCATTGACCTCGTAGAGATCGAGTGTGCCGGGCCGGTCGGAGACCGCCGCGTTCACCGCGCGAACATTGGACGAGGAGGCATTGGCCGCGAGGTTGCGCTGCAGGAGTGCGAAAGTGCGCGGTGACGCCTCGATCGAGACGACTTTGCCCGCGGGGCCGACGCGAGACGAGGCGAGAAGCGTGTCGTAGCCGATGTTGGCGCCGATATCGACGAACACGTCGCCCGGCGCCAGGTTCTGCTCGATGACCCGCGAAACGTCCGGTTCCCACACGCCGAAGTGCAGGATCATCCGCTGGATCAGATCGAGCGGATTGCAGTGGATGCGCGCACCGAAGTAGGTCGTGGCGAGATGTTCGGGCTTCAGCGTGCGCAGCGCCTTGTTGTAAGCGCGGAACGCGAAGCGGGCGGCCGGAAGCGGGAGGCGCCTGATAATTGCGACGATGGTCTTGTGCAGTGGCTGGATCATGCCCCGCCTCTATACCGCGTTTGCGCGGCGCGTTCCGCAGACCGCAGGCGGATTTCTTGACGGCCACGGCGCGTCCGGCGCAGGTTTCGGAGAATTCACTCCCGGTGAGGACCGAATCCGCATGTCGCTGCCCATCAGGCCTCTTTCCCATGCCCTCGGCGCGGAGGTGCAGGGCGTCGATCTCGCCAAGCCTCTCAGCAATTCCGAGTTCGACCAGATCCACCGAACCTTCCTCGAGAAAGGCATCCTGCTGTTCCGCAACCAGAAGATTACGCGCGAGCAGCACATCGCCTTCAGCCGCCGCTTCGGCGAGCTCGACAATCACGATTCGCTCCCGCGCGACCGGCATCCCGATTATCCCGAACTGTTGCTGGTGACCAACATTCCCGAGAAGGACGGCAAGCAGTCAGCGTCCAAGTATACCGGCCAGCAATGGCACTCCGACATGTCCTTCACGCCGGTGCCGTCGCTCGGCTCGCTGCTGCGCGGCATCACGATCCCGCCGGTCGGCGGCGACACGATGTTCACCAACATGTACCTCGCCTACGATACGCTTTCGGATGGCATGAAGAAGATCGCCGAGGGGCTGCACGGCATCCATACCGGCACCCGCAAGGTCGAGGATCCGAACTCGGATCGCGAGAAGGAGCAGCGCAAGATCAATCCGCCGATCGCCCAGCCGGTCGTGCGCGTGCATCCCGAGACCGGTCGCAAGGCGCTCTACATCGGCGAGAAGGTCTCGTGCTTCGTCGACATGACGCCGGAGGAGAGCCGGCCGCTGATCGACTATCTCGTGCGCCACGCCACGCGACCGCAATTCGTCTACCGCCACCAGTGGCAGCAGGACGACATCATCCTGTGGGACAATCGCTGCACGATGCACATCGCGCTTGGCGACTACCAGGAAGGCGAGATCCGCCATCTGGAGCGCACCACCGTCAAAGGCACTCCGTCGGGATACTACCTGCAATGAAGCGTTCGACTTTCCTTCGGGGCGCCGCTGCCCTCGCACTCGCGCCGGCCGTCGCACCCGCCATCGTTCGAGCCCAGGGCACTTATCCCGACAAGCAGATCCGGATGGTGATTCCGTTCGCTGCCGGCGGCACGACAGACCTGATGGCGCGCGCCGTGGGCCAGCACTTCGCTCAGGCCTGGGGCCAGACCGTCGTGGCCGACAACCGTGCGGGCGCCAACGGCGTCGTCGCGGGCGAGATCGTCGCCAAAGCGCCGGGGGATGGTTACACGCTCAGCGTCGTGGCGATGGGCCACGCCATCAATCCGCTGATCTACAAGAAGCTGCCCTATGACGGCGTGAACGACTTCACGCCGATCAGTCTGCTGGCGACGTTTCCGCAGCTCGTCCTGGTCCACCCGTCGGTCAAGGCGAACACGCTGCCGGAGCTGATCCAGCTCGCAAAGACGGCCTCGCCGCCTCTCACCTATGCTTCGGGCGGAAACGGCTCCTCTCAGCATTTGGCCGGTGCGCTGTTCGCTCACATGGCAAAGCTCGACCTGACCCACGTCGCCTACAAGGGCGGCAACCCCGCGCAACTCGACCTGATGGCTGGCAACGTCAACATGATGATAACGCAGCCCAATTCCAAGGAGCTGATCACCACCGGCAAGATGCGTGCCCTGGCCGTCAGCTCGGCCAGGCGCAGCCAGTACTATCCCGAGTTGCCGACCGTCGCCGAGGCAGGTGTGCCCGGCTACGAGTCGGTCGCTTGGTACGGGCTGCTGGGACCCAAGGGTATGCCGCCTGAGCTGGTGAAGAGGATCGCCGATGAGACCGTAAGGGCCTGCGCAACGGAAGGCGCAAAGTCCATCGTCGCCGGACAGGGCGGCGACATGGTCGCCGGCACCCCGGCCGAATTCGCCGACTTCATCGTGGCCGAGCGCAAGCGCTACGAGGCGATCGTGCGCGAAGCCAACATGACGGTCGAGTAGCTCCGACCGTCACCGGGTTCCGGCGGGTGGCGCCTGACGGCTCGTATCCGAGCCGACGCCGGGTTGCCCTGCGCTCGGAGCACCGGGCGAGGAGGGCATGGGGCTGAGAGGCGCGCTGCCGCTCGCTGGCGGAGCCGCGGGCGGCGGCGCAACGGTCGGCGAGGTGCCGCCGGGGGCCGGCGACGTCGACATGCCGCCACTGGAGGCGCCGCCGCTACCTGGCGATTGCGCGCCGGCGGCCCCCGCCATCACAGAGCAGGCGAATACAGCGATCAGGGCTTTGCCAATCATACGGTCCTCCAGGTGTTCGCAGGTCAACCACCGGAGGCCGCGAGCGTTGCGTCGGATTGCAACAGGCTAGATCGGCCTGCCTTCGCTCGAGGCCCAGCGGGCCATCAGCGCATTGCTGGGCTGGGTCTTGTCCACGACCTTGCGCGCGGTTTCGATGCCGGCGACCGGCAGTCCTGTCGGGTCGAGCAGGCCGACTTGCACGAGGACCGACGCCTGATCCCAGTAAATGTGTTCGTGGGCGACCTTGCCATCGACGAAACGGACGATGGCAACCAGCGGGATTTCGACTCTGCGACCGGTCGGTGCGATGCCTGGCAGCATCCAGTCTACTCCGCTGGTGTGCGTGAAGCTGAACACCATTTCGTCGACGATCTGGTCTGCGCCGATCGTGCGGCTCACCGGGCGGAGCTCCGTGTCAGGGGGATTGTTGCCGATGAAATGGTACTTGTAGAAGCGCTTGAGCTGATCGTGTCCCACTCCGCCCGTCATGGTCGGGACGTGGTTCACGTACGGTGCCGCGACCATGGTCGCCATCGTCGCATCGACGTCGCGGGTCTCGAACTCCTGGCGGCAATGCTCCTCCCAAAGAGCTTCGAGGTCGTGAGCGGGCATGGCGGGTGTCCTCCTGTCATCGTGAACGGGGACAGCCTACAGCGTCCGGGCAACCGACGCTTGCCTGACTAAAGGGTCGCGGCCAGCGCGGCGAGCTGGTCGGTGCAGATGCCCCAACCGACGTGGAAGCCCATCTTCTCGTGGGTCTCGCGATCCTCGGCCGTCCAGTGGCGCACGCGCGCGGTGTAAAGCGTCTTGTCTCCCTGTTTCTCGAAGGTGAGGATCATGGTCATGAACGGCTTCTCGGAGGGCTGCCAGGCCTCGGTGAAGGCGTCGGTGGCGACCAGGCGTTCGTTGGGCACCACTTCGAGATAGACACCGCGATTGGGCAAGTCCTGACCGCCGGGGCCACGCATCACGAACAGGCTGGAGCCGCCGGGCCGCACGTCGACCTCGACGACCGGCGTCTCGTAGGGCTTGGGCGCGAACCACTGCTTCAGCAGCGCCGGTTCCGTCCAGCAGCGATAGAGGCTCTCGCGTGGGGCGTCGATCAGGCGGGTAAGGACGAGTTCGCGATCGGCTGCGGTGGCGTTACCGGCGTTTGCGGGCTTGGTCGTCATTTCGGGCTCCTTGCGGTGTCTTTCTGTCCCAAGGACGAACGACACCATCCGCTCCCGACATGAACGCGCTGGCTCATCTACGGCGCGCTGTAGCTGCCGGGTGTCACTCCGCCATATTCATGACTGACCCGGCCGTTCCAGCCGTAGCCGACATAGCCGCCGGCGGCATCGTAGAGATAGTCGAACCCTTCCAGGAACATGCGGCCGGTGTTCACGAAGACGGTGGCGTCGTGCACCACCTCGACCCGTTCGGGATGGAGCGGGTTGCCGCGCCGCTCGACCCTGAATTCGTAGAAGGCCGGCTGCGGGCGAAGCCGATCGGGCATGAAGAGCGCGATCCGTGTGCCCTCGGGCGCGCGCCGGCCGCGTTCCAGGCGCGTGCCGGCGGGCGGCGAGAGGAACATGTAGTTGATCCCGGTATCCATCAGAACCGTGCCCTGGCCCGACACGCCATCGACCGAGACGGTCATGGGCGCACCGTTCCAGTCCGGCACACCCGGCGGATGCGCCTTGGGGGTCAGCTTCACGAAGGCCATGTGGCGGGTGAGGGCGGGAGTCATGCCGAGATACACGCCGGTGCGGGTGATGACGTAGCCTGGCCGCACCGAGTTCACGGGCCGGCCGGAGGTCAGCGAAACCAGGCTCACGAAGGGGTTCTTCGGCGAGGTGTCGCCGGACGTCGCCTGCGCGGCGCCGCGATCGAAGCCGATGCCCATGAAGGCGACATTGCGCGGCTCGGCTTCCGGCCGGCAGTCGCGCGCATGTTCCAGGCAGGTGATCCGATTGACCCTCAGCACCTGTACGCGCGCCGTGGCGACCGGGGTATGCTCGTCACGGCGGATGACGACATCGGTCAACCAGTGCTCGCCGCTCAGGACGCGGCCGCTGCTGTTGTAGACCAGTCGTCCCGGCCCCTGCGAGACGTCGCGTGGCCCGGGGACGAAGTGCTCGGCCGCGACGACGATGCCTGTGGAGCCGGTGTCCATGCCGAACCGGCGTGGCGTTGCGCCGTTCAGGCTGAGCCAGATGTCAGGGACGTGATGGCCCGAGATGGGGCCGTTGGCGAAGGGGATCTCGATCGCCTCGTGGCCTTCATAGGCGCGCCAGGGTTCCTGCGCGCGGGCCCCCGCCATGGAGAACAGCAGGAACGCAAGGGCGACGGTGACGATCGTCAGGGGGCGAGACATGGCCATTCTCTTCAGTCGGGGAGGTCGAAATCCTGGCCTTTTGCCGTGATGCCGACCTTCGAGAACCAGTCCGGGCCGAGCAGGCCGAGCGGCTTGCCCGTGCACTTGAGGTTGGCGACGGCCTTGCCATCGCGCTCGACAGAGACGCCGGCTTTCTCGCGCGTCTCCCCCCGCGGTCCCCAATTGCCGATCGCGGAATAGACGACAAAGGCGATGTTGTTCTTCGCCGAGACGCGCAGCCACGTTCCGCCGCCGCCGGCGAGCGGGAACGCTTCGCCGCTGGCCGCCTGCGGTGGCGGCACCTGGGCTGCCGGCAGGGTGAGGTCGAGCGGCTCGCTCGAATCGGGCTTGCCGGTCCGGTACTGCAGGTATCCCTTGTTCGGGGCGGCATCTTTCGACGCGCAGACCGACACGAGCTTCGTCGGGCTGGTGCGGCACGAAAACACGATCGTCTCGGTCGGCGTACAGAAGGAGGTTTGTGCGCTCTTGGCCGGCGTCGCGGCAGCAGGTGCCGGCGGCGGCGCAGGCGCCGTCAGCGGCGCCGGCTTGGCGGAGGCGATCAGCACGACGGTCTCGCTCTTCTTGCAGTCGGGATTGCCCTGGCACGAAGCCGCCATGACGCGCGCGGTCTTGTAGGTCAGCGCCAGGCGCTTGCCCTTGAGAGATTTCTCCTGGGTGCAGAGATCGAAATCCGCAAGCTCGTCGAAGGTGGCGCCGCGGTCGTCCCTCAGGGTGACGTAGCAGGCCGTGTCGCCGTTCTGGAAGGCCGTCGGCGTTCCGAATGCCCGCTTCTTCTCGCCACCTACCGTGACGGTGTCCTGTGCGGCGGCGGGGAGAGCCAGGAGGAAAGCGACGAAACCTGTAACGAAGAAAGAGCGCGACAAGCAGGACTCCGGGGCTGAAGCAGACGCCGAAGTCATAGACGAAAGGGACGGGAAAGTCGCGCGAACGACGCAAAAGACCCGCTCCGGCAGGGCCGGGCGGGCCTTACGAACTCGCCGGTATATCCGCGGCTCAGCCCGTGCGGCACGACCAACGAAGATGGCCGCAAATCGTTGCCGTGCCGGAGCGGGCGTAAAATGAACGCAACTATTGCAGCGCACACGTCGTTGACCCCGCATGACCAACAGCACGACCCTGGAGGAATTGAGCCCCTACCTCGTTCTTGGACAGGCAGATGATGCCGGCCAGCTCATCGTGGAAACTGCGCGAGCCCTTCACGATTTGATCGTCACCTTCCCGCCGCAGGGGCACTATTCAGTGCATACGGTGGAGGATGAATGCGGGCCGGCCATCCATTGTGCGTTCGAGCGCAAGATCGACGCCGATCGCCTGGCGGCGGCCGTCGGCGCTATCGAGATCGCCCGCTACGAGAGTTACCGCAGCGAGCGCGCTTTCTACCTCGACGCGAAGGCAAACAGGACCATCCGTCGTGCCCTGCAGCGGCGCCGCAACGCGAACTGACCGACTTCAGAGAATCCCGAACATCCGCGCCACGCGCTGGACGGCTCCCCAGGCGGGGTCGAGCGTGGCGAAGGTGCGCGCCATTTCGTTGGCATCGTTCAGCAGCGCCTTGAGTTTCACGTCGCTCGGCTCGTCTTTCTCCGCCTCCAGGCGTGCCTCTTCGAAGAGAGCGCGCAGTTCCCGCATCTCTTCCGTGTAGTCCGCGTCGATCGCCTTCACCGAATCGGCAAGCGCGGCGGCGAGGTTTGGATCGTTCTTGTTCTCGGTCATGACTCTCTACGCTGCTTTTCTGGTTCGATGGGCATCGATGGCTGCCCACAAGGACGACGCGGTAACCGGCATGTCGATATGATTCAGGTCGGTGTGCGGATGGATCGCATCGACGATCGCATTGATGACGGAGGGCGGTGCACCGATGGCGCCGGCTTCGCCCGCGCCCTTCACGCCCAGCGGATTGGTCGTGCACAGGCTGTTGTGCATGTCGAACTTCACATGCGGCACGACGTCGGCGCGCGGCAGGGCATAGTCCATGAACGAACCGCTCATGAGCTGGCCGGACTCGGGATCGTAGATCGTCTTTTCGGTGAGCGCCTGGCCGACGCCCTGGCCGACGCCACCATGGACCTGACCCTGCAGCAGCATTGGATTAAGGGCCGTGCCGAAATCGTCCATGATCGAGTAGTTGAGGATTTCCAGCGTGCCGGTGTCCGGATCGATCTCCAGCTCGCAGATATGGCAACCGTTGGGGAAGGTCGCGGCCTGCGGCGTGCGCGTAAAGGTGTCGTCGAGACCGGGCTTCCCGCCCTCGAGCACATGCTTGGGGTCCTTCGCGGCACGGGCCACGTCGAACAGGCTCATCGTGCGGTCGGTGCCGACGATGCGGAAGGTCGCGTCGGCATATTCGATGTCGCCCACCGCGGCTTCCATCGCCGAGGCGGCGACCAGCTTGCCCTTCTCGATGATGTTGTCGCTTACGCCCAGCACGGCCGCGCCCGCCACCGGGATCGAACGGCTGCCGCCGGTCATGCCCTCGGGCGTGAAGTCCGAATCGCCCTGCACGATGCGGATGCGATCGGCATCGACACCGAGGCGTGCCGACATGATCTGCGTGAAGGCGGTCTCATGGCCCTGGCCGTTGGTCTGGACCCCGACGAAGACGGTGATCGTATCGTCCTCGTTGAACTTGGCGATGGCGCTTTCCGGCGCGCCGCCCGAGCACTTCTCGACATAGGTGGCCATGCCCATGCCGCGCCACTTGCCCTTGGCCAGCGACGCCGCGCGTCGGGCCGGGAAACCCTTCCAGTCGGCCTTCTCCATGCCCTTCAGCATGACGGTGTCGAAGTCGCCGGAGTCGAACGTGTCGCCCAAAGCCGTATTCCAGGGGATCTGGTTGGGCTTCACGAGGTTGCGCCTGCGGATCTCCGCCGGGCCGAGGCCGGTCTCGCGGCCGATATGGTCGACGAAGCGCTCCAGCAGATAGGCCGCCTCGGGCCGGCCGGCGCCGCGATAGGCATCGGTCGGCACGGTGTTGGTCATCACGCCCTTAACGTTCACGTAGATCGCGGGCGTCTGGTAGAGGCCAGCGAGCATGCCGCTGCCGGCCATGGTCGGAATGAAGGCGCCGAAATGGCTGAGATAGGCGCCGAGTGCCGCATGGGTCGTGACCCGGAGGCCGAGGAACTTGCAGTCCTTGTCTAGCGCCATCTCGGCCAGCGAGACATGGTCGCGGCCCTGTACGTCGGACAGGAACGCTTCCTGCCGGTCGGGAATCCACTTCACCGTGCGCTTCAGCTCGCGGCTGGCCCACACGACCAGCGGATACTCCGGATGCACGAAGATCTTCATGCCGAAGCCGCCGCCCACGTCGCCGGTGCGCACGCGCAGCTTGGGCTGGCCGATCTTCAGGATCATGTCGGCGACCACGGGACGGATGACGCTGACGCCCTGCGAGGAGACCCACAGGGTCGAACGGTCGTCGGTGGGGTCGTATTCGCAGATGGCGCCGCGCGGCTCCATCGAGTTCACCACCAGGCGGTTGTTCACGATCTCGAGCTTCACCACGCGGTCGGCCTTGGCGAAGGCCGCCTCGGTGCGCGCCCGGTCGCCCATCTCCCAGTCGAAGACGAGGTTGCCCTTGATGTGATCATGGACCAGCGGCGCGCCCGGCTGGGCCGATTCGAAAGTTCCGACGGTGTGGGGACGCGCCTCGTAGTCGACCTCGATCAACTCGGCCGCATCCTTCGCCTGTTCCAGCGTTTCGGCGACGACCAGCGCCACCGGGTCGCCGACATGGCGGACGCGTCCCTGGGCGAGCATCGGCCGGGGCGTCTCGCCGCGGGGCGTGCCGTCACGGTTGGTGACCGGAACCAGGCAGGGCAGGTCGCCGTAGCCGGCCTTCTTCACGTCTTCGCCGGTCAGGACCAGCAGCACGCCGGGCGCTTTCTTTGCAGTAGCGGTGTCGATCGCCTTGATGTCGGCGTGCGCGTGTGGCGAGCGCAGGACATAGGCCCGGGCCGCCGGGGCCGAGAGCTTCGTATCGTCGGTATAGCGACCACCGCCGGTGAGGAGCCGCGGGTCCTCGACCCGGCGTACCGACTGACCAATGCCGAACTTCGCCATGAAATTCCTCCGTGTTGTCCGGAGGTTACCCCGCCATGGAAGGGCTCGCTAGAGGATCGTCCAGACCACGCGCGCCATGACGACGAGGAGGCAGGTCCCGAGCCCCACCCAGGTACCCGCGGCCGGCAAGCGCATTTCAGCTGTGCCGGGTGCCGGGCCGCGTCGTTGGCCGGTACGAGGTCTCGAAGTGCTGGGCCAGGGCGGGGTTGGCATCACCTACCGCGTCCGCGACCCCCAACTCGATCGCGACGTGGCCCTGAAAGAGTATGTGCCGCCGGCCCTTGCGATGCGCCATGACGGCGATCCTCACGCCGCGATATGCCGCTCTCGAGCATTTCACCACCGGCAAGCAGAGGCCGTGGACGGGATGGCGGCGCCGGCCAAGCCAGCACCGCCGCCTTGTCGGCTTGCTACTTCTTCGGCGAGATCGCGACGACCAGCACCGACGTGTCAATCGCCGTCAGCTTGTCGCCGGTCTTGACGCGCGGCAGCTGGGCGCGGCCTTCGGGCGTGGCGACGCTGTAGGTCCTGACCTCGCCGCCGTTCGGATTCACGAGCGAGATCGTGTTGGCCGAGGTATCGACGCCCGTGACCCACCAGTTGGCGACGGTCTGGTCGGCCATGACGCCGGCGGCGCGGGTGCCTGTAGAGGCCGCGGCGGTAACGCTGACATCGCGGCCGCCCGGGGTGGCGGTGTTCGGGCCGGACAGGACGAAGCTGAGCTTCTCCTCGTACGCTACCGAGACGCGGTCGCCGACCTTGCTGGTGTCCATCTTCACGCCGGCGCCGACGCTGGACGTGAGCGAGCGGCCGGCCGGACCGGTGAAGGTGACGGTGCGCTTGGCCGGATCGATCGCGGTGATGGTTGCGTCGATCGAATAGGTGATGACCGTCGAGATCCCGACGATCGGCTGACCCTGCGCATACGCGGCGCCGGTGGTCGCGCCGGTGACGGCGATCGAACCGGCAAGCATTGCGGCGATCAGGAAGCCTTTGGTGAACATGAGACTCTCTCCCTCGTAGTTGCGTAACGCTAGCATGAGGTTTGCCGGATTTTCCATGGCCGGCCTGTTACAGTGAGATTGATTATGTTCAATCTTCGATGCCGAACGATCGCGTGACCACGGCCTATCTCGCTGCCGAAGGATTCGAGAGCCAGCTGCGCGAGGAACTCGCGCGGGCCGGTGTCACGGTGCGGGCCGAACATGGCCGCCTGCTGTTGTCCGATGCGCCGGTGTACGACGCGTCCTGGGCGGCCAACATCTGGCGCGAGTGCGTCGAACTGCCGGTGGCGTCAATTGGCACGGCGGCGAAGGCGTTGCGCGACATCCAGCGCAACTGGGCGATGTACGCACCGGTGCATCATCGCCGCGCCGCGCTCATCCAGGAAAGGCTGCCGCACGTCTCGGCCAAGCCGGTGGTCTTTCCGACGGCCGCGCCGGCCGCGCCGCTGGGATCGTGGACCCTGCTCGCGCCCGACCGGATGCTCGCGGCTGCATCCTGCAGTTCGCCTTTTCCCAACGGCGAGGTGGAACTCGTCGAGGACAAGATTGGGCCGCCCAGCCGCGCCTATCTGAAACTCTGGGAAGCACTGGTCCGCCTGCGCCGCTGGCCGCAGCCTGGTGAACGCTGCCTCGACCTCGGGGCCTGTCCGGGCGGCTGGACCTGGGTGCTGGCGCGGCTCGGCGCCAACGTGGTCGCCGTCGACAAGGCGCCGCTCGATCCCAAAGTGGCGGCAATGCCGGGCGTCGAATGGCGGGGCGAGAGCGCGTTCGGACTCGATCCCGCCAGCGTTGGCCCCGTCGACTGGCTGTTCTCCGACGTGATCTGCTACCCGGCGCGGCTGCTTCGATTGGTAGAGCGCTGGCGGGCGACCGGCCTGGTCCGGAACTTCGTCTGCACGATCAAGTTCCAGGGCGAGACCGATCATGAAACCGCCAGGGCCTTTGCCGCCATTCCGGACGCGACGGTCCTGCACCTCCATAACAACAAGCACGAACTCACGTTCCTGCTGCCATTCCGGCCGTCCGATTCCCTACCGGGATAGTCCCCGGCTGCGCAGGTCGCGCACGGTGTGGTCGACGAAAGCACGGATCTTCGGCGCGAGAAGGCGGTTGGTCGGGTAGACGGCATAGATGCCGCCGGACGGAGTCTCGTGGCTGGCCAGGACCCGGGCTACGAGGCCGGCGGCCAGCGCGTCGGCGATCAGCCAGTCCGGAACCGCTGCGAGGCCCAGGCCCGAGAGCGCCGCCGCGCGCAAGGACTCGGAACTGTTGACGAGAAGACGGGGCTGGACCGCGATGGGCTCCTTTCCGATGCGCCAGGTGTCGCGCCAGGCGAGCGGAGCGAAGCCGATCAGCCGGTGGCCGAGGATGTCGCGCGGCGTGCGGGGCGTGCCGTGGTGCGCGAGATAGCCTGGCGTGGCGACGATGACGACGCGCGACGTGGCGATGCGGCGCACGACCAGGCTGGGTTCGGGCTTCTCCACGATGCGGATCGCGAGGTCTATGCCTTCCTCGACCAGTCGCAGCGCAGCGCTTCCGGCGATCAGCTCGACGTCGATGGTCGGATAGGCGGCGAGGAACGCGGGCAGGCCGGGCACGATGTAGCGCTCGGCGAACCCATCGGGGGCGGCGATGCGAAGCCTTCCGGCAGGCTCCTTCTGGGTGGCCTGGGCCTCGCTGCGCGCCAATGCGAGATCGTCGAGCAGCCGCCGGCAGTGACGGTAGAAGGCGGTGCCAGCCTCGGTGGGGCGTACGCGGCGCGTGGTGCGGTCGAGCAGGCGCACGCCCATGCGCTCCTCGAGCGCCCGCACCGTCTCGCTGACCGACGACTTGGCGCTCTGGAGGGCCTGGGCGGCGGCGGTGAAGCTACCGGTCTCCACCACCCGGGCAAAGGCTTCTATGCCGGTGAAGGCTTCCATGCGCCATTGTTCGCCAGGGCGAACAATCTGTCCAGAACCACCGTCTGCCATCACGGCCGGCGCGCGGCTAGCTGGTGTCTCGTCGATACAAGGGAGCAAACGATGAGCGAGACACTGGATGTTCTGGGCGCGCCGATGATCGTCAAGGCCGATGGGGACACGATGGCGGCCTTCGTCGCCGACCACCCGATCCCGCCGGGCTATTTCGTACCGCCCCATCGCCATGACGCCGACGACGAGATGCTGCTGGTTGTCGAGGGTGAGCTGACGCTGATCAATGAGAGTGGCGAACGCAAGGTGCGGGCTGGTTCGAGCGCGACCTTCAGGCGCGGCGACCTGCATGGGTTTCGCAACGATACCGCGGACACGGTGCGGCTGCTCGTCGTCGCCACGCCCGGCCTGCAGGCGGCCGAGATGTTCCGCCACTTCGATCGGGCGACGCGGGAGTCGGGGCAACCCCTCGCGCCGCCGCAGATCGCGGCGATTGCCGGCGAGTACGGCGTCCAATTCGGCTAGCGCCGGGGCAGTGTCCGCAGGAAGGCGGTAATGTGCGCGCGGAAGCTGTCGATGAAGTCGCGCGCCACCGGAGGCAGCGTGCCCTGCGCGGCGTGGAGGGCGGCGAACTCGAAGTGGATGCGCGGCTCGAACGGCCGCACGACGATGCCGCGGGTCGCGTACTCGGTCGCGGTGAAGGGATCGCACAGCGTGACGCCCGCCCCGGAGCCGGCGAGCGAGCAGGCGATCTCCGACAGCGGCGTCTCGATGCGCATGACTCGCCTCACGCCATGGTCGGCAAACACGCGGTCGATGCGGAAGCGCGACAGCGAAGAGTGCCCCAGTGAAATGAAGCTCTCGCCCTCGAAGTCGGCCGGCCGCAGCCGCTTCTTGCGGGCGAGCGGATGGTGCTGCGGCAGCACCGCCATGTAGGGCGCGGGCGGCATGCGTTCCAGCCGCACGGCCGCGTGCTCGATCGAGCCTTCGGCGAATCCCAGGTCGCTCTGGCCCTGGGCGACGGAAGTGACGACGGCGTGCGAAACCAGACCCGAGAGGACGAGATCGAGCTTGGGCCGCTCGACCAGGTAGCTTCCCGCGAAGCGCGGCAGGAAACCGTTGGCCAGCGCGGGCAGGGCGGCGATCCGCAGGAAGCCTGCCCGGCGCGTGCGCAGCTCGGTGGCCATCTGCGAGATGCGTTCCAGCCCGACGAAGGCCCGCTCGACTTCGGCGTAGAGGGACAGCGCCTCGCTGGTGGGCACCAGTCCCGTACCGCGGCGCTCGAACAGGATGAGGCCGAGCTGCTGTTGCAGGTCCCGGATCATGCGGCTGACGGCGGGCTGGGTGACGTTGATCAGATTGGCGGCCATGCCGACGCCGCCCGTCAGCACCACGGCACGGAAAGCCTCGATCTGACGCGGGTTCAGGCTGCGCATCGGCTTTCATAACATTCCGGCATACACCTTGACGACAAAATGGATTTGACGCCGTGCGGCTCGATATAAAACACTGCCCTCGGGGAACTCACGAACGGAGGGGACAATGACCCGTTTGGCAGGCTTCGGCGCTATCGCGGCTATGGCTTTGTTGGCGGGCGCGCTGCCCGCGGAGGCGCAGCAGAAGACTCTCACCGTCGCGGCCTATGGCGGCGTGTGGGACAGCCATCTGCGCAAGGAGGTCTTCCCCGAATTCGAGAAGAAGCACGGGGTGAAGGTCGAATACGTCGCCGGCAACTCCACCGACACGCTGGCGAAGCTGCAGGCCCAGAAGGGCAACCAGGTGATCGACGTCGCCATCATGGACGACGGCGTGATGTACCAGGCGATCCAGCTCGGTTTCTGCGCGCCGATCCAGGGGATGGACAAGAGCGAGCTCTATCCGGCGGCGCTGTTCAAGGACGACAAGGCCGTCGCCGTCGGCCAGACCGGCACAGGCTTCATGGTCAACACTAAGGTCTTCAAGGAGAAGGGCTGGCCGATCCCGACGTCGTGGAACGACCTGAAGGACCCGAAGTTCAAGAAGCAGCTGGTGATCCCGCCGATCAACAATACCTATGGCCTCTACACACTCATGATGTTCGCCCGCATGAACGGCGGCGGCGAGAAGAACATCGAGCCGGGCTTCAAGGTGATGAAGGCCGACATCAACCCCAACGTGCTGGTCTACGAACCCTCGCCGGGCAAGATGACCGAACTGTTCCAGTCGGGACAGGCCAACATCGCCGTGTGGGGCACCGGCCGCGTGCAGGCCTTCGCCAACACCGGCTTCCCGGTCGACTTCATCTATCCCAAGGAAGGCGCGCCCATCCTGCTCGCCTCGGCCTGCCCGGTCGCCAAGGCCTCGGTCAATCCGCTGGCCCACGAGATGATCAAGCTGCTGGTGTCGGCGCCGGTCCAGACCGGCATGGCGAAGGCAATGGGCAACGGGCCGGTCAACACCAAGGTCGACGTCAACATGCCGGAGCTCAAGATGGCGCCGGTCGGCGAGCGCGCGAAGCTGATCATCGCGCCGGACTGGGACGCCATCAACGCCTCGCGCGACGACTGGACCAAGCGCTGGAACCGCGAGGTCGAGCGCTGAGCCAATAGGTCCATCGTGCATCATCCCGTCTATGTGTTTCGCCACGGCGAGACCGTCTGGAATGCCGAGAAGCGGGCGCAGGGCTTTCTCGACTCGCCGCTGACCGAGACGGGACGGGCGCAGGCGCGCGCCATGGGGCGGGCGCTGGCGCATGAGCTGCGGCAGGTCGGTCACGCCCCAGCGGACGTCGTGGTTCGGGCGAGCCCGCTCGGCCGCGTCCGTGAGACCCTGGCTCTCGCAGCACAGGAGGCCGGCCTGACGCATCACGAAGGGTCGTTCGACGATCGCCTGCGCGAGATGAGCTGGGGCGAATGGGACGGGCTGACCGGCCCGGAGATCGAGGCGCGCTGGCCGGGAGCGATGGCGGCGCGGCGGCTCGATCGCTGGACCTACGAGCCGCCGGGCGGCGAGAACTACATCGCGGCCACCGCGCGCGCCCGGGCGGCCCTCGACGATATTGCCGCCCTCGCCATGGAGCGTCCGGTTGCCGTGTTCGCCCATGGCGGCATCGGGCGTGTGTTGCGCGGCCTCTTCCTGCGCGTGCCCGAGGCCGAGATCCTCGACATGGACCAGCCGCAGGACGCGTTCTATCGGCTGCACCGCGACGCCGCGGCACGCATCGTCTCGCACGGTGCGGACTAGATGGCCTTTCTCGAACTCGAAAGACTGACCAAGTCTTTCGGCGCGCACAACGCCGTCGACGGGCTGACGCTGGGCGTCGAGAAGGGCGAGTTCGTGGCGTTGCTGGGGCCCTCGGGCTGCGGCAAGACCACGACGTTGCAGATGATCGCCGGCTTCGTCGAGCCGACCTCCGGAGCGATCCGGCTGGGCGGCAAGGATCTGCTGGCGATCAAGCCGGCCAGACGCGGGCTCGGCATCGTCTTCCAGAGCTACGCGCTATTCCCGCACATGACCGTGGCGGAGAATGTCGGCTTCGGGCTGGAGATGCAGGGCGTCGCCGCCGCCGAACGCAGGACGAGAGTGGGCGAGACGCTGGAATTGGTCGGGCTGGGCGCCTTCACGACGCGCTTCCCGCGCCAGATGTCAGGCGGGCAGCAGCAGCGCGTGGCGCTGGCCCGCGCCCTGGTCATCCGGCCGCAGATCCTGCTGCTCGACGAGCCGCTATCCAACCTCGATGCCAAGCTGCGCGAGGGCATGCAGATCGAGCTGCGGCAGATCCAGCGTACGGTCGGAACGACGACGATCCTGGTGACGCACGATCAGGCCGAGGCGATGGCGCTGTCGGACCGCATCGTGGTGATGAACCAGGGCAAGGCCGAGCAGATCGGCCCGCCGCACGAGGCCTACGAGCGGCCCGCGACGCCCTTCGTCGCCAACTTCCTGGGCAAGACCAACCTGGTGAACGGCGCCACCGTGCGGCCCGAGCGCATCTCCTTCGCAGCGTCCGGCCTCGCCGGCACGGTGCGCACGCGCATCTTCCAGGGCAACCACTGGCTCTATCAGGTCGACACCGCATCCAGCCTCGTGACGGTGATCCGCCAGAACACCGGCGAGGCGATGCCGGGCGAGGGCGATGCCGTGCATCTCGCCTGGGAAGGTCGCGCTTGAAGGCGGCGCCCTATCTCCTCTGCGTGCCGGCGCTGGTCCTGTTCGCCGGCGTCGTGATCGTGCCGCTCGCCATGACGGTGCTGCTCTCGTTCCACGACTGGGGGCAGTACAAGGGCATCGAGCCGGTCTTCATCCTGAAGAACTGGCAGGAAGTGCTGGGCGACTCCTACTTCCACGAGATGTTCGCGCGCACCTTCCGCATTGCCTTCTTCGTCACGCTGCTGGCGGCGCTGTTCGGCGCGCCGGAGGCCTACATCCTGAACCGCATGCGCAGCCCGTGGCGCGGGATTTTCCTGCTGGTGATCCTGGGCCCGCTGCTGATCTCGGTGGTCGCGCGCACGCTGGGCTGGGCGCTGCTGTTCGGCGGCAACTCCGGCCTGGTGAACAAGGCCTTGATGGGCATGGGCCTGATTTCGGCACCGCTGCCCTTCATGTTCACCGAAATCGGCGTCGTGGTCGCGCTGACGCACGTGCTGATGCCCTACATGGTGCTGGCCGTCTGGGCCTCGCTGCAGCGGCTCGACCCGCAGGTCGAGAACGCGGCAGTGGCGCTGGGGGCGGGGCCCTTCACCGTGCTGCGCCGCATCGTGTTGCCGCAGGTCATGCCGGGCATTCTGTCGGGCGCCGTGATCGTCTACGCGCTGGCCGCCAGCGCCTTCGCCACGCCCGCCATCATCGGCGGCCGCCGCCTCAAGGTCGCCTCGACCCTTGCCTATGACGAATTCCTGAACACACTCAACTGGCCGCTGGGGGCCGCCGTCGCGGTGCTGCTGCTGCTGGCGCTGATCGCGGTCATCTGGGGCGCCAACCGGCTGGTCGAGCGCCGCTACGCGCAGGTCTTTGCATGAGCCGCAACGGACCGATCGCGCTCGCCTACCACGCGCTGTTCGTCACCTTCATGCTGGCGCCGATCCTGGTCGTCTGCTTCGTCGCCTTCACGCCCGAAGGCTACCTGTCGTTCCCCACCGACCGCTGGTCGCTGCGCTGGTTCTATGCCATCGCGCAGTATCCAGAGTTCATCTCGGCCTTCTGGCGCAGCCTGTGGCTGGGCGCGATCTCCTCGGCGATTGCGGTAGGGATCTCGGTGCCGGCGGCGCTCGCGATCGCGCGCTATCGCTTTCCCGGCCGCGAGGCGATGACCGCGCTCTTCATGTCGCCGCTGATGATACCGCATCTCGTGCTGGGCATCGCATTTCTGCGCTTCTTCACCCAGATCGGCCTGGGCGGCACCTTCACCGGCCTCGTGCTCTCGCACATCGTCGTGGTGATACCCTTCGCGCTCCGCCTGACGCTGGCCTCGGCGGTCGGTCTCGACCGCTCGATCGAGCATGCCGCCGTGTCGCTCGGCGCCAGCGAGAGCGTGGTGCTCCGGCGCATCACCCTGCCGCTGGTCCTGCCCGGGCTGGTCAGCGGCTGGGCGCTGGCCTTCATCAATTCGTTCGACGAGGTGACGATGACCGTGTTCATCGCGGCGCCAGGCACCGAGACGCTGCCGGTCCGCATGTTCCTCTACATCCAGGACAATATCGATCCGCTGGTGACATCGGTGTCGGCCTGCGTGATCGCCATCACCGTCGCGGCGCTACTGGTGCTCGATCGCGCCTTCGGCCTCGAACGCCTGCTCGTGGGAAGGAGTGCCGGCCATGGCCGGTGATGAGTTCGACGTCGCCGTGGTGGGTGGCGGCCTGGTCGGCGTCGCCACCGCCTGGGGCCTGTCCCGCGAGGGCTGCCGGGTCGTTATCCTCGACGAAGGCGACCGCGCGGTTCGTGCAAGCCGCGGGAACTTCGCGCTGGTCTGGGTGCAGAGCAAGGGGCTGGGCCTCGCCCCCTATGCCGGCTGGACGATCCGCTCGTCCAATGCCTGGCGCGGCTTCTCCGATCTCCTGAAGCAGGAGACCGGTCTCGACGTCTCGTTCCAGCGGCCCGGCGGGTTCCATCTCTGCCTGTCGGAGAAGGAGCTGGAGGCGCGCGCCAACGTGCTGAAGCGCCTGCACAACCAGCCCGGCATCGTCGACTACAAGACCGAGATTCTGACCCATGATCAGGTCAAGGCGATGCTGCCCGACATCGGGCCCGAGGTCGTGGGCGGCAGCTTCTGTCCGCTCGACGGCCACGTGAATTCGCTGCGCCTGTTCCGCACCCTGCATGCCGCCCTCAACGCGCGGGGTGTGACCTACCTGCCGAGCCATCGCGTCGAGACGATCACCAAAGAGGCGGGCGAGTTCAGGCTGGCAACGCCCCACGGCGAGATTCGCGCCGCCAAGGTCGCGCTGGCGGCCGGAAACGCCAACATGCGGCTGGCACCGATGGTCGGGCTCGAGGCGCCGATGCGTCCCGAGCGCGGGCAGATCGTCGTCACCGAACGGCTGCGGCCCTTCCTGAACCACCCCGTCGTCACCCTGCGCCAGACCGACGAGGGCACTGTGATGATCGGCGATTCGAAGGAAGAGAGCGTCGATCCCAGCGGCCTGACGATCGGCGTCAGCGCCACCGAGGCCGAACGCGCGGTGCGCCAGTTCCCGCTGCTGGCCAACGTCAACGTGGTGCGCACCTGGAGCGCCATTCGCGTCATGACCCAAGACGGCTTCCCCATCTACGACGAGTCGCAGACCCATCCCGGCGCCTTTACCGTCTGCTGCCATTCCGGCGTGACGCTGGCGGCCAACCACGCCCTCACCATCGCGCCGATGATCGCCCGCGGTGCGCTCGATGCCTCGCTCGTTGCCCCGTTCAGTGCCCGGAGGTTCCATGTTCAAGAGGCTGGCTGACAGCAGCCCCGCCATTGCGATCACCGTCGACGGCAAGCAGGTGACCGCCCGAGCCGGCGACACGGTGGCCGCCGCGCTGCTCGCTGCCGGCATCGACCATTGCCGCACCACGCCCGTCACCGGCGCGCCGCGCGCCCCCTATTGCCTGATGGGCGTGTGCTTCGACTGCCTCGTCACGGTGGACGGCGTCGGCAGCCGCCAGGGCTGCCTGATCCCGGTGCGCGAGGGCATGAAAGTCGAGACCCAGCTCGGCCGCCGGGAGGCCGGACGATGATAGCGGCAGCGGACCTCGCATCCTCCTACGAACTCGTCGTGATCGGCGGAGGGCCGGCCGGTCTCGCGGCGGCGGCGCTGGCCGCGCGGGCCGGCGTGTCGACCGTGCTGTTCGACGAGAATCCCGGCGTCGGCGGCCAGATCTATCGCGCCATCACCTCCACACCGGTCAAGAACCGCGCGATCCTGGGCGAGGACTATTGGGACGGCGCAGCCCTGGCCGACGAGGCGAAGGCGAGCGGGGCGCTGATCGTCAACGGCGCCACGGTGTGGAGCCTCGACCGGCAGCGGCTGGTCGGCGTCTCGATCGGCGGCAAGGCGCGCGTGATCGAGGCCAGCAGGGTCATCATCGCCACGGGATCTCAGGAGCGGCCGTTCCCGATTCCCGGCTGGACCCTGCCGGGCGTCATGACGGCCGGCGCGGCCCAGACCGCGCTGAAGGCGCAGGGCCTCATCGTCGGCGGGCGGACGGTGCTGGCGGGCGGCGGGCCGCTGCTGTGGCTGCTGGCGGCGCAGACCCTGCGGGCGGGCGGCACGATCGATGCGATCCTCGACACCACGCCAAACCGCAACTGGCTGCAGGCGATTTTCCATCTGCCCGATTTCGCGCTGTCGCCGTACTTCGGCAAGGGGTTGGCGCTGTTGCGCGAGGTCCGGGCGAAGGTGCCGGTGCATCGTGCCCATACGATCGAGGCGGTCGGCACAGACCGGCTGCGCGAGGTCGTCTTCTCCGGGCCCGGCGGCACGCGACGCCTACCGGTCGACCTGCTGCTGCTGCACCAGGGGGTCGTGCCCAACGTCAATCTCGCCAATGCGGCCGGCGTGGCACATGTCTGGAACGACCGACAGCTCTGCTTCGTGCCGGTGCTCGACGCCGATTTCGGCAGCTCGGTGCCGGGCATTGCCGTGGCCGGTGACGGTGCGGGGATCGCCGGCGGCACCGCCGCCGCCGAGCGCGGCCGCATCGCCGCCATCGCCGCGGTCCGCGCGCTCAAGCCGGAGGCGGTCGTGCCGGACACGCAGGCGATCCGCCAGCGCCTGCAGCGTGAGGAGATGGGACGGGCCTTTCTCGACTGTCTCAACCGGCCGGCCGATGCGTTCCGCCTGCCCGAGGGCGACACGATCGCCTGCCGCTGCGAGGAGGTCACCGCCAGGCAGGTCCGCGAGACGGCACAGATGGGCTGCGAGGGGCCGAACCAGATGAAGGCCTTCCTGCGCTGTGGCATGGGCCCCTGCCAGGGAAGACTCTGCGGTCTCACCGTCACCGAACTGATCGCCGCCGAGCGCAAGACCAGTCCGGACGAGGTCGGCTACTACCGGCTGCGCCCGCCGGTGAAGCCGATCACGCTGGCCGAGCTCGCCTCGCTGCCGATCAGCGAGGCCGAACGCAAGGCCGTGGAGCGCTAGCATGGCACGCACGGCCGATGTGGTGGTCATCGGCGGCGGCATCCACGGCTGCTCGACGGCGCTGCATCTGGCACTGCGCGGCCTGAAGCCGATCCTGATCGAGAAGGACTATGCCGGCCGCCATGCCTCCGGCGTGAATGCGGGCGGTGTACGCCAGCTCGCGCGCGACCTGCACGAGATCCCCCTGTCGATCTCGTCGATGGACATCTGGGAGCGCATCGAGGAGCTGGTCGGCGACGATTGCGGCTTCGACGCCCACGGCACCGTGCTGGTGGCCGAGAGCGAGGCCGAATTGGCGGGCTTCCGCGAGCGGGTCGAGGATCTCCGCCTGCGCGGTTTCGTGCACGAGGAGCTGATCGATGCCGCCGAACTGCGGCGTCTGGTGCCTGCCGTGTCCGAACACTGTCCCGGCGGAGTCGTCTCGCGCCGCGACGGGGCCGCCGATCCGTTCCGCACGACCCAGGCCTTCCGTCGTCGCGCCGTCGAGAAGGGGGCGGAGGTGGTGGAAGGCGTGACCGTCACGGGCCTCTCCAGGAGTGGCGCCAACTGGCGGGTCGAGACGACGGACGGTGATTTCGAAGCACCGAAGATCGTGAACGCCGCCGGCGCCTGGGCCGACCGGATCGCGGCGATGCTGGGCGAGCCGGTGCCGCTGGCCGTCGTGGCGCCGATGCTGATGGTGACCAGCCGGCTGCCGGCCTTCATCAAGCCCGTGGTGATCCTGCGTGGCCGCAAGCTCTCCTTCAAGCAGCTCGACAACGGGACCGTGGTGATCGGCGGCGGCCATCTCTCGACGCCCTACCGCGACAGCAATGAGACCGTGCTCGACTGGGAGAAGCTCGCGATCAGCGCCCGCACGGTGTGGGAGCTGTTCCCGGCCATGCACCAGGCCACGATCGTGCGCGCCTGGGCCGGCATCGAAGCCTACATGCCGGACGGCATTCCGGTTGTCGGCAAGAGTTCGACCTCCGAGGGCGTCTTCCACCAGTTCGGCTTCTCGACCCACGGCTTCCAGCTCGGGCCGGGAACGGGAGCAATGATGGCGGAACTGGTCGCGACCGGCTCGACCAACACGCCGATCGACGGGCTGGGCATCGAGCGGTTTGCCGCGAAGTAAGAGCAAGGGTCCCTCGCTTGCGCTCGGGATGACAAACTTGCCGGAATGCCTGGCGTGCGCCGACGCACTGCATAACGACCAACAAAACTGTCATCCCGAGCGTCAGCGAGGGACCTTTAGCTCATGGACCGCCAGTCGTACCCCAGCCGCGGAAAGTGCACCGCGACCTGGCCGACTTCGTCGTTCTCATGCAGGAGCGCGATCTCGTCGGCATCGATGAAGTGCACCTCGCCCTCGATCCAGTCCCTGGCATTGTCGGAGGCGCGCACGCGGGCGCGCTGGCGGGGCAGGGGATCGCCTTCCTGTGGCTCTGAGGGACGCGGGCTCGCCGGCGTCGCGGCCCGGGCCTCGGCAAGGGCTACGTCGGCATCGATGTCGATGCGGTTGCCGTGGCCGATCGCCGCCATGCGCTCGCGCCAGGCGAGCAGGCGCGGATAGGGGGCCAGTACCTCGCGGCAGTCGATGTGGCGGCCGCGGAAGAACCACACGACGTGATAGGTGGCGAAGTCGGCGATGCAGGGCGCGTCGCCCAGCAGATAGGGCCGTCCATCCGACAGCATGTCGGCAATCCATTTCACCTGCGGCCGCACGAGCTGGAGATTGCGGAAGGCGGCCTTGCGCACCGCCTCGATCGACGGCATCGGCAGGCCGTGCAGTTTGGCGCGGTCGGCGTGCAGTCCTTCGGGCATGTGGTCGGCGTTGATACCCGAGACGTAGAGAGCGGTCGGCCGCATGAACTGCTGCTCGGCCCACCAGGCGATGGCGTCGGCCATGCCCGAGGTGCTCGGAGGATAGAAGGTCGGCTGTGGCACGCGTCGCTCCAGCTCACGGGCGATCAGCTTCGTATCGCACCAGACATCGGCGCCGTCCTGCAGCACCGGCGTGCGGCGATAACCGCCGGTCAGCGGCGTGAGCTTGGGCTTGGGCGCGATGGGCGGGATCTCGACGGCCCGCCAGGCCAGGCCCTTGAAGCCCATCATCAGGCGCGCCTTCTCGGCGAAGTTCGAGAAGTCGTACTGGTGGAGGATCAGGGAGGTCCGACGGGGAGTCACGCCGCCTTCAGGACGCCGTCGTCCGCCTCGAGGGGCAGGGGATTCCAGTTACGCGACACGACCCAGTCCGGTCGTGGATTATCGCCGAGCTGCGGCTTGTTGGCGACTGTGTTGCAGGAAACGTAGATGTGCCAGCGGTCGTCGGCCGAGAGATTGTGGCCGGACGCGTGCAGCACGTTGCAGTGGAACAGCACGCAGGTGCCGGCCCGGCCGGTGACGGCAACCGGCTCGGGCGAACTCTTCAGGATCTCGATCATCCGTTGCTTCGGCATCGCCCAGAACTTGTAGGAGGTCGATTCGTCGTAGACCGGTTCGATGCGGCCGAGCTTGTGGCTGCCGGGGATGAGGTACAGCGCGCCGCCCATCTCCGTCGTGTCGGTCATCATCAGGTTGAAGGTCGCCATGTCGGGCCGCCGGCAGCCGTCACGCATCCACGAGCCGTAGTCCTGGTGCCACTGCCAGACCGTGCCCTCGATGGCAGGCTTGGTGTTGATCTTGGTGTGATAGACGTAGACGCCTTCGTCCTTCAGCACCTGCTGCACCGGCCGCAGCAGGCGCGGCGTGCGGACCAGCGCGTGGAAGGGCTTCGAACGGGTCGCGCCGTCGTTCTCGTGGACGCGGAAGATGGTTCGGACGCCGCCGGTATGCTCGCGCACGACCTCCTCGCTGTCGACGCCGGAGAGGCGGGCGACCTCGCGGCGCAGCACCGCCACTTCGCTGCGGTCGAACAGGTCTGGGAACACGAGGAAACCGTCGCGATCGAATTGCTCGATCTGTTGGTCCGTCAACTCCATGACGCGGCCTCCCTTGTTGCTCTTCGGCGTTTTGCCGACGCTAACGCAAGGGTCCGACGGGGAGTAGGGGATTCTGGCCGTCTCAGGCGGCTGTGACGATGGGTGCCGCTGTGCGGGCGAAGCGGGCGTTGCGATAGGCGGCGACGGTCACCGCGGGATATTTCGCCGGACGGTCCGCCGTGGCGCAGCCCGGCAGGCATTCGATCAGCGCATCGTAGGCCGGCGCCACGAAGTAGGCGATGGACAGGCGCCGGGCGCCGCCGCCCGCGCGCGGATTGGCCACGCGATGCAGGGTCGACCGGAAGCGGTCGTTCGACCAGCGCATCAGGAGATCGCCGATGTTGACCACGAATCCCTCCTCGACCGGCGGCGCCTCGTGCCACTTGCCGTCGAGGTCGCGCACTTCGAGTCCGCCATCGGCGGCTTCGTTCTTCAGGATCGTCATCATGCCGAGGTCGGTGTGCTCGCCGGCGCGCAGCTGTCCCGGCCGGGGAAGCTGGTGCTGGGCGGGATAGTTGAGCGCCCGCAACATGCTGCAATGGCGCGCGAGGGCACCCGCGAACCAGTCCTCCGGCAGGTCGAGCGACAGGGCGAAGATCCGGCTGATCGTGTCCTGCAGGCCTTCCATCGCCGTCCAGTAGGCCCGCCAGGCAGGCTCGAAGCCGGGACGGTCCGAGGGCCAGAGGTTGGCGGCGTAATTCGGGTAGGCGCCGGGCGCGCTGTGATACCAGGGATCGTCGGCGGGCACGTCGAGCGGTCCGATCGCGAACACCTCCTTGTAGTCGGGCGGGGTCTCGTTGCCCGCCAGCCGCGCCAGGGTCTCCGTGCCCTCGGCGTGATAGGCACGGTTCTGCTCGGGCCGCGGGCGTGCCACCTCCATCTTCCGGGGTGTCGGCAGGTCGAAGAAATCCCGCGAAACCGAGCGCATCGCCTCGATCGTCCCGTCGGGCACCCGGTGTCCGACGATGGCGAAGAAGCCGATCGACTCGCAGGCGGTACGGACCTGATCGGCGACCGCACGACGGCCGGACGGGCCGCCGTCGAACCAGGGTCCAAGATCGATGATGGGAAAGGCAGAGCTTGTCATCCTGGGCCTCGTCCGGTTTTCCCGAACAGGGCTGCAAGCGGCATGCCAGCGGCGCCGTCGGTCACGGGACGCGGGGCGGAACGCGGCTCTGGCCGGATTCGTCAAAGCGGGTCAAACTGTTGCAAACGAATGGCAGCAGCCGACGGATCGAGGAGTGAGACGATGGACGGCGTGGTGAACATCGATGATCTGCGCAAGCTCGCCAAGAAGCGGCTGCCCAAGATCGCCTACGACTTCATCGAGGGCGGCACCGACGACGAGGTCGGCCTCGTCACCAACGAGCAGGCGTTCCGCAAGGCGCGCATCGTGCCGCGCTACCTGGTCGATGTCTCGGTGCGCGACCAGTCGACCACCCTGTTCGGCCGCACCTACTCCAGCCCGATAGGCATCGCGCCCACGGGCCTCGCCGGCCTGTTCCGCCACGGCGCCGACCTGATGCTGGCCGAGGCGGCGCGCGACGCCAACGTGCCGTTCATCATGTCGGGTTCGAGCACCGGCTCGATCGAGGATCTCGGCAAGCTGGCGCCGGACCATGGCTGGTACCAGCTCTATTCTGCCAAGGACCAGGCCGTCTCGGAGGACATGATCAAGCGCTCGGCCGATGCCGGCCTGCGGACCCTGGTCTTCACGGTCGACGTGCCCGAGGGCTCCAACCGCGAGCGCAACACGCGCAACGGCTGGTCGCGCCCGCTCAAGCTCACATGGAAGACCAAGTTCGAGGCGCTGATGCACCCGGCCTGGATGATGCAGTGGTTCCGCCACGGCACGCCCTTTTTCGACAACTGGGCCAAATATGCCGGTCCCGATGCGACGGCTGACAAGGTGGCCGACATGGTCGCCTACCAGAACCGCGCGCCGATGACGTGGAAGCATGTCGAGCGCTTCCGCGAACTGTGGAAGGGCAACTTCGTGCTGAAGGGGATCATGCATCCCGACGACGCGATCCGCGCCCACTCGATGGGCGTCGATGGCGTCATGGTCTCCAACCATGGCGCCCGGCAGCTCGACCTGGCGCCGTCGCCGCTCGAGGTGCTGCCGGCGATCCGCGACGCCGTGGGCGACAAGATGACGGTGATGTTCGACGGCGGCGTCCGCCGCGGCCTCGACGCCATCATCGCGCTGTGCATGGGCGCCAAGTTCGTGTTCGTCGGCCGGCCGACGCTCTACGGCGTCACGGCCGGCGGCGTGGCGGGCGCGTCCAAGGCGCTGGAGATCTTCCGGCGCGAGGTCGACATCAGCATGGCCCAGATCGGCGCCACCCGGATCGCCGATCTCGGCCCGCAGTTCATGATGTGGCAGGACGAGGAGGATCTGCGCCGCAACCGGCGCTGACCCTCGCAGCACCGGGCGGTCCTCCCTTGGCGGTCACCTTCGGACCCCGTTAGCAGCAGCGAGGTCAGAGCGAAGGCTTTGGGGCGTCGGCTGTTGGCGCGCTGCCGATCCTGTTCATCCGCAAGCTCTCCAAGCGGGCGCAGGACGTCATGCTGGGCTGAGGACCAAAGAAAAAGCCTCCTCCGCCGGAGCAGAGGAGGCTTTCCTTAGTCGTTAGCAGTGGATCAGTGCACGACCTCGAACAGGCCGGCGGCGCCCATGCCGCCGCCGATGCACATGGTCACGACGACGTTCTTGGCCTTGCGGCGACGGCCCTCGATCAGGGCGTGGCCGGTGCAGCGCGCGCCGGTCATGCCGAACGGATGGCCGATCGAGATCGAGCCGCCGTTGACGTTCAGCTTCTCGTTGGGGATGCCGAGCTTGTCGCGGCAGTAGAGGACCTGCACCGCGAAGGCTTCGTTCAGCTCCCAGAGGTCGATGTCGTCCATCTTGAGGCCGAACCGCTTCAGGAGCTTCGGGATCGCGTAGACCGGGCCGATGCCCATTTCGTCGGGCTCGCAGCCGGCGACGACCAGGCCCTTGTAGATGCCGAGCGGCTTCAGGCCGCGCTTGGCGGCTTCGGCATCGCTCATGATGACCGCGGCCGAGGCGCCGTCGGAGAGCTGGCTGGCGTTGCCGGCGGTGATCCACTTGTCGGGACCGGCGACCGGCTGCAGCTTGGCCAGGCCCTCGAGCGTCGTGTCGGGACGATTGCCCTCGTCCTTGGTGAGCTTCACCGTCTTGCGGGTGGTCTCGTTGGTGTTCTTGTCGGTGACCAGCATCGTGGTCTCCATCGGCACGATCTCGTCATCGAACTTGCCGGCCTGCTGGCCCGCCGCGGTGCGCAGCTGGCTCTGCAGCGAGTACTCGTCCTGGGCCTCGCGGCTGATGCCGTAGCGCGCGGCGACGGTGTCGGCCGTCGTGATCATGGCGTGGTAGATGCCGGGCACATGCTCCTGCACCCACGGGTTCACGAGGCGGTTCTTGTTGCCACCCGGCGGGCCCTGGACCAGCGACACCGACTCGAGGCCGCCGGCGATCATCACCGGCACCTTGTCGACCAGCACACGCTGGGCGGCCATCGAGATGGTCTGCAGGCCCGAGGAGCAGAAGCGGTTGACGGTCACGCCCGAGACGCTGACCGGGGCGCCGGCGCGCATCGCCGAGACGCGAGCGACGTTGGAGCCCGTGGTGCCTTCCGGCGCGGCGCAGCCCAGGATCACGTCCTCGACTTCGGCCAGGTCGACCTTGGCGCGCTCGGCGGCGTGCTTGATCACGTGCGCGCCCAGGTCGGCGCCGTGCGTGTCGTTGAAGATGCCGCGGAATGCCTTGCCGATCGGCGTGCGGGCGGTGGAGACGATTACTGCATCAGCCATTTGAGTTTCCTTCCAGATAGAACCTTGGTGTCGCTTTCCCCCTCCGCCCTTCGGGCACCTCCCCCGTCAGACGGGGGAGGCAGGGAGGGGTGAGCCACAGTCGTTGAATCAGACGCTAGAGAACTTCTTGCCTTCCTGCACCAGCTTCTTGAGCAGCGGGGCAGGTTCCCAGAACGGGTCGCCGGAAGCATCGCGATACTTCAGCAGCGCGTCGTGGATGGTCTTGAGGCCGACCACGTTGTCGGCCCACCACATCGGTCCGCCGCGATAGACCGGCCAGCCGTAACCGTTGACCCAGATCACGTCGATGTCGAGCGAGCGCTGGGCCATGCCCTCTTCGAGAATCTTGGCGCCCTCGTTCACCATCGGATAGAGCGCGCGCTCCAGGATCTCCTGGTCAGAGATGGCGCGGCGGGTGATGCCGAGCTTCTTCGAGGTCTCCTCGATGATCTTCTCGACCTCGGGATCGGGGATCGGCGTGCGGTCGGGCAGATTGTACTTGTAGTAGCCCGCGCCGGTCTTTTGGCCGAACCGGCCCATCTCGCAGATCGCGTCGGCGACGTAGCCGGTGTAGCGCACGTTGCGCTTTTCCTTCTCCTTCTTGCCCTGGCGGATACGCCAGCCCACGTCGTTGCCGGCGAGGTCGCTCATGGCGAAGGGGCCCATCGGGAAGCCGTAGTCGTAGACCACCTTGTCGATCTGCTGGGGAAGGGCGCCTTCCTCCATCATGTAGGCCGACTGGATGCCGCGCATGCGCAGCATGCGGTTGCCGACGAAGCCTTCGCAGACGCCGACCAGGACCGGGATCTTGCCGATCTTCTTGGAGAACGACATGACCGTGGCGATGACGTCCTTCTCGGTCGCCTTGCCGCGCACGTTCTCCAGCAGCTTCATGACGTTTGCCGGCGAGAAGAAGTGCATGCCGATCACGTCGCCGGGGCGCTTCGTGTAGGTGGCGATCTGGTTGACGTCGAGGCCGGAGGTGTTGGTGGCCAGGATGGCGCCGGGCTTGGCGACCTCGTCGAGCTTCTTGAAGACCGTTTCCTTGACTTCCATCGTCTCGAACACGGCCTCGATGATGACGTCGGCGTCCTTGAGGGCGTTGTAATCGAGGGTCGGGGTGATCAGCGCCATGCGCTTCTCGACGTCCTCGGCCTTCATGCCGCCGCGCTTGGCGGTGTTCTCGTAGTTGGTGCGGATGGTCTTGAGGCCGCGATCCAGCGCTTCCTGGCTGGTCTCCAGCATCGTGACCGGAACACCCGCGTTGGCGAAGTTCATGGCGATGCCGCCGCCCATCGTGCCGGCGCCGATGATGCCGCCCGTCTTGATCTCGCGCTGCGGCGTGTCGGCCGGCACGTCCTTGACCTTGGCGGCCTCGCGCTCGGCGAAGAAGTAGTAGCGCTGCGCCGCGGACTCGGTGGAGGTCAGCAGCTCGGTGAACAACTCGCGCTCGCGCTTCATGCCCTCGTCGAACGGCAGCTCGACGGCGGCCTGCACGCACTTGATGATGTTCCACGGCGCCTTGAAGCCGCGCGCCTTGCGGGCGATCGACTTCTCGGTCTCGGCGAACAGCTCGGGAGATTCCAACGTCACGCTGAGGTCGCGGACGCGGCGCAGCGGCGCCTTCTGCGCCAGCAGCATCTCGGTATGCGCGATGGCGCCCTTCAGCAGGTCGCCCTCGACGATCGCATCGACGATGCCCTTGCTCTTGGCCTCGGCGGCCGGGATGTGTCGGCCCGACAGGATGGCGTCGAGCGCGTACTTGGCGCCGGTGAGGCGCGGCAGGCGCTGCGTGCCGCCAGCGCCCGGCAGCAGGCCAAGATGCACTTCCGGCAGGCCCATGCGCGTCGTCGGCAGAGAGACACGGTAGTGGGCGCCCAGCGCCGTCTCGAGGCCGCCGCCCAGCGGCGTGCCGTGCAGCGCCGCCACGATCAGCTTGGGCGAGTTCTCCATGGTGGCGATGACGTCGTTCAGGTTGGCGCCCGACGGCGGCTTGCCGAACTCGCGGATATCGGCGCCGGCGATGAAGGTGCGGCCGCCGCCGATCAGCACGATGGCATCGATGTTCGAATCCTTGGCGAAGGCCTCGACGCCCTCCTTGATGCCGGTGCGGACGGCGGCCGCCAACGCATTCACCGGCGGATTGTTGATCGTGAGGATTCCGATGCGCCCCTCTGTGGAGCGAATTACGGCGTCGGACATTGGCGTGTCTTCCCTGTCGAGGCTGTTGCTGTTGAGCTCCTCTTAGCACGGATGCCGCGACCGCTGGGCGTTCCAGGATTTCGCCTTGCGGAGGGTCGCGCGCATCTTTTCACGTCATCAGTGCCGAGAGCGGCAGGCTACGATTGCAGGCCCGCCATCGCCAGCATGAGCCAGGCCGCCGAATAGGCTGTGACGAACGCGGCGAGCCAGAGGCCGGCCGCGTGTCCCGCGAAACGCTGAAGCAGGAAGCCCGCCAGAGGGATGAACTGCTGGGCATGCACGCCGAGGAAATGCGCGGGCCTTATGTCTCCGCCCGTCAGGTGCCAGCCGACGACCGGCAGGCCGACGCCGGCCGGAGGCTGGCTGGCACCCAGCATGAAGCCGCTGGCCGTCGCCAGCACAAAGGTGAGGACGAGCCCGACGATGACGCCCTGGGTGGCCACCGGTCGTGGGCGTTGCACGCCGTGGATAAAGATCTGCCACGCCAGGAATGCCTGCGTGCCCGTCAGCATGACAGCCGCCACTGCCATCAGGCCGAACATCGCGGCATGAAAGGCGTCGGCGACGTTGTAGTGGGACGGGGCGCCGAGTGCGCCCTGGATGCTGATGTAGGCCACCTCGAACGCCGACGTCAGGATCAGCGTCCAGGTCATGGCCCGGTTCGCGGTTGAGTTCCGGACGGACTCGGGCAGGAGGTCCATGAACCATGCCGTGGTCAGCGAGAACAGCGCGGTGGAGGCCATGAACTTCAGCGGCTTGGCCCAGACGCCGACCTCCCGCGTCGTGCGCTCGTCGAAGGCCATGAGGACCAGCGTGGGCACCATCAGGCCGACCATCAGGCACGCATAGATCACGAGTGCGCGATGGCGGCGGGCGAACCCCGCGACGAGATCGCGCGATGCGTACCGTGCTGCATCGAGGAGTGCGAGGCTGGAGGAGCTCATGGATATCTCTTCTGTTGACGGCGTCAACCATCATTGACTAGGTTGTAGACGGCGTCAACTCCACGGGGGTGAATTCCATGATCGACCGACGCGAACCGCTCGAAGTCCGGTACGGTCCATGGGCGGTGGTGACCGGAGCTTCGGAAGGCATCGGCAAGAGCTTTGCCGCAGCCCTCGCACAGCAGGGATTCCATCTGGTGCTGGTGGCTCGGCGGTCACACTTGCTCGATGCACTGGCGGCCAGCTTGGCGCAGGCCCATGGAACGCAATGCGACGTGCTGACCGCGGATCTGTCTACCGCCGAGGGCGTGGCCGAGGTGCTGGATCGCACGGCACGCCATGACGTCGGCCTGGTGGTGTGCGCCGCCGGTTTCGGTACGGCTGGGCGCTTTCTCGAAGGCGACGTCGGTGAGGAACTCGACATGCTGCGGGTCAACTGTGGCGCATCGACTGCGCTGAGCTGGGGTTTCGGCCGACGCTTTGAGTCGCGGGGCCGCGGTGGCCTGATCCTGCTGAGCTCGATCGTGGCGTTCCAGGGCGTGCCACGCTCGGCCCACTACGCCGCGACGAAGTCCTACGTGCAGACGCTCGCCGAAGGTCTCCGGGTCGAGTGGGCCGACCGCGGGATCGACGTTCTGGCCGTGGCGCCCGGTCCTGTCGCCACGGGGTTCGCCGGACGCGCCGGGCTCACCATGGGGCGGGCGGAAAGCCCGGAAGTCGTGGCGGCGGAAAGCCTGAAGGCCCTGGGCAGGCGCGGAACGGTTCGGCCCGGCCTGCTGGCCAAGGTGCTTGGGTATAGCCTCGCGATGACGCCGCGGTGGGGACGAATCCGCATCATGGCCATGGTTATGCGTGGAATGACCAAGCATCATGCGGCCTGACGTGGACGTCGATCCACAGGAAGAGCGATTTCGCGACTCGGACGGCATGGCGACAGGCAGAAGGAAATCGTTCGATCTGAAGGAGGCCTGTGTCCGGGCCGCGCGTGACGTCATCGCGGAACACGGCATCGAGGCCCTTAGCATGCGCGACGTCGCACGCAAGCTGGGCATCTCGCATCAGGCGCCGTATCGGCACTTCGAGAGTCGCGATCACCTGCTGGCCGAAATCATGCGCCGCTGTTTCGCGGACTTTGCCGAGCACCTCGACCGCCGCAAGTCCCCGGATGGGAACGGCGATCACGAAGACATGGGCAGCGTCTACCTTGCCTATGCGGCGCAAAAGCCCCTGGAATACCGGCTGATGTTCGGCACGCCTTGGCCGGAGCCCGCGCAGCATCCGGAACTGGTGAAGCATGCGGTGCACGCCTTCGACATTCTGCGCAACAGCCAGCGGGCAATGTACGGTGACGACCCGGCGCACTACGCGAAGGCCGATCTGGACGCGCTGTTCATCTGGTCGACGCTGCATGGCATGGCCAGCATCATGCAGGCCAACGTCATGCAGCACCTCGTGCTGGCGCCGGAGGTCATGCCCCGTCTCAAGACGGACCTGCTGGGCAAGATCGATGCTGCGCTGGAGGCATCGTCTCGGCGTGCACCCAGGACAGCGAAGGCCCGGCGGAAACCGGCGAAGCGATGATGGTAATGCACGCTATTGCCGCGGCCGCCTTGATGGTCGCCTTGTCCGGCTGTTCGGCCTTCAACTATGTCGCCGCGGACAGCCCGGTTCCGGAGGTCTCGGTCGCGCCCATGACACCGGCGCCACGGGTTGCGCTGGTGCTGGGCAGCGGCGGTCCGCGCGGCTACGCCCACATCGGCATCATGAAGGTGCTGGAGGAGGCCGGCATCGACTATGACCTCGTGGTGGGATCGAGCGCCGGGGCCCTCATCGGAGCGTTCTGGGCCAATGGCTACGATGCCGAGGAGATCGACAGGTTCGCGCAGAGCGGCGGCCCGTTTACGCTGTTCGACCTCTCCTTGTTCGCTGACAGGGGCTGGATCCGGGGGCAGCGTTTGCAGGACTATGTGAACACGCGCCTGGACAGCAAATCGATCGAGCAGATGCCGCGACGGCTCATCGTGGCGGCCACCCGAAGGGACGACAAGGCGCCGGTTTTCTTCCGGAGCGGCAACATCGGCGTTGCCGTGCGGGCCTCCAGCGCCGTCCCCAGGATCATCTCGCCGGTCGGGATCGACGGCACGGAATTCGAGGATGCCGACGAATCCCTGCCCGTCGCAGTCAGGGCCGCGCGCCAGGCCGGCGCCCGGTTCGTGATTGCCGTCGACGTCTCGGCCAAGGCCGGAACGGCGCCGCAGGGTACGTCGAAGGCGCTTCTGGACCGCGATGCACGGCGTCGCAGTCGCATCGATCCCGAAGTTGCCGCCGCCGATTTTCTGATTCATCCGGACCTGGACTATGCCGCGGGACCCCGCCGAAGCTATTTCGTGAACGCGCAGGTCATGGGCGAACGGAGTGCCCGTGACGCTCTGCCCGCCCTGGTGGAGCGGCTCCGGCTCGCCGGTCTGACCGTGCGAGACTGATCGGTCATTGCCCTAGCGTCACCGGAATCGCGCCTCTATATGTCCTCTCAATGAGAGTCTGGGAGGAAACAAGACAATGACGACGACCCGACGCACCCTTCTGCGTGCCACTGCCGGCCTTGCCCTTGCCACGCCCACGATCGTCCGCGCCCAGGGCGCCGCGTGGCCGAACAAGCCGATCACCATCGTGGTGAATTTCCCCGCCGGTGGCCTGACGGACGGCATCGCCCGCGCCTTCGGCCAGTCTGTCAGCCAGACCACGGGCCAGCAGGTCATCATCGACAACAAGCCCGGCGCCAGCGGCAACATCGGCGCGGCACTGGTGGCCCGTGCGCCGGCCGACGGCTACACGTTCCTGCACTCGGTCTCGAGCACGCTCATCCAGAACCGCGTGATGTTCAAGACGCTGGGCTTCGACCCCGACAAGGACTTCACGATCATTTCGGGCACGTCCTCGGGCGTGCTGCCGGTCGTCGTCCACAAGTCTCTGCCGGCCGAGGTCAAGGACCTCAAGTCGTTCATCGAGTACGCCAAGAAGAACAAGGTGAACTTCGGCTCGTGGGCGATGGGCTCCTCGGCCCACATATTCGCCCAGACGTTGAACGAGAAGTATGGGCTCACGATGGAGATCGTGACCTACAAGGGCGAAGCCCCGATGTGGCAGGACATGGGCGCGGGCTCGCTGCAGGCCGCCATGGGCAGCCCGCAGGCGATGAACGCGCTGATCGTGAAGGGTGACGTCCGTGGCATTGCCGCACCGTCCAAGGTACGCGCCCGTGCGCTGCCCGATACGCCGACCTCGCGCGAGCAGGGCTTCGACGACGATGCCTTCACCGTCTCGGGCTGGTTGGCGCTGGCTGCGCCCGCCGCGACGCCGAAGGACATCGTCAAGCGGATGTCCGACCTCTGGGTCGCCGCTGCCGACTCCGAGCCCGGCAAGAGGATGATGGACAGCTTCGCCCTCGTGGAGAAGCCGATGCCCCACGAGGAAGTCATGATCGACTACGAGAAGCTGAAGGCCACCCTCATCCCGCGCATCGTCGCTCTGGGCATGAAGCCCGAGTAGCGATCAGGCCGAGACCCGCTTCAGGGTCTCGTCGAACCAGCGCGCGAGGCCGGTCATACGGGTGTCCTCGTGCTTCTGGCCCATGAGCTGCAGGCCCACCGGCATGCCGCCGACGCTCATCAGCGGCACCGTGACGACCGGCGCGAACAGCATCGAGCTCGGCGCATTGAACACGAAGTCGCCGGTCGGGCGCGGCGCCAGCGGCTGGCCCGGCACGTCGCCCGACCACAGCGGCGCGGGGCCGGGACAGGCCAGCGTGATCGCCGCGTCGGCCAGCGGCGCCAGGGTCGCGTGCAGGCGCTGGGCGTTCTCGCGCGCCAGCAGCGCCATGCGATAGTCGTCCAGCGTCATCGCCTCGGCCTTGGCCAGCGTCGCCTTCGCCCGCTCGCTGACTCCGTCAGGATTGTTGTCGACGATGCCGCGCTGCCCCCAGCGATTTTCCCAGCCCGTGACGCCGCCGCAGATGGCGCGGCCGTTGGCGATCGACTTCTCCAACGCCTCGACCCAGGGATGGTCCTTGCGGAAGATCAGCTCGACTCCGGCGTCGCGCAGCTGCTTCAGCACGCCGTCGAAGGCGGCCTTGGTCGCGTCGTCGACCTCCACCCAGCCCTCGGTCTCCAGCACGACCAGCCGGTTGGGCTTCACGGCAGCGGGCAGAGTCGACGGACCCATCAGCCCGACCTCGCCGCGATCGCCGCCGGCGCGCCGCGCTATCTCGATCGCGACCTGCCACATGTCCTGCAGCGCGTTGGCGTGTGGGCCGTGCGTGCTCTGGCTGGTCGCCTGGCGTTCGCCGCGGTTGATGCCGCCCTGCGTCGGCTTCAGCGCGAAGTTTCCGCAATAGGCGGCGGGGCGGATGATCGAGCCGCCGACCTGCGTGCCGATGGCGGCCGGCACCATGTTGGCGCCTACCGCTGCGGCCGAGCCGGAGGAGGAGCCGCCCGGTGTGCGCGTCGCATCGAACGGATTGGTGGTGGCGCCGGGGTGCGAGCCGCCCAGTTCGGCCGTTACCGCCTTGGCAAGGATCACCGCGCCGGCCTGGCGCAGCGCCCAGACGGCGGCATTGTCGCGCTTGGGGAAATTGCCCTTGAATGCCTCGCAGCCCATCTGCGTGGGCATGTCCTTCGTCTCGAGCAGGTCCTTGATGGCGAGCGGCATGCCGTCGATGGACGAGAGCGGCTTGCCTTGCTTCCAGCGCGCGCTGCTGGCGTCGGCGGCCTCGCGGGCGCCGGCCTCGTTGATGGCCGTGAAGGCCTTCACCACCGGCTCGCGCGCCGCCACCGTCTCCAGGCAGCGTTCGAGATAGGCGCGTGGCGTATCGCTGCCGTCGCTGAAGCGCTTGGTGGCGTTGTGGAAGGTAAGCGGCTTGAAATCACTGTACGCGGTCATCGTAGGTCGGTCCTCGGTTGAGATAGCTATCGGGTAATAGTCAAAGGTCCTTCGCTGCGCTCAGGATGACATCGATTTCTGTATTTGCGCACTGCGCCAATCCAACCAATGCTGTCATCCTGAGCGCAGCGAAGGACCTTTGTTTCCGGGTCGAACGGAAGTGACCCTAACACGCGCGCTCAGCGCACCCGATAGCGCTCGATCGCGTCGGGATCGAAGGTAAAGCCGAGGCCGGGCCGGTCGGGCACGGCGACGTGACCGTCCTCTACCGCGATGGCCTCGCGGTAGAGCTTCGAGGTCCACGGCATGTATTCCAGCCAGGTCGCATTGGCGAAGGCGCCGAGCAGGCCGATGCTCTGCTGCGTGAAGAGGTGGTTGGAGATGGCGATGTCGTGCGCCGCCGCGAGATGCGCCACTTTCACGAACTCGCTGACGCCGCCGACGCGGGCAAGATCGGCCATCCAGATGTCGGCGGCGCCGTGCGCCAGCATCTCGCGGAAGCCGTAGCGCGTCGCCTCGGTTTCGCCGCTGGCGATCGGCGTGTCGAGCGCCGCCGCGACCCGGGCGGAGCCGCGATGGTCGTAGGGGGCGACCGGTTCCTCGAACCAGGTAAGGTCGAACTCTTCCAGCTTGCGGCCGAGCCGGATCGCATGGTCGGCGGTGAAGCCGCGGCTGGCGTCGCACATCAAAGAGACCTTTGGCCCGATCGCCTTGCGCACGGAAGCGACCCTCTCGACGTCTTCTTCCACATGCGCCTTGCCGACGCGCATCTTCACGCCGCGAAAGCCTTCGACCACGTAACCGGCAGCTTCCTTTGCCAGCTCGTCTGGCGTTGCCGACAACCACAGGCCGGCGCTCGAGTAGACGGGAATGCGATCGCGGGCGGCACCGAGCATGTGGGTGACCGACTGGCCGAGCGCCTTGCCCTTGGCGTCCCACAACGCGGTGTCGACGCCGGCGAGTCCGAAGACCGTCACGCCTTTGTGCCCGAGGAAATAGAGTTCGCGCCACATGCGGTCCCAGAAGCGCTCGGCGTAGCGGATATCTTCGCCGACGAGGGCGGGCTTCAGGCTGTCGACCATCGCGCGCAGCACCTCGATGCGCCGTCCACCCAGGGTGAACAGGAAGCTCTCCCCGGTGACGCCGATGTCGGTGTCGACGAAGATCAATACGGCGCCAATGCGGTCGTTGCTGACGCCGCTCGAATTGCGCGTCGGCCGGTCGAGCGGCACTTCGACGAGAACGGTCCGGAGATCGGTGACGTGCATCCCTGTTTCTCCTCTTGGATCACCTGGGTCGACATTGGTTCCGTCACGATAGTGTGTGACCGACGCGAGGAACCGCCTTGGAGGCAGTGACGTATCATACAACGACAGGGCAGCAAGAGAGCCGCCCTGCCTGGCTGAAGGCGAGCGCGCCGCCGTTGGTCTCATTGCTCGAATACTGCATCCAACTGGAGAGAAACCATGCTCACGCGTCATACGCTGATCGCAGTCGCCGCCCTGTCCCTTGTTGCCGTCGCGCCGGCCTTTGCCCAGACCATGGCTCCGGCCACGGCTTCCACGTCAGCCAATCCGATGGTTGGCGGCGCGGCGATGGATGCCAAGAAGAACATCGTCGACAACGCGGTCGCTTCGAAGGATCACACCACGCTCGTGGCCGCCCTGAAGGCCGCAGGTCTCGTCGAGACGCTGCAGGGGGCGGGCCCGTTCACGGTGTTCGCACCGACGAACGCTGCCTTCGAGAAGCTACCGCCGGGCACCGTCGAGATGCTGGTGAAGCCCGAGAACAAGGCCAAGCTCACGAAGATTCTCACCTGCCATGTCGTGTCGGCCAATGCCATGTCGCCGGCGATCGCCAAGATGATCGCGGACGACAAGGGCACGCATCCCGTCAAGACGGTCGGCGGCTGCGTCCTGCAGGCCAAGATGATGGGCGACAAGATCACGCTCACCGACGAGAACGGCGGCGTCGCCACCGTGACGATCGCCGACGTCAAGCAGTCGAACGGCGTCATCCACGTGATCGATACGGTTCTCCTGCCCAAGGGCTGAACTTCTCTTCCCTAGACGAGTGGCGGCGGCGGGGGTTTTCCCCGCCGCTTTCATTTGCGCTAGGGTGCCCCGCATCCATTGGCTGAAGCGTCCGTTGTCCGGCGCATCAGGTGTTTTCAGGGGCAGTCCATGACCAGCAGGCGGCCACACATCGAGGGATTCGCCATCATTTCCCGCGAGGGCATGATTGCGGCTTCGGACGGCTCCTTCCCGGAGAACCTGAAAATCCCGGCGGACCAGAAGTTCTATCAGGACTCGGTCGACCGGGCGGCCGCGGTCGCCAACGGACGCCACTCGTCGGAGGGTGGTCCGAAGGAAGCGGCGCGCCGGCGCATCGTGCTCACCCGCCGGGTCGAGCGCGTCGTCCCCGATCCTGACAATACGAATGCAATCCTCTGGAATCCCGCCTCGGCGCCCTTCGAGGAAGCCTGGATGAAGCTCAATCTGGAGGATGGAACCCTCGCCGTGGTCGGCGGCACCGACGTGTTCGGCCTGTTCCTCAACATCGGCTACGACGTCTTCTTCCTGACACGCACGGAGGCCAGCGTGCCGCGCGGCCGGCCCGTCTTTCCGGGCGTCGGCAAGAACGCGACACCGGAGGAAGTGTTCGCCAGGCACGGCATGGTCCTGCGCGCCACCCGCATGCTTGACCCCGCCACCAACACGCGGCTCGAGGAGTGGGTGCCGAAGGGCTAGAACTCCACCACCAGCCCATCATGCGCCGCTTCCAGCGCGATCTCGGAACCGCGGCCTAAAAGCTCGGCGCTCATGTGGGTCAGGATGGTGCGCCTGGCGCCGATGCGCGGCAGGTGATCGACCAGGGTCGTGTAGTCGATGTGATACTTCATCACCTTGTCGAAGAAATAAGCCTCGCAGATGAAGAGGTCGGCGTCGCGGGCGGCCGGGATCAACTCTTCGACCCATTCGGTGTCACCCGAATAGGCGAGCACCTTGCCTTCGGTTTCGATGCGCAGCGCGTAGGAGGGCGCGCCGCTATAGTGCTTCATCAGGTAGGGCGTCACGGCGAGGCCGTTGATCTCAACTCTCTCGTGAAGCTCCAGCTCACGGATTTCCAGCGCGAACTTGCGCTCGACCTGGGTCGAGCCGGCAAACATCGCCTCCATGAGGATCATGAGCCGGTCGCGGAGGCCGGGCGGTCCGGCCAGCAGCAGCGGGGCCGTGCGCCGGCTGACCAGCTGCGCATCGAGCAGGAAAAAGGGCAGGCCGGCGAAATGGTCGCCGTGCAGGTGGCTCACCAGCACGGTGGAGATCGCGTTCGGCTCGACCTGCCATTTGCGGATGGCGATCATCGACGAGGCGCCGCAATCGACCAGCAGGTTGCCGTGGCGTGCGCGCTCGACATGGAAACACGTGTTGAACCGCCCGCCGCTGCCGAAGGCATCGCCGGATCCGAGGAACTGCAGACGCATCTTCTAGGGGGCCTGCTCCAGGCTCGAGACGATGTTGGTAAGCGTTGTGCGGCGCATGTCGCGCACCTCGCCCGAATTGAAGCGGCGGGCGCGGTGCATGGTGGCGCGGTTATCCCACATCACCAGGTCGAACGGCCGCCAGACATGGGCGTAGACGAACTGGCGCTGCGTGGCGTGCTCGGTGAGGTCGCGCAGAAAGGCTCGCGCCTCGGGCATCGGCCAGCCCTCGATGCCGCCGGCATGACTGGCGAGATAGAGCGACAGGCGGCTGGAGCCGGGGTGGCGGCGCACCAGGCGCTGGCGCACCGGCGCCCACTTCACGCGCTCGGCCTCGGTGAAATCCTCGAAGCCCAGCATGCCGCGCGAGTAGATCTGGCTGTGCAGGCAGATCAGGTCGTGGACCTCGCGCTTGGTCGCCGCGTCGAGCGCATCGTAGGCCGCGCGCATGTCGGCGAACTCTGTATTGCCGCCGGCTGACGGGATGGTGCGCGCCGACAGGAGGGAATAGAGGGCGGGCACATCCTTGAACGAACTGTCGGAATGCCAGAGCTGGTTGCCCAGGCTGAACAGGCGGCGGCGATCGTCGCGCGCCAGCACGTTGCCGTGGCGGTCGAGGTTCGAGATGTCGTTGAGGTCCATGCTCATGCGCCGTTCCTCGGGCGGCATGATGTCCCCGGTCGCCTGCTCGAGCGGACCGAGCTGGCGGCTGAATGCAAGCTGGCTCTCGTCGTCGAGTCTCTGGTCGCGGAACACCAGCACGCCGTACTGGTTCATCCCGTCATGGATGAAGGCGACGTCCTCGTCACTGAGGCGATGGGTGAGGTCGATGCCCGAGATTTCGCCGGCAAAGGACGGACGATTCTGCGGATCGATCGGGCGAAGGGCTTTGCTCATGGTGGGGAGAGGCTAGCGCGCTCAGGCACGGCCGGCGAGGCGCATGGACTGAATTTTGCTATCCTTGCTCGCAATGCAGCATGATTCGTCGGCTACGCCGCGCCGCAACATCGGCAAGGCGGAACTCTTCCTCGGCTTCCTCAAGATCGGCCTGCTTGGCTTCGGCGGCGTCGCGCCGTGGGCTCGCCACATCATCGTCGAGGAACGGCGTTGGCTCACCGATCGCGAGTTCGCCGAGATCCTGGGTATCGGGCAGGTCCTGCCGGGGCCGAACACGATCAACGCCGCCGTCATCATCGGCGACCGCAACCAGGGGATCGTCGGCGTCCTGCTCTGCCTGCTGGGCCAGATGGCGATGCCTCTGGTCATCGTGACCGCGCTGGCGGTCGTGTACGAACGCGTCGCCGCGATCCCTGAGGTGGGGGCCGCGCTGATCGGGGCGGCAGCGGCCTCCGCCGGCCTCGTTCTGGGCACGGCGCTCAAGATGATCCGCAACATCCGGCCGACGCCGCTCTCCTATGTCATCGTTGCCGTGGGCTTCGCGGCGATCGGCCTGCTGCGCTGGCCGCTTGTGCCCGTGGTCCTCGTGCTGGTGCCGACCGCCATCGCCGCGACCTGGTGGGAGCGCCGCAAGTGACCGGAGTGCTGGCCGAGCTGGCACGGACCTTCGCGCTGCTGTCGCTGGTCTCGATTGGCGGTGTGAATGCGCTGCTGCCCGAGATCCACCGCCAGGTCGTCGACATCCACGGCTGGATGACCGATGCCGCGTTCGCGAGCGCCTTTGCCATCGCCAATGCCTCGCCCGGTCCCAACGTGATCTTCGTCAGCCTGATCGGCTGGCAGGTCGCGGGTCTGTCGGGCCTGCTGGTGGCGACCTTCGCTCTGCTGATCCCGTCGAGCGTGCTGGCCTGTTTCGCCGGTCGTGTCCTGACGCGCTGGTCTCATCATCCGGCGGTGGCGGTGCTGCGCGACGCGTTGATACCGGTCGCGCTCGGCATGATGCTGGCCTCGGGCCTCTCCATGATGCGCACCGTGGACCGCGATGCCGTCACCGTCCTGATCAGCCTCGCCACCACCGTCTTCGTCTACACGACGCGGCGCAATCCGCTCTGGGCGTTGGCGAGCGGCGCGATCGTCAACGTGGCGGCGCTGCACATTTTCTAGACAGGGGTCGGCCGCACCTTCGGCAGCTCCGCCCATTCGCGGAACAAGCGGCCATTGTCCTGGTCGAAAGGCTCGTCGAGGACCGTCGACGACTGGATGCGTTCGACGCGGAAGTTGCGGTAGCCGTTGCGCAGCTCGCACCAGGCGCCGATCAGCGTGACATCGACATAGTAGGCCATGGCGATCGGCCAGATGGTGCGGTTGGTGCGCCGGCCCGTCTCGTCGGCATAGGAAATGTGGAGCTTGTGGCTGTCGCGGATCGCGGCGCGCACGTCGGCGAGGTCGACCCCACGCGGTTCGACCGTGTCACCGGGCGAGACGTAGAAGGGCGTCGAGGTGAGCTGGCGGCGCAGCGCTTCGGGAAGCACGACCGTCACCTTGGAGAAGACGCTGTCGGCCGCTTCCTGCAGCTTGGCGTCACGCAGGCGGCGGACGAGGCGCGCGCCGACGGCGATGGCCTCGACCTCCTCGGCGGTGAACATCAGCGGCGGCAGGTCGAAGCTCTTGCGCAGCACGTAGCCGATTCCGGCGGCGCCATCGATCGGTACGCGGCGGGCCTGCAGGGTCGCGATGTCGCGATAGATGGTGCGCGGTGTCACTTCGAGCTCGGCCGCCAGTGCGGCGGCCGTGACCGGACCTTTGGCCGTCCGCAGGCGCTGGATGATGTCGAACAGACGGTCGGAGCGGCGCATAAGGCCCATTTTATGGGCCTTCTTCATTCCTGACACAACGCTGTCAGTAGGGACTCTCTAGGGTCCGCCGCGTTCGCAATCGGAGAGACCATGTCCCCAGTCGAGATGTCCACGCCGCACGTGTTGCGCACGTCAACCAGGCAGGCCGTCGTCGGCACGGCGCTTCTGGCCGCGTCGGCCGTCGCCTACAGCACCGCCGGCTTCTATACGCGACTGATCGATCTCGACGCCTGGACGATGCTATTCTGGCGCGGAGTCTTCGGCGGGCTGTTCCTGACCGGCATGCTGATGTGGCGCGAGCACGGACGTGTCGTGCGAGCTGTCTGCGCCATCGGCCGCGACGGCGTCGCGATCGCGCTGTGCTCGGCCGTCGCGACCGTGTGCTTTCTGAACGCGTTGCGCCTCTCGACCATGGCCGACGTACTTGTGATAGACGCCACGATCCCCTTCGTGACGGCAGGCATCGCCTGGCTGATGATCGGAGAGCGCGAGGATTGGGTCACGCTGGGGGCAACGCTGGCGGCCGTCGTCGGCGTGGCGGTGATGATGGGGGCTGCGGCATCGGGTGGACGCGTGGCGGGCAACCTGCTGGCCTTCGGCATGGCCGTGCTGATGTCGCTCGTGCTGGTTCTGATTCGGCGCAACCCCGGGATCAGCATGCTGCCGGCGGTCGGGCTCTCGGCCTTCCTCTGCGCGCTGATCGTGCTGCCGTTCGCGCGGCCGCTGGCGGTGAGCGGCGAGGAGCTGTTTCTGCTCGCGCTGTTCGGCATCAGCCAGTTCGGCCTCGGCCTGCTGCTGCTGGCTCTGGGCACACCGCTGGTCTCGGCGACGCGCGGCGCGCTGATCGGCGTGCTGCAGACGCCTCTCGGCACGCTCTGGGTCTGGCTGGCCTTCGCCGAGTCGCCGGGTTGGACGACCCTCGCGGGAGGCACGATCGTCGTTGCGGCGGTGGTTTGCGACATCGCGATCCGCCGTCCACAGAAGGCAATAACGTAACGATTGTGCGGGGTTGACGGCAGGAAAGGTGCTTCTTACATTTGAACAGTTATTCAAATGTCCAAAGCAAAGAAAACTCTCCTGTCCGACGACCATGCCGTGGCGCTGGCCGACCTGTTCCGGCTGCTGGGCGATCCGACCCGGCTGAAGATCGTGGTCTCATGCCTGCGCACGCCGCTTGCGGTGTCGGACATCGCCGACCGGCTTGGTCTCTCGGTGTCGCTGGTAAGCCATCACCTGCGGCTGCTGAAGGGGGCGCGTCTGGTGCGGGCCGACCGGCAGGGCAAGCAGGTCTACTACGAGGCCGACGACCTCCATGTCCGCCGCATGGTCGAAGACATGGTCAAGCACATCGCGGAGCACTGACATGAGCGCGAGCTGTCACACCCATTCGCACGGTCCCGGCCACAGTCATGACCACGGCGCGGCCGCAGCGGCCTCGCCCGCCTACCGGCGCATCCTGTGGATCGCGCTGGCGGTGAACCTCGCGATGTTCGCGATCGAAATCAGTGCCGGCGTTGCCGCGCAGTCGGTCTCACTGCTGGCCGATTCGCTCGACTTCCTGGGCGACGCCGGCAACTACGGCATCAGCCTGTTCGTGCTCGGCATGGCGATCCAGTGGCGCGCCCGCGCCTCACTGGTGAAGGCCGCCAGCATGGGCGCCTTCGGCCTATGGATCGCCATTACGACAATCAATCACGCGATGGCCGGCACCGTCCCGGCGGCGCCGGTGATGGGCGTGGTCGGCGCCCTGGCGCTGGCCGCCAACTTCGGCGTGGCGCTGCTGCTCTATCGCTGGCGCGACGGCGATAGCAACATGCGCTCAGTGTGGATCTGCACGCGCAACGACGCGATCGGCAATCTCGCCGTGCTGGCCGCCGCCGTGGGCGTATTCGGGTCGGGCAGTGGCTGGCCGGACTATGTCGTCGCTGCGATCATGTCCGGCCTCGCCATGGTCGGTGCCTTCCAGGTGACACGCCATGCGATTGCAGAGCTGCGTCAGTCCCGGGAGGCGGGGGCTCACGCGCTCGGGAGCTTGTAGCTCTCGAACTGCTTGCGCAACGCGGTCTTCAGGATCTTGCCGGTGGCGCCGTGGGGGATGGCGTCGACGAACTGCACGTCGTCGGGCATCCACCACTTGGCGATCTTGCCGTCGAGGAACTTCAGGACGTCGCCCTTTTCAACCGAGGCGTCGGGGCGACGGACGACGATGAGCAGGGGGCGCTCGTCCCACTTGGGATGAGCCACGCCGATCACCGCGGCTTCGGCCACGCCGGGGCAACCCATGGCGGCGTTCTCGAGGTCGATCGAGCTGATCCACTCGCCGCCCGACTTGATCACGTCCTTCGAGCGGTCGGTGATGACCACCGAGCCGTCGCTCTCGATCTTGCAGACGTCGCCGGTATGGAACCAGTCGTTCTCCAGGAACTGGCTCCTGCCGTCGCCCTTCATGTAGCCCTTCACGATCCACGGACCGCGCACGACCATGTTGCCCGAGACGCTGCCGTCCAGCGGCAGGTCGTTGCCGGCATCGTCGATGATCTTCATCTCGCAGCCGAACACCGGGCGGCCCTGCTTGGCGGTGATGGCAAACCGGTCGGCATCGGGCAGGTCGCGTTCGCCCCGGTTGAACCGGGTCAGGGTGCCGAGCGGGCTCATCTCGGTCATGCCCCAGCCCTGGGCGACCTCGACTTCATGCTCCTTCCAGAAGCGCTCGATCATGGCGTAGGGCACGGCTGAGCCGCCGATGAGCGTGCGCTTCACCGACGACATCTTGAGCTTGTTCTGCTGGCAGTAGTCGAGCAGGGCCAGCCACACCGTCGGCACGCCGGCCGACAGGGTCACCTGCTCCTTGTCGAGCAGCTCGTAGATGCTGGCGCCGTCGAGCTTGAAGCCCGGGAACACCAGCTTGGTGCCGCAGAAGGGGCCGGCGTAGACGAGGCCCCAGGCATTGGCGTGGAACATCGGCACGACCGGGAGGATGGTGGTGTCGGGATCGAGCGCCAGCACCGGGCCCGAGCACATCATCATCGAATGGATCATCGTGGAGCGGTGCGAATAGAGCACGCCCTTCGGATTGCCCGTGGTGCCCGACGTGTAGCAGAGCGACGAGGCGGTCTTCTCGTCGAACTCCGGCCAGGTGAGGGTGCCCGGCTTGTCGGCGATCAGCTCCTCGTAGCAGAGCAGGTTCGGGATCTTCGCCGAGGTCGGCATGTGGGCGCGATCGGTCATGACCACGACATGCTTCACGGTCTTGAGCTGGTCCCAGACGCCCTCGACGATCGGCATCAGGTTCAGGTCGACGAAGAGGATCTGGTCCTCGGCATGGTTGGCGATATAGGCCACGTGCTCGGGCGCCAGGCGCGGGTTCAGCGTGTGCAGAACCGCGCCGATGCCGGAAATGCCGAAATAGAGTTCGAAATGCCGGTAGGTGTTCCAGGCGATGGTGCCGACACGGTCACCGAGCTTGATGCCGAGCCCCTGCAGCGCTTCGGCGAGCTGCTTGGCGCGCTTGTGTGCGTCCCTGTAGCCGTAGCGGTGGATCGGCCCCTCGACGGTCCGCGTCACGATCTCGACGTTGGGATAGGCGGCGGCCGCATAGTCGATGATCTGCGAGATCAGCAGCGGACGGTCTTGCATCAAACCCAGCATGGCGTTCCCTCTCTTACGCGCGCCGCTCGATATGTAGGCTTCTTAGGGTCAGGAGCGGCTTGATGTCCGGTTCTAGACCGAGTCCTTGCCCGCCGGGAAGGCTGACGCGGCCGTCACGGACCGAAAAAACATCCTGCAGGATGCCTTCGCGCAGGGGATTGGGGTTGGCATCGACCTCGAGCAGGCCGGGGCCGCGCACGGCGGCCAGCAGATGCAGCGAATGGAGGAGGCCAATGCCGCCGCCCAGGAAGTGCGGGCAGAAGGTGCGGCCGGCCGCGAGGGCGGCGCGGGCGACGGGTAGGCAACCGGAATGGCCGCCCCATTTGGCGGCATCGGGCTGGATCACCCCGAAGAGGCCGCTGTCGATGGCTTCCTGGAAGGGGCCGGCGCCGCGCAGGTTCTCGCCGGCGGCGAGCCGCGCCGGCGCGACGGCCGCGACCTGCGTCCACTCGGACAGGGGCCGGTCGGCCATCAGGGGCTCCTCGATCCAGCCCAGTCCGAACTCGGCGAGCTTCGGTGCCATCGCACACGCAGTGCGCAGGTCCCAGCCCTGGTTGGCGTCGACCATCAACCGCTCGCCTTCCTGCAACTCGGCAGCGACGGGGCGCAGCGAGCCGAGGTCGGTCTCCTCGCCAAAGCCGACCTTGATCTTGAAGGCGCGATAACCGGCGGCGCGCATGCGACCCGCTGTGTCGTAGGCAGCGCGGCCGGGGTTGAGGCCCGATGCATAGGCGGGGACGGGCGTGTCGTCGGTGCCGCCGAGCGCCCGCCACAGCGGCAGGCCGCGCTTGCGCGCGCGCAGATCGTGCAGCGCGAGATCGAGGCCGGCCGCCGCGGCGGAGAGGGCCCCGGCATCGCCGCTCTGGACACGCAGCACATGCAGTGCGCGGTCGATCTCGCCCCACAGGCTGACCGGATCGTCGAGCGACCGACCCAGCGCGCGCGGCGCCACGATGTCGGCGAACAGCAGCGCACGATGTTCGGCGGCGGCGTTGGGGAAATTGCACCAGATCTCACCCCAGCCTCGGGCGCCGTCGGAATCCTCGGCCCGCACGAACACGGCGACGCGCTCGGTCATGGTGCCGAAGGAGGTGCGGACAGGTTCTTTGATTGGCGTACGGAAGACATGGGCTTCGACGCGGGCGAGGGTTGCCCCACTCATTGTCTCATGTTCCTCCCGAGTCCCGGCTTCTCGCCGGTGATGCGGGAACTCTAGTCGCTCGGTTCGCTGAAGGTAAGCCTGTTGGCGAACGGATCGGTCACGGTGACCGTACGGGCGCGGCGCGCCGTCGCCATGATGCTGGCTGAGAGGGAGCACGACGCCGGCCCGAGCTTGATGCCCTCGCTCATTCTGCCGCTTGCGGGTCGGAATTCAGCAGGTCGTAGGTCCGTTTCTGATACTCGATCATGTAGTCGGTGTACCGGGTCGTCGCGTACTTCGGCGGCCTGTCGGGGCCGACCGTGGTCGGCACGGCGGCGATCGGCCAGTCGATGGTATTGTCGCAGAAGAAGGCCAGGGCATAACGCTCACCGCCGCTGCGGTTGACGGCGCGATGTGGCGTGGCGAGGCAGAAGTCGTTGGTCCAGCGCTGCAGCAACTGCCCGCCGTTCACGAGGTAGGCATCGGGCAGGACAGGCGCCTCGATCCAACGCCCGTCCCGGCTGCGGATCGACAGGCCGGACACGTCGTTGGGCGCCAGCAGGGTGAGGAAGCTGGTGTCGGTGTGCGGGGCAATGCCGA
>CANIEC010000015.1 GCA_947466085.1 Rhodospirillales bacterium
GCCCGTCGGTTCGCTGGCGATCGCCAGTTCGCAGCGGTGCGGTCGCTCGGTCGGCCGGGCGGGCGCCCTGCGGCACCTTCGCCACCACGGTGCCGGTCTGCCGGAAGGTCTCCATCGGTTTGGGACCGTGGGCGAGCAGACCACCGGCCAGGAGGCGACCCGCTGTCGAACGGTCGTTTCCTGTGCGGCATCGGCATCATCCTGGAGAAGTTCCGGGCCATGACGAAGCAGGCGGGCCGCGATCCGGCCAGCCTGCCGATCACGATCTTCCGGGTGCCGGATATGCTGGCCCCGCTGAAGTTCTGCCGCGACATCGGCGTCGATCGCGTCCCCTTCACCCTGCCCGCCGAGCCGGAGGACAGGATCCTGCCGAGCCTCGGCCGCTGGGCCGAGCAGCAGCAGCAGTTGCCGTAGGCCGCCGCGCTCGGGAAGACGGATCTAGGCCCGGTCGAGGACGACGATCGGAATCTCGCGATCGGCCGCCTTCTGCTGGTAGTCGTCGTAGGGCGGCCAGAAGACCACGGCCTGCTTCCACAGAGCGCCACGCTCGGCGGCGCTGGCCGTACGGGCGCGCACCTTCAGCTTCTGGGTGCCGACCATGATCTCGGCCTCGGGGTAGGCCAGCAGGTTCTTGTACCAGCCCGGATGGTCCGGCGCGCCACCCTTGGACGCGACGATGAAGTAGCTGTTGCCGGCCTTTCCGTAGAACAACGGGAAGATGTACTTCCGGCCCGACTTGCGGCCGGTCGTCGTCAGCAGCAGCGACGGCACCGTCAGCGTCGGCATGTTGGGGAACGAGGCGGTGTACATGTGACCGTCCGTCCCGCCGCTCGACAGGTAGCGGTTGGTATGGTCGATCATCCACTGCGGCATGTTCGGGGCGAGCTTGGCATCGGCCATGAGTGATCTCCTTTGCGGGTCAACCGCCAGTATAACGCTCAGGGCCGCATGAAGGCATAGGTCGGATCGTCCTCGAGATTCTCGGCAGGCCGACCAGCTCTGAACCGCCCCGGGTTTGCCGGAGGCTTCTTGGTTTGAGTCACGTCACCAGTTTTTGCTCATCGAGTATGGCGCAGGATGTAGGCGATCTGCTGCTCGTTGAACCGTGACTTCTTCATGGATAATCCGCCGTCCGGCCGGTGTGGCTATGCGACTAGTCATAGTGTGCAATGAGAGGCTGATCTTGGCTGGTCGTGCCATCGCTGCCGACACGACCGGCCTTCGAGATCACGCTGGCATCACCACGAGTCGATCATGGGGCGCTTCTTGCCAGAGCGCGGCGGGCCGGGCCGGATCGCGGCCAGCATGTTGACGACCCAGCTACGCGTCTCGGCCGGGTCGATGACGTCGTCGAGCATGAAGTTGGTCGAGCGGTTCAACGCCTTGCCCGCTTCATAGGCCTGCGCAACCTTGGCCTCAAAGAGCTTGAGGCGCTCCTCCGGGTCCTCGATGGCCGCAAGCTCAGCCCGAAAGCCCAGCTTGACCTGCCCCTCGATGCCCATCGGCGCAAACTCGCCAGTCGGCCACGAGACATAGAAGTACGGCGCGCGGTAGTTGCCACCGGCCATGGCGCTCTGCCCCAGCCCGTAGGCCTTGCGCAGCACGATCGTGAAGTACGGAACGCTCACGTTGCAGCTTGTCAGGAACATGCGCGCCGCATGTCGCACGAGCGCCGTCTTCTCTGCCTCGGGGCCGACCATAATGCCGGGCGTATCGCATAGATTGACCATCGGGATGTCGTAGGCGTCGCAGAGCTGCATGAAGCGCGCGCCCTTGTCGGATCCGTCGGAATCGACCGCTCCGCTGAGATGCTTCGGATCGTTGGCCATCACACCGACCGTACGGCCTTCGAGACGGATCAACGCCGTGACCAGCGTACGCCCAAAGTCGCGGCGCAGCTCAAGCACCGAACCTTCATCGGCCAGTGTTTGGATCACGTCGCGCACCTCATAGGTGCGCAGCCGGTTCTCGGGCACGATGTGGCGCATCAAGCGCTGGTCCGGCGCGGTCCAGCTCTTCAGGGGCCCCTGAAAATAGGCGAGGTACCTCTTGGCGACGGCGACGGCTTCGGCTTCGTCGGCAACCAGGATGTCGACGACGCCATTGCGCGTCTGCACCGCCATCGGGCCGATCTCCTCAGGCGTGAACACGCCAAGCCCGCCCCCCTCGACCATGGCCGGGCCGCCCATCCCAAGCGTGGTATCGGCGGTCGCGATGATCACATCGCAGCACCCGAGCAGCGACGCATTGCCCGCGAAACAGCGCCCCGAGACGATGCCGATCAGCGGCACGAGAGCCGAGAGCTGACCGAAGTGATGAAAGGTGTCGAACTGGATGAAGCCGCCATAGTCGTCGTCGCCGGGTCGACCACCGCCGCCTTCGGCAAACAGCACTAGCGGCATCCGCCCGTCCTCAGCAATGTCGAGGATCTTGTCGGTCTTCCAATGATTATGAACGCCCTGTGTTCCGGCAAACACTGTGTAGTCATAGGCCATCACGGCAACACCCGTGGCGGGCGCGTCGAACATATGCCCGTTCACGCGACCGACCCCGGTTACGAGACCGTCGGCCGGGCTGCGGGTGAGCAGATCGTCGAGCGTCCGCCGATGTCGCTGTGCCGCCACGACCAGGGGGCCATACTCGACGAACGTACCCGGATCGATCAGGTCTTCGACATTCTCGCGCGCGGTTCGATGGTTGGTCGTGTGGCGGCGCTTGACGGCCTCTGGCCGGTTCTCATCTCGCGTCAGGGCCCGACGCTCTAGCATCTCAGCCAGGTCGGGGCGGATGGCATCGAGGTCGACCTCCTCTCCTGCGCCCGCGGCCTCTACGGCGATTTCCGATGGCTCCAGGCTGACCAGCAGCTGGTCTTCCCAGAGGGTTTCACCCGGCTCAACGTGGATGGCCCGGACGATGCCGCTCGCAGTCGCCTTGATGACGTGTTCCATTTTCATGGCTTCCATCACTGCGACCTCGGCCCCCAAAGGCACGGCGTCCCCGATCGAGACGACCACCGAAATGACGGTGCCCTGCATCGGGGTTCGGACCCCGATCATCCCGTCCTGCAGAGTGCCTCCCACCACTGGGCCGGCACCCGATACCGGCTGGCCGCGCGTTGACTGGCCGTAGGTGAGGACGGAGAGCGGGTCGGTAGCGTCGACCTTGGCGCCAGCGCGAGCGCCGCGCCTCCCGTCATCCTTCACGGTCGCGTACAGACGCGGATGAGCGGCGGCGTCCACGGCGATCAGTGCCGGGGCATTGGCCGCCACGAAGCCGGTGTCGAAGTTGCCGGCGCGCACGTGCTTGTCCAGCAGCAAGGCCTGGAGAAAAGCGATGTTGGTCGGCGCGCCCGCTACGTTGAACTCGCAGAGCGCCCGATAGCCCTTGCCCGTCACATCCTCGACGCGGCCGCTGCGGGCAAACACTATCAGCTTGGCGAGCAGCGAATCGTAGGCCGGATTGGTCGCGTAGCCGGCATAGCCGTAGCCATCGACGCGAATGTCCGGACCAGAAGGTGGCTCGAACGTGCTCAGGAGGCCACCACCTGGCTTGGCTGTCCCGTCGGGCTGCATCGTCTCGACGTTGATGCGGAGCTGCATGGCCATGCCGCGCGGGGCCGGTCCCGCACTTCTCGCAAGACCAAGCTCCGCCAGGGTGGCGCCGCCCGCCAGCCGGAGTTGGAGCTCGACCAGATCCAAGCCGGTAACCGCCTCCGTCACCGTATGCTCGACCTGCAGGCGCGGATTGGCTTCGATGAAGTAGAAGGCACCATTGGTGCTATCCACGAGGAACTCGAATGTGCCGAGGCTGCGGTAGTGCGCTGCACGCGCCAGCATCAGCGCAGCGTCCAGCAATTGCTGCCGCACATGAGCGTCCAGGTTCGGCGCGGGCGCGAACTCGACGAGCTTCTGCCGCTGGCGCTGGAGTGAGCAGTCGCGCTCCCACAGATGCGCCACCCCCGCCCCGTCACCGATGACCTGCACCTCGATGTGGCGCGCCTGTCGGACGAGCTGCTCGACGTAAAGGTCACCCGAGCCAAAGGCCGCGGTCGCCTCCGACCGGCAACGGGCAAAAGCCTCCTCGAGCTCGCCAGCCGTCAGGACCGGCCGCATGCCGCGACCGCCCCCGCCGGCAACTGCCTTGACCATCACGGCCGCCCCCGCTCCAAGCCCCTCCATGAAGGCCCGAGCTTTTTCGGGGGTTGTCGGCGCCTCTGTGCCCGGCAAGGTCGGCACACCGACCTGCTGGGCAAGCTGCCGCGCCCGGTGCTTGTCGCCGAACAGATCGAGAATCTCAGGTGTCGGACCGACAAAGGTGATGCCGGCCTCGGCACAGGCGCGCGCGAAGGCAGCATTCTCCGACAGGAAGCCGTAACCGGGATGAATCGCTGTCGCCCCGGCCTCTCTCGCCACCCGCAAAATGGCTGCTCCATCGAGATACGCGGCAACGCCACGGCCGGGCAAGACGATCGCCGCATCGGCCTTCTCGACATGAAGGCTGGCGCTGTCGTCGGCGGGACAGATCGCGATACTGCTCATGCCGAGATTGGCCGCCGAGCGGAATATGCGAATGGCGATCTCGCCGCGGTTGGCGACGAGCAACTTCTGTCCGGTCATCGGGTCGTTGCTCTTAAAGGAAGTAGAAAGGAAAGACGTCATCAGTGGCAATACCATAGCTGCTTGCGCGTTACCGCGTGCGTGATGAACCGCGACTCTGCCGAGTCCGGGGCTGCACAATCTGTGGCAACGGCGCGCGTCAGCCCCCGATAGCGGCCCTAGTGCGGTCGACCGCGGCATCGGGCGCGGTGTGCACCGCTTGAACGCCTTGACCGTCAAGACGTCGGATTTCGGCGTGCCCTCGCGGACGCCGACGCCCAGGATCGAGTCGGCGAGGCAGACGCGGGTCTAGGGACGCACGATGCGGTCGGTGCAGAGCCTGTCCATGGCGCCGGCAATGGCGATGACGACGTCGGCGTGCTGCCCTTCGGCGGTCGACTTCATGATGGCCGTGGTCAAGGGTGATGGCATCAGCGGGTGTGAGCCCTTCCTCGATCAGTACCCTCACGATGTCGGGCCCTTTCTGGGGTTTGGCATTCCCTGTTTTGGGGTTCAGCGTTCCCTGTTACGGCGCTTCAAATTCCCTGTTCAAAATCCGGCCGGTTTCGGCCGAATGTCTGGAAAGGTGAGAGAATTCGGGGATTTCGGCAGCCCGCTAGCCCACATCGGCGATGATTTCCTTGTTGAATTCCCTGATTGCAGGGAAATTCAAGCTGAGACGGGTTAGCGGCTGACTGCCTCCACTACCACCGCCTTCTCTGTACGGGACCCTGCGGCCCGTTTGGCCAATTCTCCAGACGCTGTCCAAGCGCCGACGATGCCGGCCGTTTCGGCGAACACCTCCTGGCTGGTCCGGCCGGACCGGACCAGAACACCGAAGGAATGATCGGCGTCTCTTATCGACCAGAAGCTCGCTCGCTTCCCCAAGCCCTTGAGGACCTTTCGCAGGAGCGCCGGCCGAGCGAGCGCGTCGCGCGTGCCCTGGATGAATAACAGGGGGAACGTGGGTCTCGGAGAGATGTGCCGCTCGGTCGATGGACGGCTTGTCCGGCGGGTGCAGGGGAAATCCCAGAAACACCAGGCCCCGGACCTTCGGCAGAGGTTCGAGCGCCTGGGCCTGGGATGTCATGCGACCGCCAAACGACTTGCCTCCGGCGAACAGGGGCAACGCCGGCGCCAGCTTCGCCGCCTTCCGCACGGCCGCACGTATCGCGGCATGGGCCACGGCCGGCCGGTCAGGCCGCTTCGAGCCAGCCTCCATGTAGGGAAACTGGAACCTGAGGGTGCTCACCCCCGCTTCGGCCAGCCGGTCGGCCACGGCCACCATGAATGGATGTGTCATGCCCGCCCCCGCACCATGCGCCAGCACGAGCAGTGCGCGAGCGTGGGGAGCCTTTTGATAAAGAGCCGAAACGGTTGTTCCCGGCGCGACACGCACGCTGAGCCGCCGCGCTTCTGCAGCAATCTTCATCGGTTGGGAGTCACCACCATGAATGGATCGGGGGACACTTTAAAATGAACGTGAGGAGAGGGCGAGTTCGAGGGAAGCCTGCCGAAACACGTCCCGTTGGTCTATGGGCTGGCAGTGCTGGGCTGATGTGAGACAAGCTGGCGATGCGGTTCCGGCCGAGTTGATTCAAGTCAAGAAGCAACCGTCCCGGTTGCGATATCGTTGCAGGACTGCAATCGGGAGGATCAGGACATGTTCAAGCACATCCTCATTCCAACGGATGGCTCGACGCTTTCCACCACGGCCATTCAGAACGCCATGCAACTGGCTCGCGACGCCAAGGCAAAGGTCACCGTGATCACGGTCATGGAGCCCTTCCACATCTTCTCCATGGATAGCGTTCAGCTTGCCGATACGCAGCCCGCCTATCAGAAGCATGCGGTGGAGGCCGCCAAGCGTTGCCTGGAAGCAGCGAAACGGCAGGCCGAGGCGCTCGGCGTGGAGTGCGAGGCCATCCATGTCGAGCATGCCATGCCGTACAAGGCCATCACGGACACTGCAGCGGCGAAGGGGTGCGATCTGATCGCGATGGCGTCGCATGGTCGCCGCGGCGCCGCGGCCCTGATCCTCGGTAGCGAGACCGTGAAAGTACTGACCCACAGCACCATACCGGTCCTCGTTTATCGTTAAAGCGCCGCCGCCGATGCCGCTCAGGCTGCGGCAGGCGGAGGATGGGCGAGGCTCGGTCGATCTCCCTTGAAGGGTCAGCGTCTCGGGATCGCGAGCGCGACGTTCTGGGGAGCCGGGCCCGTGGCGCAGCGGCGCACCGCGGCAACGGCCTTTCCCGGCGTGCCGGCCAGGCCATCCTGAAGGTCGACCACCGCCTCGCCGTCGAAGGCCGCGGGCTTTCCCGGCGGTTCGGCGACGAGGTCGAAGCGCAGCTGCATCGTCGTGCCCTGCTCGATTGCATCGAGCAGCTGCTCCGAAACGCGCGGGAACATTGCCTGGGTCTCGTCGCTCAACACGACATGGTCTCCGGCGAACAGCAGGCTGACCGGAAAGACATGGTCGTCGATGACGATCTCGGCCCGCGGATCGACCTTCGCCCGCCCCGCCGCCACACCATCGGGCATCAGCGGGCCGTCGTTCGTCAGGTAGAGCTGGAGCTGCAGGACCCGGTGATCCTCGGCCTGCTCGCAGGCCAGCACCACGACGTCGAGATTGAGGTTGCGGCTGCGCGGCTCGATCAGCGCATAACTGGGTGGATCGACGCCCTGCTCCAGGGTCCAGCCCGTGGCCTCGACGTCGCCCGCGAGGACCGGAGCAAGGCACGCCCCGGTGACAATGCCGGCCACCAGGGCCGTTCGCACGATCCGTCGCAGAGCCCGCATCTTGGACCTTACCTTTCCGCGTTCGACCTCACGCTAGCCCGGAATGAGGCTGGCCGGACTGATCCAGATCAAACCGGCACCCGGTGGGCAGGCGGAGATCGCCGCTTGATGCAGGTCAATGAAGCGGCGTGGAAAGCAGGCAGGCTGGGCCATGGAAATCCGCCATTTGCCTGCCGAGGGGCGCCCCATGACGACCATTCATCGGCTTCTCCCACTCCTGCTTGCCGCCTCGATCGCCTCTCCGGCGCTGGCGGGCTCGGACGGCGGCATCTCCACCCCGATGCTCTCCCGCTGCGCCGGCAAGGCCGGCCTCGAGACACGGCAGTCGGACGCAGCCTTCGGCCTGCTCAGCCTCGACGGCGCGCCGTGGCTCTCCATCGAACGAACGGACGAGGCGGTGGGTATCCAGCCGATCATGACCACCGTCACGGGGACGGGATCGCGACATCGCCGGAACGGCACCTCGGTCCCGTTCCGCTTCACCTGCGTGCTGGATGCCAACGGGCAGGCCCTGATGTTCCACGCGAGCCTTCTCATGCCCAAGCTGGGCGATACCTTGCCACCTGCGACGGTCATCTCCGGCGCCGTCACGCTGGCCGAGAAGACCGCGCTGCCGCGGGGCGTGGAGCTGCAGCTCCAGCTGTTCGACATCGCCCGTTCGGCGGACGGCGAACTGCTCGCCGAGCAGGTGGTGCGCAGCGGCTGGCAGGTTCCGATCCCCTTTGCCCTGCGGCTGCCCGCAAGCTTTTCGTCGGAAGGCCGCCAGCTGATCCTCATGGCGCGGCTGGTCGCAGCCCATCAGGTCCAATACCGCCTGCCAGCGCCTCGCGTGCTGACCGACCGGGAAATCCATGCCCCGGTCGTCCTCACACTGGAGAGGCTCGAATCGAAGGGCCCCTGATCGCCCTGCGCTAGACGCCCATGCCGACCGTGACGGGTATCGAGCGCAGGTGGCTCTTGACCTTCTTCACGCCGGGAACGTTCTCTGCCGCCACGCGGTAGGCCTTCCGGACGTCCTCGCCGCCGACGAAGCCCCAGAGATGGACCACGCCGTCACTGACGACGACATTGACGGGCCACCGCGACTTCCAGGCCTGCTTGTCGAACGCTTCGGCCACGGCCTGGCGGAGCTTCTTGTCGTCGGGCAGTCCGCCGGCACTGTCCGGCTCGCGCGAGAGCAGCGCGCCGAGAATGTTGGCGCGGCTGACGATGCCAACGAGCTTGTTGTCCCGCACGATCGGGATGCGCTTGACGCGGTGCTTCTCGATCAGCTCGACCAGCTCGCCCAGCGTGGCCTCGTCGCTGGCCGTGACGACCTCGCGGGTCATGACGTCCGCGACATTGCGGGCGTGCGACGTGACGTAATCCCGGGCGACCGTCGCTTCGCTGTCGAGAAGACGCAACAGCCACGACTTGCGCGGTGACGTCTCCAGCTCGGCGCGATGGATGAGGTCGGCCTCGCTCACGATACCGAGGACGTTGCCCTGGTCATTGACGACCGGTGCCGCGCTTACGCCGGCGCCCAGCAGCAGTTCGGCGGCATCGAACACCGTTTCCTTGACGTTCACGCAGACGATGCTCTCGGTCATGATGTCCTTGGCGCGCATTTCCCGGTTCCTTTCGTTCGATCTGTTGACGCACGCTCGCCCAGGGAGCGTCCGGGTGCATTGCGCCATGTCAAATCACGGCACCGGCGCGCCGCCGGTCAGGGCACCAGGACCGCCGCGCCCTGGAAGGCGCCGGAACGCAGATCGGAAATTGCCTGGTTGGCAGACGCCAGCGGGTAGACGGTCGTCGTCGTCCTCACCGGCACCAGCGGCGCCAGCGCCAGGAACTCCCGCGCATCCTCGCGCGTGAGGTTCGCGACTGAAAGAAGCTGGCGCTCCTCCCAGAGCAGCCTGTAGGGAAACGAGGGGATGTCGCTCATGTGGATGCCGCCACAGACCACGCGCCCGCCCTTTCGGACGACCTTCAGCGCCGCCGGTACGAGGTCGCCGACCGGCGCGAACAGGATGGCCGCATCGAGGGGATGGGGCGGGCTCTGGTCGGAGCCGCCGGCCCAGAACGCTCCCAGCGAACGCGCATGCGCCTGTGCCGCACAATCTCCCGGCCGGGTGAAGGCATGGACTTCCCGCCCCTGCCATCGGCAGACCTGGGCGATGATGTGGGCGGCGGCGCCGAAGCCATAGAGGCCGATCCGGTGCGCTTCGCCGCAGAGCTTGAGGGACCGCCACCCGATCAGTCCGGCACACAGCAGCGGCGCCGCGGCCACCGGGTCGTCGAAGCCCTTCAACGCGAACGAGAAGTCCGAACTGGCCACGACGTGCGTCGCGAACCCGCCATCCCGGGTGAGGCCGGTGAAGACCGGCCGGTCGCACAGATTCTCCCTGTCCGCCGCACAGTAGGGACAATGGCCGCATGTCCCGCCGAGCCACGGCACGCCGACGCGCGTGCCCAGGCGAGCGGTCGGCACGCCCGTCCCCACCGCTTCGACGATCCCGACGATCTCATGCCCGGGCACGATCGGATGTCGGATTCCCGGAAGATCGCCGTCGAGGATATGGACATCGGTGCGGCATACGCCGCAGGCCTCGACCCTGATGAGCAGGTCGCCGGGGCCGGGCCGGGGGTCGGGCCGCTCCTCGAGCTGGAGCGTCCCTCCGGGGGAAGAGAGAACCATGGCCTTCAAGGAAGGACTCCCTCTTCCTTCGGAGTGACGGCCCTCAGGCGGCCTTTGGTTGCAGGTCCCTGATACCGGCGTCCGCGCCGTGGCGACTTGATCAGGATCAATCCATGCCCTCGCCGTCCGCAGTCACAACGGCGAGACTCACGCCGAGCGACACGGCGGCCGCCCCAAACCCTGGATAGAAGAACTCTTCGCTGAGCACGGCGTCGCCCAGCTGCGCCAGGTCTCAGAACTCCAGCAGATTGTCCCGCAGGTGCTTGTGTGCGTACTGCTTGCGGGTCACGCCGCGGCGCTGCAGTTCCGGCACCAGACCGTCGCAGACTTCCATGATGTAGCGGCGGTCGAAGTAGCTGTTGAAGATCAGGAAGCCGTCGCCCCCCACCTCCTGCATGATCTCCGCCATCAGGCTGGCGACATAGTCGGGCGTGCCGGTGAAGTCGATGCCGCCCTTGCGCGAATAGCTCTGCAGGATCGAGCGCGGGGTCTTGCCGATCCATTTGGCGAGCGACGACTGATGGCCGTTGGTCGTGAGATGCGACGGCAACGGCTGGTCGAGGTCGAACTTCGAGAAATCGATGCCGGTCAGACGCGACATGCCCGACAGATGCAGGTCGAGATGCTTCTCGGCTTCGGCGGCTTCCATCCGTGAGCGGTCGCGCGCCGCCTCCATGCTGACGTCGATGATCGGATGGGCCAGGAACAGCACCTTGATGTCGTCGGGATTGCGGCCGTGTTCGAGCGCCTGCTTCCGGACCTTGTCGCGATAGGCCTTCATGCTTTCGATGCTGCCGCCGCCCTCGGTGATGATGGTGTCGGCCCAGCGCGACGCGAACTGCTGGCCGCGCGGCGAACCACCGGCCTGGCAGATCGGAACGCGCCCCTGCGGCGAGCGCGGTGCGTTGATCGGGCCCCGCACTTTGAAATACTTGCCCTCGTGGTTGATGGGATGGACCTTCGAGCCGTCGGCGAACATCGGCTTCTCCCGATCCAGGACGACAGCATCCGGCTCCCACGCCTCCCACAGCTTCGTCACGATGTCGGCGAACTCGTCGGCCACATCGTAGCGCTCGTCATGCGGCCGGTGCTTCTCGTGGCCATAGTTCTGCGCCGCGCCGTCGTTGCTGCCGGTCACGCAGTTCCAGCCGATGCGGCCCTCGGTCGTATGATCGAGCGAGTTGACCAGGCGCGCCAGCAGGTAGGGCGGATACTCGGAGACAGAGAGCGTCGGCACGAGGCCCACCGTCTTGGTCGCCATGGCGAGATACGGCACCAGCACTGCCGGATCGAGCTTGGGCGCACTCGCCGCGTACTGCAGGTACGAATTGTGCGAGCCCTGGTAGGTGTAGGGCACGTTCGAGCTGTCCTCGATGATCATGTAGTCGAAGCAGGCCCGGTCCATGCCCTTCGCCAGATCGACGAAGATGTCCGGCATCATCCAGCGATTGAGGTCGCTGCCGGGAAACTGGCTGCGCCAGCTCTTCGGGCCATAGCCCTGCGACAGGAACCACGCCAGATGGAACGGCTTCTTCATGACTGAGACCTCACGCTACGATGATTGGAAGTGGCCGCGTCCTCGTACGACATGATCCGGCATCCCTGCCTAGGCAGCAAGGACGCTCACCTTCATCGTGGCCAGCTTGCGATAGAGCCGGCCGTGGTGACGCACCGGCCACCAGTCGTAGAGGAAGAGCTGAAGCGGCCGCCACATCGCCACCCAGCCCAGGATCAGCAGGCCTTCCTGGAAGACCTGCTGGAGGGGTGCGGGCGTGATCGAACCGGCGAGCTGGCGGAGCAGGATGCAGACCGCCAGGAAGGCCAGGCCCATCGCGAGGGCGAAGCGGCCCTCGCGAAGCTGGAATCGAATCCGCCGCGCGCTCGCCACCGCACGATAGGAGAAATAGTTGTGAACCGCCTGCGGGATGTTCGACTGCCGCGCCTGGTCGAGCTGCTCCGGCGGGACCCGGATGACCAGTTCGAGAGGACTCTGCAGCGGATACTCGTCTGCCCATCCGACGATGAACTCCTCGGCGTCCCGATCGAGATCCCTTTCATGAAAGGGGGAAGGATCGAGGGAGTTGAAGAGCTGCCGGATGTCGCTGATCCGGATGTCGATGATGTTCGAGTTAGGCATGGCTCCCTCCGGCGCTGCTGCGCGGCAGCGCTGACGAATACGCGATCAGCTCGGCAGGCTGCTGGAACAGGGCTTTTTGCAGGGACCGGCAAGAAACATCCACCCGCCTACGGTACCAGGATACCTGAACAGGGGGCTGCGGCATTGATTTCGTTGGATTCGTTTATTTCGTGTATTTCGTTTATTGGCCAAGGCCCGGCTCTTTCAACGGCCTGCTAGATCGGGCCCAGGCAGAACCCGCGAGTGACCTCCTCCGGCGCGGCGGCAGTTTGCGACCGGTAGATGTCGGGATACTCGACGAGGCGGCCGTCATCCTCCGGGAACCGCGTGCGATACACCAGCGCCACGGGAATGTTTGTCGCCAGGCTCTCCCGGTGCGTCCCGCCGCGCGCGATCGACCGCTCGATCTCGACCTCCGTCACGTCGAGCGCCCAGGCGGCCAGGGCACGGGCCTTCTCCACGCGCACGCATCCGTGACTGAAGGTGCGCACCGGTCGCTCGAAATATCTCCGGTCATTGGTGTCGTGCAGGAAGATCAGCTGATCGTTGTCGAGTTCGAACAGGATCCGACCGAGCGGATTCTGTGGCCCGGGCGGCACGTGACGCGCGCCTTCCCAGCGCACCATGGCAGGCGTCGGCGTCCAGGACGGGTTGAACGTGACCGCCCAGATCGCCGTCGACAGTTCGGGCGTAGGGGTCGAGGGTCGGCCGACGACGACGCGGCTGCGCAGGATCGGCTTCCCGTCCTGCAGCGCCACGAGCTCGAACGACGGAATGTTGACCACGACCAGCCTGCCGCGCGGCGGCACGGCAATCCCGATTCCCTGCAGGGCCGCCGCCAGATCGGAAACCGGCTGGATGGGCAGACCTGCCGCGACGGGCGCAGCGGGAGTCGGGTCGGTGGCGCAGCCTGCGATCGCCGACAGCAGACCGAGGACGGCAACCAATCTCCCTAGTGCGAAAGCAGAACGCATCGGCCGCCCGAAAGGAGCTCGCTCGTGATTCCGCCGAGCGCCCAGTGTCCCTGGCGATTGTGTCCGTAGGCGCCCGCCACGATCACGTCGGCCTCGTAGGTCCGTGCCAGATCCGAGAGCTGCGATGCATTCGCCATCTCCGCCGCGACCACCTTCTCTTCCGCCGCAATGCCGTGGCGCGCCAGCCAGCGAGATACCCGCGCGACGCTCTGCCAGGCCGCGGCATGCGCGTCCGTCGCGTGGATTTCGACGATGAGGACGTTCCGGGCCTTGGCCAGCAGCGGCAGCGCATCGCAGACGGCCCGCCGCGCCTCGCGCGTATCCTTCCACGCGACGAGGATCCGGTCGAACTTCGCGGTCCGCGAGGACTCCGGCACGAGCATGACCGGGCGCCCCGCCTGCATTACCAGATCGCACAGGTCGGGCTGCCGGGTCGCATCGGGCAGTTCGCCGACCCTGGGCACGCCGGCGACGACGATGTCGGCCGCGGCGGACTCGCGGGCAAGACGCTCGGAAAGCGGCTCAGTGCTGCTCTCGCCCTGCCAGTCGCCGGCATGGTCGTTCCTCGAGACAATCGCCCGGAAGTCTGCTTCCGACGCCTTGAGATGGCGCTCGATCTGCCGGCGGTCCTCCTGGAACAGCGCCGCGGGGACCGAATAGTCGCCGCAGATACAGTGGATCGGACGGCAGTAGGCACGCGCCAGCAGCATGGCATCGAACTGCCGGGCAAGGGCGATCGCCGCGCCGGCCACGCCCTGGCAATCGCGACCGGGCGAGAGTGCCGCCATGACGGCTCTGTATGTCATCTTCCCGCCTCCTCCGGACCCGGCAGTTCGGAGGGCACGTTCGGGTGCCACTGACCGCCCGGCATGGCGTGGTAGTGATGCCTCACGGTCGCCCACGCGGCGCGGCTGGCATGCTCCTCGCGCCCGGCGTCGCCGGCATGCAGGGCCCAGGTCTCGTTGAAGGCCTCCCGATAGAGGTCCTGCGCTCGCGGCGGAAGCTGCTGGCGAACCGAGATCGGCAGATTGGCGTTGGAGAGGTAGAGCATGAGGGTCGCGACCCGTTTTGTGGCAGCGCTCGACCATGGCCGCGCCGGCACCGCGGCGCCTTGACCTATCTCAACATCGGGCGCGTCAGTTACGCAGGCTGTGCCGCCACCATGGCTTCAAGGCCTCCAGACAAAGAATGAGGCCCACGGTCACGACCAGCGACACGCCGAGATCGTCGACACGCACCGGGCCGAACTGGAAGAGAGCCATCGCCGGCGGCCAGGTGAGCGCGATCGTCAGCACCCCGGCGACCAGCGACAGAAGGAACCACAGGAACAGGTTCGGGCGCCGCAGAGCCACAGACAACGACGACGAGAAGGAGCGGTTCACGACGATCAGCCCGACATTGATCAGGACAAGCGAAGTGAACATGAGGGCGCGCAATTCGTCGGTCGGCATGTCCCGGCCGATGCCCACCACCAGCACGACAGCGAGCGCCACGAGCGCCAGACCGCCTTGCAGGAGACTGAAAGCCATCATCGAGGGCGACAGCAACCGGCTGTCCGCGGCCCGTGGCGGCCGCTGCATCAGGTCCCGCTCTTCCGCCTCGGCCTCGAAGGCGATCGAGCAGACCGGATCGATGACCATCTCGAGGAACGCAATGTGGATGGGGCTGAGCATGAACGGCAGGCCGAACAGCAGCGGCAGCAGCGCGAGGCCGGCGATCGCTATGTGCACCGCCACGATGTACGCGCTCGCCTTCCGGAGATTGTCGTAGATGCGGCGTCCGAGGCGAATGGTCCGCACGATCGAGCCGAAATCGTCGTCGAGCAGAACGATGGCGGAAGCTTCGCGCGCAACGTCGGTGCCGCGCCCTCCCATCGCCACGCCGATATGCGCGGCCCGGAGCGCCGGTGCGTCGTTGACCCCGTCGCCCGTCATCGCCACGACCTCGCCGTCGGCCTTCAGGGCCTGCACGAGGCGGAGCTTCTGCTCCGGCATGATGCGGGCGAACACATTGGTCGTGCGGATGCACTCGCGCAGGGCGGCGTCGTCCATGTTCTCGAGAGAACGTCCGTCGACGGCCTTGCCGGCGTCGAGGCCCGCGCGCCCGGCAATCGCGCGCGCCGTGGCCGGATAGTCGCCGGTGATCATGATCACCCTGATCTGTGCCGAGCGGCATTCGCCGATGGCGCCCGGCACGTTCTCGCGCAGCGGATCGGCGAATCCCACCAGGCCGAGGAACTCGAGATCGAAGCCCGTCTGCTCCTCCGGCAAGGGACCGTCCGGCAGTCGTCCCCGCGCGACGCCCAGCACCCGCATGCCTTCGCTGGCCATGTCCTCGACCGCCCGATGCAGCCATGCCTGGCCCGCGGCGTCGAGCCGACAGAGGGCGCCGACGGCCTCGGGCGCGCCCTTCGTCGCCACGTGCCGGCCGCCATCCTCGTCCTGCCAGACATGGCTCATGGCCAGCAGCGTCGGCTGCAGACCGTAGCGGCGCAGGAGCTTGCCGGCCACCGTACCGCCGGCCTGGGCTGCGAGGGCTTTTTCCATCGGGTCGGAGGGTTCGGGCGAGCTCGCGCCCCGGGCGGCCTCGATCAGGGTGGCCGCATCGGCATCTGGTTCGCCATGCCCGGCGCGCCATGTCGCCCCGAGCGTGCGCACCTCCGCCAGGTTCATGCGGTTCTGGGTCATCGTGCCCGTCTTGTCGGAGCACAGGACCGTTGCGGCCCCCAGCATCTCGATCGCGGAGGCGCGACGCGTCAGGACCCGCACCCGCGACAGGCGCCACGCCCCCATGACCATGAAGGCCGTGAGCACGAGGGGAAACTCCTCCGGCAGGAGAGACATGCCGATGGCGATCCCGCCCAGCACCGCCTGCAGCCAGTCCCCCTGGACGAGTCCGATCAGGAGCACGACGGCCAGGCTGGCGACGAGCCCGACCGCGGCAAAGATCCGGACGAGCCGCCGCGTTTCCACCTGCAGACGTGGCGGCTCCGGCGTGATCGCCTTCAGCGATTGTCCGATGCGGCCGAGTTCGCTGTTCGATCCGATCGCGCGGACCACCGCAACGCCCTCGCCATGAACGGCAAGAGTTCCCGAGTACAGGTATGGCGTGTTCTCGCCACCGGGGCGCGCCATGGCGGCAACGGTGTCACCGGCGCTCTTGTTGACGGGGACCGATTCGCCGGTGAGCAGCGATTCGTCGACGACGAGGCTGCCGGCCGACACGACGACCGCGTCGGCGGGGATGCGATCCCCTTCGAGCACGACGATCGTGTCGCCGCGCACGACCTCCCGGCCCGGGATGCGCAGCCGCTGTCCGTCGCGGATCACCAGCGCGCGCGGGCTCGCCTGATCGCGCAAGGCCGCCAGGACGCGCTCGCTGCGGGTCTCCTGCACGACCGTGATCAGGACCGACAAGGTCGCAAAGGCGAGCAGCACAATCGCCTCGCCGAGATCGCCGAGCAGCAGGTAGATGGCGCCCGCCGCCAGCAACAGCGAGAACATCGGCTCCCGGAGTACGTCTACGACGATGCGCAGGATGCCCCGGCCATCGCCCATGGGCAGTTCGTTGAAGCCCTCTGCCTGCAAGCGCGCTTGCGCGTCCACCTGCGAAAGGCCTGCCCGCCACGAGCCCCCCGCCGGCTCGGTCTCAGGTAGCGACATGGTCTATCTCCCGGACGCAGGCTCGGTCGCCGTGGGCCGGCGCAGGTCGCCCAGCTGGTCGACCGCGAGCAGCAGGACGCCCACGCGGCTGGCCGACGAGGCCCACTCCGCCAGACGCGGGTAGTTGTCGACCAGCCAGTTGAACGCGATCTGGACGGCGGCGAACGCTGCGGCGGCCTGGGTCACCTCGCCGAGCGACAGGGAACCGTCGATGTACTTGGGCACGGACAGGATCAGGCCAATGATGGGCGCCAGCAGCGTGTTGCCGGAAGATACCAGAGTGGTCCGCACATGCTGGCCGCGCAACGAGCGCCAGGTTCGGAGCACCTCGTCCAGCGCGAAGCTGACCGCCCCCGCCTGCACGCCCGCCCCCGTCGCACCGACCGGCGCCGTGCGAAGACGGGCGACCGCGAACTTGAGTTCCGATTCTGCCTGGTTCTTCCGTTCGATGACATGCGCCATCCGCCGTCCGACCAGCAACATGGCCCCCGTCGTCAGCATGGCGTAGGCGATGCTGGCGAACACCAGGTAACCCGGCAGCTCCAGACCGAGGCTCGCAGGTCCGATGGCGATCGCGCCGCCCACCGTCCACAGGACCACGACGAAGGTCGCCGCCGTCAGCATCGACGAAAGCAGGCCGGTCACGAGATCGATCGGGGCATCGGTGGCAATGCGCGCATCCTCGGCAATCCGGTACTCCGCGAGTTGGGGTTCGTCGCTCCCGGCCTCGAGGCGCCGGTAGTTGCCGTTCTCCAGCCACAGCCCGACCAGGTGCGGTGTCAGCCAACCGCGCCACCTCCGCTGGAAGGTCATCCGCGCCCAGACGGCGAAGGCAGCGAGGAAGATGCTGCACGCGGCAAGACCGGGCAGCAGAAGGGTCTGGTGACGGATCCCGGCGCCGTTCCGCTTTTCCAACGCATCGAAGAAGTCACGGTTCCAGACGTTCAGCCGGTACTGCACCAGGAGCTGCGCCACGACGCAGAGAATCAGCAGCCCGATCAGCGTCCACGGCACCCAGGCCCCCTTGCCGCGGCCGAACCCCAGGGCGCTGTGCCAGAAGCGCCTGAGTGGCCCCGGTCCGACGGCAGAGGCGCCATCTTCGGTCCTCATCAGCCCCCCCGGGCCGCCAGCGCCGCCAGGCCAAGGAAGGTCGGCTCCAGCCGAACGATGACGCCGGTGGGAATTTGACCGACATACCCGGCGAAGCGGCCCTTCGCGGCGAAGCGCATTCGAAACGACGAGTCCCGAAGAACGGGGACAATGTGGGGCGCAATCCCTCCGCCGATCAGCACCCCGCCGCGAGCCGCGAACGTGAGTGCCATGTCGCCCGCGAACGATCCCAGAAACCCGCAGAACAGTTCAAGCGCGGCAGCGTAGCGAGGCGCTGTGCCGGAAAGCGCGCCCCGGACGATCTCCTCCGGAGTCGGAGTCCCCGGCGCGTGACCGTCCTGCGCCGCCAGCACCGCGTGCAGGTTCACCAGTCCGGCGCCTGACAGCACCCGTTCGGCCGAGACATGACCGAAGCGCCGGCGCAGCAGTTCAAGGACGGCGGCATCGCCGGCGTCGCTTACCGCAAGCGTCGCGTGGCCGGCTTCGCTGGCCACGGCGCGTGGAACGGTGCCGGGAAGATAGCAGGCGAGGCCGAGGCCGGTGCCCGGCGCGATGACCGCGACGGGCTCGCCCATGACGGCGCTTCCCTCGCCCACCGCGACCACATCGTTGGCACCAAAATGCGGCACGGCCCAGGCCAGGGCCTCGAGGTCGTTGACCAGACGGACCGACCGCAGATGCAGCGATTGCCGGAGGCTCTCAGCGTCGAGCGTCCAGGCGGCATTGGTGAGTTTGCAGCGGCCGCCCGAGACGGGACCGGCCGCGGCAATCACCGCACGGTCCACGACCGTGCCCTCCGGCTGCCCGTTGAGAAAGTGGTGCGCGGCATCATGCATGCTGGCGTAGGCACCGGTGCGCAGCGATTCGATCGGCCCCACCTGCCCGTCCGCGAGCAGGGCGAAGCGGGTGCGCGTCCCCCCCACATCGGCGAGGAAGCAGCTCACGACACGCCGCCGCGAACCTGGGCGGCGATGGTCGCCTTGTACCAACGGGCCGAGGCCTTGGGGATGCGGCGCTGCGTGGGATAGTCCACGCGGACGAGGCCGAAGCGGCTGGCGTAGCCGGCACCCCATTCGAAATTGTCGAGCAGCGACCAGGCGAAATAGCCCCGGACGTCGGCGCCGAAGGTGACGGCCTCTTCGAGCGCATCGATGTAGCGCGACAGATAGTCGATGCGCTGGACGTCGTTCACCATCCCCGCGGCATCGCCGCTCTCCGCCGCGCCGGCGCCGTTCTCCGTCACGTAGATCGGCAGCCGATACCGGTCGCAGGCGTCGAGCAACGTGTCCCTGAAGGCTCCAGGATCGATCTGCCAGCCGATCGGCGATCGCGGGACGCCGGCCGGCGCGTCGCTCCAGGCGAATCCCAGGCGCGACGTGGCGTCGGCCCGGGCGTAGATCGGCGAATAGTGGTTGATGCCGAGCCAGTCGATGGGGCGCCGGATCCGGTCCATGTCGCCTTCCTGGACGAAGGGCGCGATCCGCGCGGCGAGTTCCTTGGGATAGGCGCCGCGCACCTGCGGATCGGCGAAGGCACGGTTCCAGTAGTCGTCCAGCAGGGCAGCCGCCGCGCGGTCCGCCGCTGTCGGATCGACGGGCCGCACCGGCTGCAGGTTGCAGATGCTTCCAAGCGACGCACCGGGCAGGTAGGCCCGAAGCACGTCGATGGCCGCGCCATGGGCCAGGTTCACGTGATGGATCGCGGCATGGTGCTGCGCCGCATCGTCGACAGCCGGTGGATGCCAGCCGAACGCATAGCCGAAGAGCGTGAACACGCCGGGCTCGTTGAAGGTCGCAAACCGCTTCACCCGGTCGCCCAGCCGGCTTGCCACCAGACGGGCATAGTCGGCGAACCAGCCTGCGCTGTCGCGATGGGCCCAGCCGCCGCGATCCTGAAGCGCCTGCGGCAGGTCCCAATGGTACAGGCAAACCCAGGGCTCGATTCCCGCCGCGAGCAACCCGTCGACGAGCCGGTCGTAGAAGGCGATCCCGCGCTCGTTCACGGCCCCACGCCCGTCAGGCAACACGCGCGGCCAGGCGATCGAGAAGCGGTAGGCGCCCACGCCCATGTCGCGCATCAGGGCGATGTCCTCGGCGTATCGATGGTAGTGATCGCAGGCAACGTCCCCGGTGTCTCCGTTGGCGATCCGCCCAGGCTCGCGGCAGAAGCCGTCCCAGACGCTGGGACCGCGACCATCCTCTCGTGCTGCACCTTCAATCTGATACGACGACGTCGAGACGCCCCACAGGAAGTCGGGCCGCAACAGGCGCCGGCCCGGCGGCGACGGCACGGCCGGACCGTCGAAGCCGGCAGGAGGACTGACCATCGGAATGCTCTGCGTCAGGGGGTGAGGGCGACCTTGAGAACCCCGTCGCGCTGATGCGCGAAAAGGTCGTAGGCCTGTTCGATGTCGGCGAGCTTGAAGCGATGCGTCACCAGCGCGCCCAGGTCGGCTCGCCCCGCGGCGATGACGTTCATCAGCCGCCGCATGCGCTCCTTGCCGCCCGGGCAGAGCGAGGTGACGATCTTGTTGTCGCCCAGCCCCGCCGTGAAGGCATCGAGCGGGATGCGCAGGTCCGACGAATAGACGCCGAGACTCGACAGCGTACCGCCCGGCCGCAGCACGCGAAGCGCGTTCTCGAAGGTCTGCTGCGTCCCCAGCGCCTCGATCGCGACATCGACACCGCGACCCGCCGTGAGCTCTTGGATCGCCGCCACCGGGTCGCCCTTCTTGAAATCGACGACATGGTCGATCCCCAGCTTGCGGGCGACGGCCAGCCGTTCCGGCACCGTGTCGACGCCGATCACAGTCGTGGCGCCCATCAGCCGGGCACCCAGCGCCGCGCAGAGACCGATCGGACCGAGGGCGAAGACCGCCACGATGTCCCCGATGCGGACGCTGCCGCTTTCGGCGCCGGCGAAGCCCGTCGACATGATGTCGGGACACATCAGCACCTGCTCGTCGGTGAGATTCGACGGCACCGGCGCGAGATTGGTCATCGCATCCGGCACGAGCACGAACTCGGCCTGGCAGCCGTCGATCGTGTTGCCGAAGCGCCAGCCGCCCGCAGGCCTGAAGCCATGCCGCGTTCCCGGTCCATCCTGAGAATGCGCGCCGCAGAGGCAGGCGTAGCTGTGCCCGCTCGGCGTGATGGCGCCGGCGATGACGCGCTGGCCTTCCTTGTAGCCTTTGACCTCGGATCCCAGCTTCTCGATGATGCCCACCGGCTCGTGGCCGACGATCAACCCTTTGGCAACGGGATATTCTCCGCGAAGAATGTGCACGTCGGTGCCGCAGATCGTCGTCGTGCTGATCCGCAGCAGTGCGTCCAGGGGACCGACATCGGGCACAGGTCGCGACTCAAGGACGATCCGGCCCGGCTCGGCAAAGACTGCCGCCATCATCTTTGGCATGGGTTCCTCCGTTGTTCGCCGGCACGGTAGACGCGACGGGCCGGCGGGGAATTGATGTGCCTCAAGCCATGATGCTTCTTCCGGTCGATCCTTGATCTGGATCATGTTGCGCCGGGGGATCACTGCTAGATCAAGACATGATCAGGCACTGGACCCTCCTGTCGATCCTGTCGGGCGTGCTTTGCATGGCGGCCGCCGAGGCGCCACGCGCGCAAGGCTACGAGGCGTTCTATCGGAAGTGCTACGAGGATGCCGCATCTGAACAGGTGATCATCAGCTGCACGGCCGTCATCTCACGCGGGCTGGTAGACAGAAACGACCTGGCCACGGCCTACAAGAATCGCGGCGACGCCTACAATGACAAGGGCGAGTACGAGCAGGCTCTGGCGGACTACGCCCGGGCGATCGAGACCAATCCGCAGGACGCGGAGGCGTTCAACGGTCGGGGTACGACCCATATCGCCCAGGAACGCTACAGGCTGGCGGTCGACGACTTCGACCAGGCAATCCGGATCAATCCCTCGAGCCCGGTCGCACTTGGAAACCGGTGCTTCGCGAAGGCCGTCCTGGGCGAGTTCGAACAGGCCCTGTCGGACTGCAACGAGGCTCTTCGTGTCAAGCGCAAGTATCCCGCCGCCTATGCGTCCCGCGCCATCACCTACCTGAAGCTGAAGCGTTACGACGATGCCATCGCGGACTACACTGCGCTGCTCAAGGGCAAGCCCGACAATCCCTACGCGTTGTTCGGCCGGGGCGTGGCCAGGCGCATGAAGGGCGATGCGCGAGGCGGCGACGGTGACGTCGCGGCGGCGACATCGATCAAGCCGGACATCGCCGAACACATGTCGAGGCTCGGGATCGCGCCAGCGGAGTCGCGATAGCTACGGTGTCGTCCGGCGCAGCCAATAGCCTACGCTCACGAGCAGGCTGCCAACCGCCGCCGCGAACCACCCGATCAACCAGAGCAAGGCCTCCGCCCTCAGGTTCGGCCAGAAGGCCAAGGCCAGCCCGAACAGAAGCGCGCCCAGCCCATCGAGCACCAGTATCCAACTGCCGTCGACCGCCTTGCGCAGCTCGAGCGCGGCCCAGACCTGCATCGCACCGATCGTGATCGCCCAGATGGAAATGATCCCGACCAGGTGCGCGGTGACGTCGTCGAGCGCAAACAGCGTGCCGCCGGCACAGACCAGCCCAGCCGATCCGATCAGGCCCAGCCAGAGCCGCGGTGCACCACTCCTCCCGCGGATCGCGGCAACCAGGGCCAGAATGCCGTCGACAAGGGAATAGCCACCCCAGAGCATCGCCAGACCGGTAATGGTGAGCCTCGGCCAGAAGAAGACGAGGAACGCAAAGAGCAAGGCCGCCACGCCACGAAGCAACAGCAGCCGGCTGTAATCGGACGCCACGTCCTCGAAGGCCACTCCATCGGAGCCCGTGGTGATCTGACCCGGCAGTTGGTTCATGGGACGCTTTCCAGAAAGACTCAGCCGACGGCCTTGGATACTGCCATTCTCGACCAGAAAGCGAGTCAACGGGGAAAAGTCACGTGGAGCCGTGATCCAGATCAAGTCAGCGCAGGCGCCTGTTTGATCTGGAACAAGGCGCCCTGAGCGAAACTCCACTGAACTGGCCGCCGAGACGATCCTGGTCTAGGGAGTCAGTGTGCCGTGTCGACTTCACCACCTGAAGCCGAACGATCGGGGAGGAACGACTGAAATGGGCTCCGGACGGGCATTGATCACGCTGTGGTTGGTCGGCAGCGCCATGTCGTGGATCGGCTGGATGCTCTTCATTAACATGTCGTGCGTTCGCCAGGTCGACGGCCGCCTCTTGTGCCAGACGGAGCGTACGTGGCTCGCCTTCCTGTCGCGCTCAGCGAGGGATCCCCTCGAGGTCGCCTTGATGGGACTGATACCGGCGCTGGTGGTGCTGGTCGTCGGCATCGCGCTTTTCCGGGTCATGCGCCGTTCCTGAGCCGGCCCGATCGTCACGACCTTTGAATCAAGGAGGAGTCTATGAAGCGACTGATCGCCCTGCTGCTGGTTCTCCTGCCGCTGCCCGCAGCGGCGCAGGCCCCCAGCTATGGCGCGGCCCTGGCCCAGCGCTGGTGCATGGCCTGCCACATCGTCGAGCCAGCGCCCAAGACCGCCAGCGCCAATGGCATTCCGAGCTTCTCCGCCATTGCGGCCAAGCCCACGACCAACGCCGAGCAGCTCAAGGCCTTTCTTTCGACGGGACACACGCGCATGCCCGACTTCTCGCTCAGCAATCTCGAGCGGCAGGCCCTGGTGGACTATATCCTGAGCCTTCGATAACCCGCGTGAAGGGCGGCTTCGCAATGCGGCCTGAAGTCTTTTCGGGCGGGCTTGAATCGAGTCGAGCAACCCAATAGTCGCCTCACCCTGAGGAGCGAACGCAGTGAGCGTCTCGAAGGGTGGGCACGCGCACCCCGACTGCTGCCCATCCTTCGAGACGCCGTGCTTGGCACGGCTCCTCAGGATGAGGTGAGTGAGTCGACCTGAAAAAGAAAGACGCTATCCCAGAAGCTGGGTCGTCTGCTGGGCCTCGGGCGTCACGCCGGAAAGGGTCACGCTGGTGACCAGCTCGGCCAGTCGCTTGGCTTCCTCGGAATAGTCTTCGGCGGCCCGAACGCTCCAGGCGCCCTGGGCCTGCCACACGCTCGCGGCGTCTCGCGCCGACAGCAGCGTCAGCCAGGTCGAGAGATTGTCCTTGAGGCGCCGCTCGGCGAATTGCGAAACCTCGCTCTGCCAAGCTGCACCGGCGGCCGCCCATTCCTCGAAGGAGTCGGCATAGGTCGACAGCGCCGAATTCCACATATTGCTCGCCGGCAGTGACTCCACGCTCGGCAGCTTGTCCGATTGCATGTCGTTCATCTCACCCTCCTGCATCATCCGGTACCGACAGTAGGCGCAGACGCGGCACGGGCCGTTGATCTGCATCAACCCGGCCGAGCTTGATGCAGATCAACGCCCTTGGGGCGCCTGCCTCATAGGCTGAACAGTGCGGAGAGGCCTTTTCCGTCTTCCCAGGAGACAAGCGATGAACATGTATGCTGCTGCCCTCACGGCGACGCTCTCCCTTCTTCCCTTCGGCCTTGCGGCGCAAGCGCAGACGCCTCCCAAAGGCGTGAATGTCGGTTCGCTGACCTGTACGGTTACCGGCGGCGTCGGATTCGTTTTCGGGTCCTCGAAGGATCTCGATTGCATCCTCGCCAAGACCGACGGCACCGCCGACCACTACACGGGCACCGTCAAGAAGTATGGCGTCGATCTCGGCTTCACCAAGCAGGGCCATGTCGTGTGGCTGGTCTTCGCCCCCGGCCAGGTCGCGAAGGGTGCGCTTGCGGGCGACTATGTCGGCCCGACGGCCAGTGCCTCGGTCGGCGTCGGCGCGGGCGCCAACGTCCTGATCGGTGGCGGCAACAAGCAGGTCAGCCTGCAGCCGGTCAGCGTCGAGGGCAATGTGGGCCTCAACGTCGCCGCTGGACTGGCCGAGGTCACGCTCAAGGCGGGCAAGTAGACACTTGTCGAACTCCAGACAGGATGCGTCCGGGCGGTTCCGGGCGTGTCCTGTTTCCGCCTTCGGTCCCTATCGGCCGCTGTTGCCAAGCACACGACGCAGCTGTTGCAGGAGCCGGTGCCGGGCGTCGTCGTCGGGCGCGGCCTGCAGCGCTCCACGAATATCGAGCAGCATCTGCGCATAGTCATTGTGCCAGTCGCGCCGCGCGTTTGCGGCCTCGGGCGACAGGCGCGGCATCCCGTCCGCCTCGGGTGTCGCGATCCAGCGCCCGTCGCGATGGACGAACGCGAAATTCTCGTCGAGGGTCGGCGTGACGATGCTGCGTCGGTCGACGCCGGCCGCCACAAGCGCGTCGGAGAGGCCATCGATCCCTTCCGGCTCCCCGTGCACGAGCATGAGGGAACCGAGACCGTCCAGCATCGGCCTGCACCAGGCGACCAGCTCCTCGCGATCGGCATGACCTGAATACGAGTCGATCGACCGGATGCGCGCCCTGACCCCTATCTCCTCGCCATGGATGCGTACTTGCGCGGCGCCGCCGCGGATCAGCGCCCCCAGCGTGCCGGGCGCCTGGTATCCGACGAAGAGGATCGTTGAGTCGGTACGCCAGAGATTGTCCTTGAGATGATGCTTGACCCTTCCGGCATCGCACATGCCGGAACCGGCGAGGATGATCGCGCCGCCGTGGATGCGCCCGATGGCCCGGCTCTGGTCGACGGTCTCGCTCAACCGGAAGTCACCGCCGCTGAACGCATGGCCGCCCTCCGACCGGCTGAGCGAGGAACGATGGGTCCGGAACACTTCCGTGGTTCGGCCGGCCAGTGGCGAATCGAGGAAGACCTGCGCACCCTGCAGTTTCCCGCCGCGCTTCAGCTCCGCGATATCCTCCAGGATTTCCTGCGTCCGCTCGACCGCGAAGACCGGTACGACGACATTGCCGCCGGCGGCCAGGGCGGTCTCCAGTTCGTCGCCCAGGACAGCCCTGCGGCTGGCCTCGGAGATGGGCTCGCGGGAACGGTTGCCATAGGTGGACTCGACGAGCGCCACATCGGCAAGCCCGGGCCGCGCGGGATCGGGCTGCAGGGCCTTGTCGAGGGGCCCGAGATCGCCGGAGAAGACGAGCCGCAGCGGGCGCGGTGCGGCGTCGACTTCGATCTCGATGAAGGCGCTGCCAAGAATATGGCCGGCATTGCGCATGCGGGCCCGCACGCCGGGCAGCGGCTCGAACCAGCGATCGTAGGGCTGCGCGTCGATGAAGGAGAGCGAAGCCTCGGCGTCGGCCCTCGTATAGATCGGCACGACCTCGGGCTCGGCTCGGCGGGCGTTGCGGCGGTTCAGGCGCTCGACGTCGTATTCCTGGATGGCGCCCGCATCGGGCAGCAGCCAGCGCAGCAGGTCGCGCGTCGCCTCGGTGGCGAACGCCCGCCCCTGGAATCCTGCGAGGGTCAGCTTGGGAAAGAGGCCGCTGTGATCGATGTGGGCATGCGTGAGCAGCACCGCGGCGATCTCTGCCGGAGCGAAGGGGAACGCCCGATAATTGAGCGCGCGTAGCGACTTCGGCCCCTGGAACATGCCGCAATCGACCAGAAGCGTGCCCCGCGGCGTCACCAGGCGGGCGCAGGATCCCGTGACGGTACCGGCAGCTCCGTGGATGTGCAGCGACAGGGTCATGCGCGCCGCCCGATGGTCATGCCGGCCCCCGCTGCGGCGAACTGGGTGGCGAAGCGGAAGTCGGCCTCGAACACGGCATGGATCCGGTAGAGCGGCTCGCCCCGCTCCACGGGATCGCCGATCCGCTTGAACAGATCGACGCCCGCACCCTTGTCCATCGGCGCACCGGCGAGGCGGGCGACGCGCGCCAGACGGAGGCAGTCGATCGCCGTGACGACACCGTCCTCGGTCGCCGGGACGTCATGCGTGAGCGTGCCGAGGCTGGTCGCCTGCGGGGGAGCCCCCTGGGCCGCGATCAGCCGTCGCATTTTCGCGAGCGCCGCGCCGCTGTGGAGCAGTTCACGTGCCCGCACGATTCCCTGGCCGCCGCGCAGCGCGGGATCGAACTCAAGCACGTGGCCGGCCAGCAGCACGGCACGCTCCTCCAGGTCGCGTGGCGCCTCGGGATGCCGCTCCAGCACCTGCATGACGTCGCGCGCCTCGAGCCACGGGCCGATGCCGCGGCCGATGGGCTGGCTGCCGTCGGTCGCCAGGACGGTGGTATTGATGCCGATCTGGTCGGATACGTACTCGAACAGCTTGCGCAGCCGAACAAATCGCTCGCGGTCCCGAAGCTTCGCCGTCGGTCCGACCGGCAGATCGAGGACGAGATGCGTGGAACCGGCCGCCAGCTTCTTCGACAGGATCGAGGCGACCATCTGTTCAGGCGTGTCGATGGCCAAGGGCCGCTCGACCGAGATCAGGACATCGTCCGCCGGAGAGAGGTTGGCATGGCCACCCCACACCAGGCAGCCGTTCTCGGCGGCCACGATCTCGTGCATTTCGTCCGAGCCGACATCGACTCTTGCCAGCACTTCCATCGTGTCGGCGGTGCCGGCCGGCGAGGTGATCGCGCGCGACGATGTCTTCGGGATGGTGAGGCCGTGCGCGGCCACGATCGGGACGACGATCATCGAGGTCCGGTTGCCCGGAATGCCGCCGATGCAGTGCTTGTCGACGACCATCTCGCTGCTCCACGACAGGCGACCCCCGACGGCCGCCATCGCGCGGGTCATCGAGAGCACCTCGGGCGCCGTCGTGAAGCGTGCGCCGGCGATCAGGAAGGCCGCGATCTCCATCTTGGAATAGCGATGCGCGGCGAGGTCACGCGCGATTTCCCGATAGGCGGCGGGACCGAGTTCGGCGCCATCGATCTTGGCACGGACATGGTCGAGGCTGGGCGGCGGTCCCGCCTGGGCGATTTCCACGGCCGTTCCCGCGGGAAGGCCGAGCTGGCGATAGGCGAGTTCCGACAGGCCAAGTTCGTCGGTCGCCATGATCGACTCGTCGTCGACGATGTTCAGCGTGGCGACGATGCGGCGGCCGCCGCCCCAGATCTCGATCCGCGCGAGGGCCATGAATTCCTGGGCGCGATAATGTTCGCAGCGGCGGGCGAGATAGGCGACGGTCTCCTGGCAGGCGTCGATGCCGAGCTTTCGGACCTTGAGCATGAACCCTAGCGACGGCGCATCTGCGCAACGAGCGCCGCGATCAGGCCCGCCACCAGGTAGAAGCAACCGACGATCAGGGGGGCGTAGACATCGCCAACCGACACCATGATCGCACGATAGGCCGACAAGGTGAGAAAGGCGAGGCTGACGGCCAGCAGCAGGCCGACCAGGAGATAGGCGGCCACGGTGGCCGCGAGACGCCGCCCGGAGGCGATGAGGACGCTGGCGCCCAGGGTCGCGGCCGACCGCGCCAGGGCGACGACCAGGGCGCCAGTCTCCGACGCAACGCTCATTTGCGCCGCACGAGGAGCGCCAGGACAAAGCCGGCGGCCGTGGCCAGCCCGAGGGCGGCGAGCGGCTTGCGCCGGACGATGTCGGCAAGTCCTTCCTGCCCCGCATCCACCGCTTGCGCCGCGCCCTTGGCCTTATCGACCCATTCGTCGGCCAGCAGGGCCGCACGCGCCAGCAGTTCCCGCGCCGCTTCGGCCGCCGCGGTGGCGGCCTCCGTGCCCTCGCTCTGCGCGGCACGGGCAATGGCGGCGGACGCCTGGTCGAGATGTTCACGCAGGGCCGCAGCCTCCGTTCCGAGGTATCCGAACCTGTCCTTGGAAGCGCATTTGGTCATGAAGAATCCCCTCTATGGGAAGGATCGTCGGCGGAGGCCGGCTCCGCTTTGACCTGAATCAAAGCGCATCGAGGGTGTGGAGACAAAATGACACCGTGCGCACGTTCGTCTTCCGCTGCCCGACCACGGGCTACAATGTTCAGGGCCGCTACGATGGAGCCACCGGTCCCCTGCCCACGTTCGTCGGACAGCACTGCCTCGCCTGCAACGGGCTGCACGTCGTGGATCCATTGACCGGAAAAGGAATGAGCGAACTGCGCGCGGTTGCCACGCGCCGCCAGTCGTCCGGTCCGACATCGCCCGACGATTGACCTGAATCAACGCGTCGCCGCGCCCGCCGGCGCAGGATGCCGCCACATCGTCACCGGGAGAAAACATGACCCACAGTCACGCCATTGTCTGGATGGACAGCAAGGAAGCCCACGTGTTCCGCTTCAACGCCGACGACGTGGAGCGCGAGACCATCAAGGCCCACAGCCCGTTTCGCAAGGTGCACCATAAGGCGGGCGTCATCGGCGCGGGCCATGCGGCGCTCGACTTGAGCTTCCTCGATCATATCGTCGATGCTGTCCGCGGTACCGAGGAGTGGCTTCTGGTCGGCCCGGCGCAGGCCAAGCAGGACCTCGTCCGGCACCTCGAAAAGCATCTGCCGCACGTCAAGGCGACTCTCGTCGGGGTCGAGGCGATGGATCATCCGACCGACGGCGAGCTGCTCGCCTATGCGCGGCGGTCGTTCAAGGCGATCGATCGACTGCGGCCCAACACGCCGGTCGGCGCCGCTTCCCACTGATCATCGTGCAAGCCAGGAGACGGCGATGACCGATATCCCGATCCACTTGGTGCTGCTCACGTGCAGCTCGTTCATGCTGCTGGGCGTTTGCCTGGCCTCGGCGACCGCGCAATACCTGCGGTCGCAACAATCCCAGACTGCCGTCGTCACAGTCCGGCAGCCCGCCAATCGCTGACCGTTGAATCGGCGGGGCTCCGGACAGACTCCGTCCGGCAGCTTCGCCGGATCAGGCGTCGAGCTTGCGCAAGGCGGCCATGTTGCACAGATCGACGGACCGGCTGCCGGCCTGCAGGCGGATCAGGCCCTGGCGCGCGAAGCAGGTCAGCGTCCGCGACACGGTCTCGATCGTGAGACCGAGATGGTCGGCGATGTCGGAGCGCTGCATCGGCAGTTCGACATGCTCATCGTCGCTGGAGATGCGCTTGGCCATGTCGAGCAGGAAGGTCGCGATCTTCTCCTGCGCCGTCTTGCGACCGAGCAGAAGCATGTGGTCCTGGGCGCGGCCGAGGCACTTCATCATGGAAGCAAGAACCTGGTTGGCGAAGTCCGGATCGGCAGCCGTCAGTTCGGCCAGGCGCGAGCGGCGGAAGGCCACGAGGGTGGCGTCGCCCAGCGCTTCGGCGGTGAAGCGGTGTTCGGCGCCGGCTTCGAGGCCGAAGATGTCGCCCGGCAGGTGAAAGGCATCGATCTGCCGGCGACCGTCGCTCAGCAGCTTGCAGGTCCGGATCGCGCCCGAAACCACCTTGTAGAAATGATCCGCCGGATCTCCCTCGGCGAACAGCTCCTCGCCTTTCGCCAGCATCCGCGGCTGGCCGGCCGTCAGGGTACCCGCAGGCTGCATGTTGGCAGCTCCACGCAGGGCAACGGCAGCAGGAATACGGGCGGAAATCGCTGAATTCGTATGCATGGCTGGCTCCCGGCTGAGTGTTTCTGACGGACACAGGGATAGGGCCCGGGCGGCCAGCCGACCATTTGGGTCTTGAACTAAGGGATTCTACGTAGGCCGCCGGTCGCCCGCCGGGGTCGCCAGACCCTCGAGGACACCCGCGAACAGCCGGTACTTGATCCCAACGACGGCCAGTTCGCGCGCCCAGTTCACGATGTCGCCCCATGGATCGTTGAGTTTTCCGAGCCCCGCCACCACCGCGACCACGGTTCCCACCTCGATCGTTCCCTGCAGGACCTGCCAGCCGCCGAAACAGAGCGCGGAGGCGACGGCCAGGTGATGCATCATGTTCATCAGCAGGTTCATCGTGAACTTGATCCTGTAGATGCCCATGTTGAGCGTGAACACGCGCTCGATCGGGTCCTGCGTCCAGCCCCAGCCGATGCGTCCGTCCGGGCCCCCGCGCCCGGAGATGCGGCTCACCAGCCCGCCACTGATGCCGCGCTTGACCAATATGCGCGACTGGGCGCGCCGGTTGATGGCACGCTGAAGGAGAGGAACGAAGAAGACCTGCGGCAGGAAGAACGCGAGGCCCAGAAGCGTCATGCGCCAGTCGAGATAGAGCATGTAGACGATGACGCTCGTCAGCACGCCGCCCTGCAGCAGCGGCTCGGACAGGCTGACGCCGGTGAAGCCGCCGATCGGTTCGGCCTCCTCGAGCACCATGGAAATCTCAATGCCGGCTTCCTCACCGCTGACGTCCCGCGTGGCCCGGTCGGCATATTCTCCGACCAGGCCGCGCAGGCGGCGCACCGAATCCTCGGCGACCCATCCGCGGTACACGTTGAGACAGAGTTTCAGGCTCTGCTCGGAGAGCACGACGCCGACATAGGCGGCCGCCAGCCACAGCACGGTCTCGAAGGCGCCGCGGTCCACCAGGACATTGATCATACGGCGCTGCAGCTCCAGGGGAGCCGCGCTCAACAGGAAGACGAGCACCGACAGGACGGCCAGGGCCGCCTGGTGGCGCCCCGACGAGCGGAGCACGAAGCCGAGGATCGTCGCAGGCAGCGGCACATGGCTGTCAGGGCCCGTCATCCAAGACTCGCCTGATGCTGCCGGCCAGATCGGAGAGCGGCTTCTCCAGCACGTCCCTGATCCCCAGACCGGACGCCCGTTCACGCAGGGATCGGGTCACCCGGCCGCTGATCAGGAGGACCGGCAAGGCAACGCCCCGGTGCCGCAGCCGCTCCACGAGTTCCAGCCCGTCGATCTCGGGCATTCGGTAGTCGATGACGAGGCAACCGCCGGCCGGAAGGTCGCTCTCCGCCAGGAGAGCTTCCGGGGTCGGATAGAGCCGGACGCTGAAGCCCTCCATCTCGAGCGAGAACTTGAGCGCATTGCGCACGGCAGCATCGTCATCGACGAGCAGAATGACTTCGGGAGCCTTCGACATGCAGCAACGTCGCCCGCGGCGCGCTGAACCGCGTTGATCCAGCGCAAATTCTAGGAGTCTCCCTCGGCCAGGAGGACCATGCGCACCAGTTCGGAAAGGCTGTCGGCCTGCATCTTGGTCATCACGTTGGCGCGATAGACCTCGACCGTTCGGGCGCTGATGCCGAGGTCGTAGGCGATCACCTTGTTCGCCTTGCCGGCGGCGAGCCCTCGCAGGACGTCGCGTTCCCGACCGGACAGGGCGTCCAGGCGCTTGCGGATCGCCACGATGCGGTCCTCGCGCTCGCGGTCGCGGGAATGGCTGTCGAGGGCAGATCTGATCGCCGACAGAAGGGCTTCGTCGTCGAACGGCTTCTCGATGAAGTCGACGGCGCCGGCTTTCATCGCCTCCACCGCCATGGGCACGTCGCCGTGGCCGGTCATCACGATCACGGGAAAGCCGGCCCTCAGGTCGACAAGACGGCGCTGCAGTTCCAGCCCGTCCATCTCCGGCATGCGGATGTCGGTGACCACGCACCCCGGCTGGGCGTCCGGCAGGGCCTTCAGGAACGCAATCGCGGAATCGTGCACGCGCACGGCAAGGCCCGCCGTGCTGAGCAGGAAGGCGAGCGATTGGCGGACATCGACATCGTCGTCGATCACATGAACGACCTGGCTAGGCATCGTCCGTCTCCCGGTCGTCAGCGGCCGCGCGCAGGGTGAAGTGGAAGATCGTGCCTCCTCCCGGAGGCGAATCCACCCAGATCTTGCCGCCATGCGCCTCGACGATCGTGCGACAGATTGAAAGTCCGAGCCCCATGCCCTTGCGTTTGGTCGTGACGAAGGGCTGGAAAAGCTGTCTCGCCACCTCAGGGGCGAGACCGGCCCCGGTATCGGCGACGGTCACCTCGACCTGGTCTTCGGGTCCCGCCGCCGTCGCGATGTCGAGCCGGCGGACGCTCCCTCCCTCGCTCATCACCTCAATGGCATTGCGCATCAGGTTGACGAGCACCTGCTGGATCTGGATGCGGTCGGCGAGCACGAGATCGGCGGCGGGATCGAGCCTGAACGTGACCGCAATGCCGTGCTCCCTCGCACCGACCAGCGCGAGCGTGCTGGCATCCTCGATCAGCTTGGGAAGGCTTTCGATCCGCCGCTCGCTTTCGCCGCGCGCCACGAATTCGCGCAGGCGACGGATGATCTGACCGGCCCGCAGAGCCTGGTCGGCGGCCTTGGAGACCGCATCGCGGAGCATCTCGACGTGCTCGCCCTCCATGCGTTCGAGCAGGCGGCGCGAGCCCTTGAGATAGTTGCTGATGGCGGTCAGCGGCTGGTTGATCTCGTGCGCGAGCGTCGAGGCCATCTCGCCCAGCGCCGTGAACCGCGACATGTGGGTCACTTCCGACTGCAGCTCCTTCAACCGGTCCTCGGTGAGCTGCTGGTCGGTCAGGTCGCGGATGAAGCCGGTGAAGTGATGGCGGTCGCCGGTGCGCAGCTCGCCTACCGTGAGATGCATCGGGAACGTCGTCCCGTCCTTGCGCCGGCCCACCACGATGCGGCCGATGCCGATGATCCGGCGCTCGCCGGTCTCGAGATAGCGCCCGATGTAGGCGTCGTGCTGCTCGCGATAGGGCGATGGCATCAGGAGGCTGACATTGCGGCCGCACGCTTCGTCCGCCTCGTAGCCGAACAGGCGTTCCGCGGTCGTGCTGAGCGATTCGATACGGCCCCGCTCGTCGATGATGATCATGGCGTCGGGCACGGTCTGCAGGATGGACCGCAGGCGCGCTTCCGCTGCCTCGAGCGCAAGCGCGATCGACGTTTCGCTCATCGGAGCATCCAGCTCATCGACGCATCACCATGACACTGTGACTTATAGCATGCGCCAGCCTGGAGGGATCACCTCAATCAGGGTCTAATGAAGGAGAGCGGCGCATCCTCGTCGAGATTGTCGATCGCCGCCGTCAGCTCCGCCGCGATGTCGTCGATCGGCCGGCCCACCCGGAAGATGCGAATGGCCTCGGAGAGCAGGCAGCGCGCGACCACGTCGTCGGCTATGCCCTGCTTCGATGCCTCGGCCAGCGCCGCCTCGACGTGCCGGGAGACCATTTGGTAAGTGCTCATGACGGTTCCTTCTTCAAATCCCGCGTGAATGCCGGCCATCGGCATGACCGAGGTGGGTATCGAAAGCGGCGCAGACGAAACGCACCAGCGGACGGCCGCGCTCGGTGACGTGCAGTGAGGCGCCGTCGCGCTGGACGATGCCGTCGCTGACCAGCTGGGGAAGCCCGGCCACCTCGGAAATCAACGACTGGGTCGAGGCGCCATGCCGGCGGCAGACGTCATCCAGATCGACCGAGAAACTGCACATCAACCTCTCGATGATCTCGCCGCGCAGCCGGTCCGCCGCGGTGAGCTCCAGGCCCCGCACCGAGGCGAAGCAGCCCGCCTCGATCAGCGACTGGTAGCGTCCCGGATCGGTGACGTTCTGGGTATAGCCGCGCGGCAGGCTCGAAATGGCCGAAGCGCCCAGGCCGACGACGGAGGGCTGGTCGACCACGACATAGCCTTGGAAACTCCGCCGCAGCCGGCCGCGGTCCGCCGCAGTCGAAAGCGGGTCGTTTGGCCGCGCATAGTGATCGAGACCGACCTTCTTGTAGCCGCCCTCGACCAGGCGTTCCGCCACGAGACGGGCCATGGCGGCGCGCGCCTCCGCCCCCGGCAGGCTCTCCGTGTCGATCAGGCGCTGTCGCGCTTTCATCCATGGGACATGCGCGTAGGCGAAGACGGCAAAACGGTCCGGCGCCAGTGCGAGCGCGGCGTCGAGCGTGCGGGCAAGCGTCTCCGGCGTCTGCTTCGGCAAGCCGTAGACGAGATCGATGTTGATGCGGGCGATGCCGGCGGCACGGATCCTCGCGATTGCCGTGGCCGTATCCTCGATCGACTGCAGGCGGTTGATCGCCTTCTGCACGTCGATGTCGAAATCCTGGACGCCGAAACTCACGCGGTCGACGCCGATGTCCCGCATCGTCGCCACGAATTCCTCGTCACAGAAGCGCGGATCCGCCTCCATGGAGGTTTCCGAGCCGCTGCGCCGGTCAAAGCGCGCGGCCAGCCGCTTTGCCACCGCGACGAGGTTCGCCGAACCCAGCTGCGACGGTGTACCGCCGCCCCACTGGATCTGGCCGACCATCATTCCCGGCACGGCCTCGGCGACGAGATCGATCTCCTTGGCGAGCGCGCGAGCGTAGGCGCCAAGCGATTCCGAACGGTTCATCGCCGCCGTGTGGCAGGCACAGTACCAGCACAGGCGTGCGCAGAAGGGCACATGGACATAGATCGTCGAGCAGTCGCGGCCCAGGTCTCCGAGCCACGCTTTGTGCTGCACGGCACCTACGGCACCGTGGAACTGCGCGGCCGTCGGATAGCTCGTATAGCGAGGGACCGACCGGTCGTAGGCCGCGATGGTGGTGGCGTCCATCAGTGCGAGAACAGCACGGGAATGGTCATGCTGGACAGGAGCGTACGGCTTACGCCGCCCAGCACCATCTCGCGCACGCGTGAGTGACCATAGACGCCCATCACGATGAGGTCGCTGCCGATATCCGCGGCGCGCGACAGGATGATGGCGCCTACGTCGCTGTCGGCGGCGACGTCGCGCTGGACCGTGACCTTCACCCCGTGACGGGTGAGCCAGAGCGCCACATCAGCACCCGGCTCGGCGCCGTGGCCCTCCGGTGACGTGCGCGGGTCGACCACGAGAATGACGACCTTCTTGGCCATCCGCAGGAACGGCAGGGCATCGGCCGCCGCCCGCGCGCTCTCGCGACTGGCATTCCAGCAAAGAAGCACCGACTCGCCGATCGGGGCGCGCATGCCGATATGCGGGACGACGAGGGTCGGCCGGCCGCTTGCCAGGACGACGGCTTCGGGTAGGTCCGAGGGCGTAGGCGTCTGGGCATCGGGGTCCGTCTGACCCAGGACGAGAAGGTCTGTGTAGCGCGCCTGGATGACGAGCTCGGAATCGATGAAGCCGTCGGTCACGCGCCATTCGTGCGACGGAACACGGCGTTCCTTCACGGCCTTTTCGAAGGCGGTGAGCGCGGCGGTCTGGTCGGCATCGGCGCTGGCTTCGTAGCTGGCGAACAGCGAGTCCATGGCGACGCCGCCTTCGAAGAAGATCGGGGCTTCGAGCGGCGGACGGGCATGCATGCCGACCAGATGGGCGCCATAGCGCTCCGCCAGTTCCGCCGCCACGGTCAGCCTCTGGCCAACCTTCGGGCTGGCATCGCAATGAACGAGAATCGTCTTGTAGGCCATGGGCATCCTCCTGAAGGTCCGCCGATCCTGCCGGGCCGCGAAGCGCGCGACCTTGACGCAGGTCAATCGCCACCGGGGAAAATCGTGGTCCATTGCCGTCGATGGACATCATTTCCCGTTTCTTCGCGATGTGCGGCGACGGCCTCATGGCGGCCGCCTCGATGCCGCTCGGCCTGCCGGTGGCGCTGCTCCTGGCCGGCCTTGCCGGCAGCCTCGTGCATTGCGTGGGCATGTGCGGGCCGTTCGTGCTGGGCCAGGTGATGGCCTCCGTCGAGCAGCCGGGGGATCGTTCCTACGGCGAGTGGCGCCGCCTGACCGGGGCCCTGCTCGTGCCCTACCATCTCGGCCGCTTCACCACCTATACGGCGCTGGGAGCCCTGGCCGGAGGCGCGACGGCGGTGTTTGCCTCCCTGGAAATGTTCGGCTGGCTATCGGCCATCCTGCTGATCGTGGCGGCCGTCCTGCTGGCGGCGCAGGCCCTCGGCATGGCCGTGAGCGCCGCCTCGCCCGCGACGACCCTGCTGGCGCGTCTCGCCGGCCCGCTCTCCGCCTCGCGCACCGCGCTCGCGCGGTACGGGCTGGGGGTCATCCTGGGCTTCCTGCCCTGTGGTCTTCTCTACGCGGCCCTGGCCGGCGCGGCCGGCACCGGCTCGGTCGTGTCGGGCGCCATCGCGATGGCCTGCTTCGCGCTCGGGACCGTGCCGGCGCTCGTCGCCGTCGGCTGGGGCGGGTTGATCATGCGGCGGCATCTGCGGACGATCGCGCGATGGGTCAGCCCGCCGCTCCTCGCCGGCAACGCGCTGGTCATGCTCGCCCTGGCGAGCCAGAGGCTCTAGGGTCTTTCCGAGTACGATCGACTCACCAATACCAACCTCAACCTCATGCTGAGGAGCGCTCCGATGGAGCACGTCTCGAAGGGTGAGGTTATCGGGTCCGTTCATGACCCGCTGTTTTTGGTTGCATTCATTTCCGGCCAGACTCTCAGGATGAGGGGGCGCGAGTCGACTTGAAGCGGAAAGACACCAGCAGCCCCGACTATCGAGAATTCAGCGGGTCGCGATGGACTCGAGAGCAGCAGCCGTAGCCAGAACCAGCAGGATGGCGGCGAACAGCCACAGTCCAACGGACCCGACGTCTTGGACCAACTCCTCGGAGGTCATCCTCTTGATTTGCCTGGTCATGTCGCCCTCCTGCACCCACGCCGTCACTGCGCGTGGCGCTCCTGCTCTGGACAGCTGGCTAAGGGGATGTGCGCCAGCCGCCAATTCCGGAATTGAACTAGGGGACTCTACGTAGCTCACCCTGCCGCGCTTCAGCGTCAGGAAGCAGGCTCCGGCTCGAAGTGGATGACGTCACGGTAGGCGTGCCACGTTGCGTGGGCGACCAGCGGCAGGGTCACGACCAGGCCGAGCAGTCCCGGGATCATGCCGAGGCCGGTGAGAAACACGATCAGACAGGCCCACAGGAGCATCGGCCGGTAATTGAGGCGGGTCGCGGCCACCGAGGTCGCGATCGCCTCGAAAATGTTCGAGTTCCGCCGGTCCAGCAGATAGGGAATGGAGAAGGCGCCGATCGCGAAGGCGATGGCTGCCAGAAAAGCACCCAGGCCGATGCCCAGTGCCAGGAACGGCAGGCTCTTCGAGGTCGTCCAGACGAGGTCGAGAAAGCGGTCCCAGGAGGGGACGGTCCGAAATTCGAAGAGGGCGAACAGGAGCTGCGCCATTCTCATCCAGGCCAGATGGAAGAGGAGGAGAAGCACCCCCATGAGCGCGATCTGCTCGGGATTGCGCCGCCAGGCCATCAGGGTGGACTTGCCATCGACCGGCTGCCCGGCCTCGAGGCGGCGGCTGATCTCGTACAGTCCGGTGGCGATGAAGGGGCCGACATAGAAGAAGCCGGCGCTGAGCGGCAGCACGAGATAAGGCAGATCGAGGCGCAGCATCAACACGATGGCCAGCCAGCCGGCGGCCACCGGCACGATTCCATAGGCGAGGCTGGCGCCGGGCGCGGCCACCATGTCGCGCCAGCCGGCGGCAAGCCATCTCCAGGGACGATCGACGGGAACACGCCGGATGAGTGGCCGGGGCGTCGGAAACACAGCAATGGTCTCGCTCATGGCGCCTCACATTCAGGTTGCATGCGTCATTCTGATCCGTCACTCGGCGCACCGGCCTTGACCCAAATCAAGGGAGCGACCGGCGCCACCTCCTAGTGTCCCTGCGACCATTCGGGGAGTGAGCATGCCGAGCCAAGCCGTATTGACAGCCGACCAGCGTCCGGCGCCACGTTACGTCGAGGACGTGATCCGCGCGGCCGTCATATTGACGATGTTCTGGGGCATCGCGGCCTTCCTGGTCGGTGTCGTCATCGCCGCCCAGCTCGTCTGGCCGCAGCTCAGCTTCGACAGCCCGTACCTGACGTTCGGCCGACTGCGGCCGCTGCATACGTCCGCCGCCATCTTTGCCTTCGGCGGCACCGCGCTGATCGGCACGGCCTTTCATATAGTGCAGCGAACCTGCCGCGCGCGGCTGTTCGGCGGCGAGGCCCTCGGCTGGTTCGTGCTGCTGGGCTACCAGTTCTTCATCGTCGCCGCGGCGCTCGGCTACCTGTTCGGCATCACGCAGAGCAAGGAGTACGCCGAGCCCGAATGGTTCGTCGACCTGTGGCTCACCATCGTGTGGGTGGCCTATCTGATCGCCTATGTCGGCACGGTGATGAAGCGCGAGGAGCCGCACATCTACGTCGCCAACTGGTTCTACCTGGCCTTCATCATCACCGTCGCGATGCTCCACATCGTCAACAACCTGGCCATGCCGGTCTCGATCACGGGAACGAAGAGCTACGGCGCGTGGTCGGGCGTCCAGGACGCGATGATCCAGTGGTGGTACGGCCACAACGCCGTCGGCTTCTTCCTGACCGCGGCCTTCCTCGGCATGATGTACTACTACATCCCGAAGGCGGCGAACCGGCCGGTCTACTCCTACCGGCTGTCGATCATCCATTTCTGGTCCCTGGTGTTCATGTACATCTGGGCTGGCCCGCATCACCTGCACTACACGTCCCTGCCCGACTGGGCCCAGACGCTGGGAATGGCCTTCTCGGTGATGCTCTGGATGCCGAGCTGGGGCGGCATGATCAACGGCCTGATGACGCTGTCGGGCGCGTGGGACAAGCTCCGCACCGACCCGGGCCTGCGCTTCTCCGTGACCGCCGTCGGCTTCTACGGCATGGCGACCTTCGAGGGGCCGGTCATGTCCATCAAGGCCGTCAACTCGCTCAGCCACTACACCGACTGGACGATCGGCCACGTGCACTCCGGTGCGCTGGGCTGGGTCGCGTTCATCGTGTTCGGCACGCTCTACTACCTGGTCCCGAAGATGTGGAACCGCCCGGCCATGTGGTCGACGCGCCTCATCAGCTGGCACTACTGGATCGCGACCATCGGCATCGTTCTCTACATCACGGCGATGTGGGTGAGCGGCATCATGCAGGGCCTGATGTGGCGTGCCTACGACGAGCTCGGGTTCCTCCAATACTCGTTCGTCGAGACCGTCGCGGCCATGCATCCCTTCTACCTGATCCGTCTGCTGGGGGGCGTCTGCTTCCTGAGCGGCGGGCTGATCATGGCCTACAACATGTGGCGAACCATCCGCACCGAAACGGAGACGTTCGCCACCCAGACCCAACCGGCACTCGCGGCGTAAGAGGAGTTTTCGAATGTTCATCCGCCACGAGACGATCGAGAAGAACGTCATCCTGATGCTCGTCCTGACGCTGATCACGGTATCGATCGGCGGCCTGGTGCAGATCATCCCCCTGTTCACCGTCGAAACGACGATCGAGCGCGTCGACGGTGTCCGTCCGTACACGCCGCTCGAGCTGCTGGGCCGCAACATCTATATCCGCGAAGGCTGCTACCTCTGTCACAGCCAGCAGATCCGTCCCTTCAAGGACGAGGTCGAGCGCTACGGTCACTACAGCCTCGCGGCCGAGAGCATGTACGACAAGCCCTTCCAGTGGGGCTCCAAGCGCACGGGACCGGATCTCGCGCGCGTCGGCGGCCGCTACTCGAACGACTGGCACGTCGCCCATCTGGTGTCGCCGCGCGCCGTCGTGCCGGAGAGCGTGATGCCGGCCTATCCCTTCATCGCGAACCGGCCGCTCGACTATTCCGACATCGGCCAGCATCTCCGCACGCTGCGCAGCGTCGGCACGCCCTACACCGATGAGATGATCGCCAACGCGCGCGCCGATCTCGAGGCCCAGGTCGATCCGGACCGCGATCCGACGGCCATGCAGAAGCGCTATCCCCGCGCGCCCGTCGCCAAGTTCAACGGCGAAACGACCACGATCACCGAGATGGATGCGCTGGTCGCCTACCTGCAGATGCTGGGCACGCTGGTGCAGTTCGGCGACATCCCGCCCGACCGGCTCAAGCAATAGAGAGGAGCCCGCCATGACCCTCGAAAGCCTGCACGAGTTCCTCGCCTCTTTCTGGACGGTCTGGGCCGTCATCATCTTTCTCCTGATCGTCTTCTGGGCCCTGCGGCCACGCAACAGAAAGCGTTTCGAGAAAGACGCCCGGATCCCCCTCGACGACGACCGCTGAAGGACTGGCCATGCCAACCAAGATCGAGAAAGACACACTGTCCGGCCAGAACACGACGGGCCACGAGTGGGACGGCGTCAAGGAGCTGAACACGCCGCTGCCGACATGGTGGGTCTATACCTTCTACGCCACCATCGTCTTCGCCGTCGTTTATTGCGCCCTGTATCCGTCCGTGCCGTGGCTCACCGGCCATACCCAGGGGCTGCTGGGCTACTCGAGTCGCGCCGACCTGCGTCAGGAGCTCAGTGCCCAGGCGAAGGAGCGCGCCGGCTTCGTCGACCGCATCCGCGCCGCCTCGCTGGCCGACATCCGCAAGGATCCGGAACTGTTCAACTTCGCCATGGCGGGCGGCCGTTCGGCCTTCCAGACCAACTGCATGCAGTGCCACGGTGCCGGCGGTGGCGGCAGCACGGGCTTCCCCAATCTGGTGGACGACGACTGGATCTGGGGCGGCAGCATCGACCAGATCTACGCCACCATCGAGCACGGCATCCGCAACACCGACGACAAGTCCCGCCAGTCGATGATGCCGCGCTTCGGCGTCGACGGGCTGCTCACCGGCGCGCAGGTGGCCGCCGTGACCGACTACGTGCTCAGCCTGTCGGGCAAGGCGAAAGCGACGCCCGAGGGCGCGAAGATCTACGAGGAGCAGTGCGTCGCCTGTCACAAGGCGGGCGGCAAGGGCGACCAGGAGCTGGGCGCGCCCAATCTCGCCGACGGGATCTGGCTCTACGGCGGCAGCCGCGACGCCATCTACCGCTCGATCTTCTACGCGCGCAACGGCAGCATGCCGGCGTGGAGCGGCCGTCTCGACGAGGCGACGATGAAGATGCTGGCGGTCTACGTCCACGCGCTGGGCGGCGACCGCTAGGGGTGATGCAGGTCGAACGATGGCTTCCCCCGCCCGCCAGGCCGACAGGACCACGCCACGGCCGCCGACGCCGGAGCCGCCGCCGCTCTACGCCCCGCGTGCCAGGGTCTATCCTCGCGCCATCGCGGGAAAGTGGCGGCAGATCAAGTGGGCCACGCTGGTCGTGCTTCTCGGCCTCTACTATGTCGTGCCGTGGCTGCGCTGGGATCGCGGCCCCGGCGCCCCCTCGCAGGCCATCCTGATCGATCTCGACCATCGTCGCGGCTGGTTCTTCGACGTCGTCATCTGGCCGCAGGAAATCTACTTCGTCACGGGCTTCCTGATCCTGGGCGCGTTCGGTCTGTTCTTCGCCTCGTCGCTGTTCGGCCGCGTCTGGTGCGGCTTCACCTGCCCGCAGACCGTCTGGACCGACCTCTTCATGTGGGTCGAGCGGCTGATCGAGGGCGACCGCAACGAGCGCATGCGGCTCGACCGCCAGCCGATGTCGGCGGGCAAGGCCGTCCGCAAGACGCTGAAGCACACCGCGTGGCTGGTCATCGCCGCCGCCACCGGCGGCGCCTGGGTCTTTTACTATGTCGATGCCCCGACCACGCTGGTGAAGATCTTCCGCGGCGAGGCGTCGATGGAGGTCTACGCCTTCGTCGGCCTGTTCACCGCGACGACCTATGTCCTGGCCGGCTGGGCGCGCGAGCAGGTCTGCACCTACATGTGCCCCTGGCCGCGCTTCCAGGCCGCGATGCTCGACGAGCAGAGCCTGATCGTCACCTATCAGAAGTGGCGCGGCGAACCGCGCGGCAAGCACAAGGCCGGCGACAGCTGGGCAGGCCGCGGCGACTGCATCGACTGCAATCTCTGCGTCGCCGTCTGCCCGACGGGCATCGACATCCGCGACGGCCAGCAGATCGAATGCATCGGCTGCGGCCTGTGTATCGACGCCTGCACACAGACGATGGAGAAAGTCGAACGTCCGACCGGTCTCATCCGCTGGGATACGCTCGCCGCCCAGCAGGCGAAGGAGGCTCGCAGCGCACCCGTGGCGTGGCGGCCGGTCCGGGCACGCACCCTGCTCTACGCCGCGCTGCTCGGCATCGTCGCCATTGTCATGCTGGTGGCCTTCGCGCTGCGCACCGATACCGAACTGACGGTCCAGCGCGACCGCAACCCGAACTTCGTGCGTCTGTCCAACGGGGACGTCCGCAACTCCTACGCCGTCAAGGTGCTGAACAAGCGCCGAGCGCCCCGGCACGTCCATCTCGAGATCGACGGGCTGCCGTCGGCCCAGCTGGGCTTCGTCGGCGCCGATGTCGAGGGCAGCGGCGCGACGGCGACGCTGACGGTACAGCCCGACGCCGTGGGCACCTTCCGCGTGTTCGTCACGGTGCCTTCATCCGCGGCGCCGTCGGGCGCGAAGCCCATCACCTTCACCGTGCGCGACGAGGCGGGCGGGCGTGCCTCGCACGACGCCGTCTTCGTCGGCCCGGGACGCTGAGGACAGGATCATGAACACCACCGATGTCGCGCGCGGCCGATACATTCCCTGGCTCTTCGTTGCCGGGTTCGCGATCGTGTTCGCGGTCAACGCAACGATGATCGGGCTGGCGGTCGGATCCTTCTCGGGGCTCTACACGCCGAAGCCGCGCGATCGGGGGCTGCACTACAACGAGGTCATCGCGGCCCAGCGGGCCCGCGATGCACTCGGCTGGCGGGTCGAACCCACCTGGCGGCCCGGCAGCGACAGTATCGAGATCGCCGTGTTCGATCGCGCCGGCCAGCCTCTCGCCGGCGCGCAGGTCGCCGTGGCGCTGGTGCGTCCGGCCGAGAAGGGCGCGGTGGTGGGCGTTGCGATGGCCGCCGTCGATATCGGGCGGCACGCCGGCCATGTCACCCTGCCCGCACGCGGCAACTGGGACGTCGACATCTCCGTCGAGCAGGGCGGGCAGCGTTTTGCGCAGACGCGCCGGATGTTCCTCAGGTGACCGACGCGGTCCTCTACGCTCCCTCGGTTGCCGCTCCCGCGGTCGCGCGCACCTGCGCGCATTGCGGCGAGACGGTGCGGGGGGCGCCGGACGCGCTGTTCTGCTGCCCGGGCTGCGCCAGCGCGCACGCCATCATCGGCGCTGCCGGACTCGGCGCCTTCTACCGGCGGCTGGAAGAGACGCGTGCCCACCGGCCCGAACCGCTCGAAATCGATTTCACCACCTATGCCAGGCCCGACGGACACGGGGGTGCCTCGCTGGAGCTTCTGGTCGACGGACTCGATTGCGCCGCCTGCGTCTGGCTGATCGAAAGCCTGCTGGCGCGCAATCCCACGGTCACCCGCGCGCGGGTCCATCTCTCGACACGCCGCCTGTCGCTGGCATGGCAGGGACCGGTCGCCGACGCCAACGGACACGCCGGACTGGTCGCCGCCCTGGGCTTCCGGCTGGCGCCCTACGACACGATCGCGGCCGCCGCCGGCGACGATCGCGAGACCCGCGAGCTGTTGCGTGCCATGGCCGTGGCAGGCTTCGCGGCGGCCAACGTGATGCTGCTCTCCGTCGCCGTCTGGGCGGGCCATGACGGCTCGATGGGCGACGCGACGCGCACGCTCTTTCACTGGCTGTCGGCGGCCATCGCCCTGCCGGCCGTCGCCTATGCCGGCCGGCCCTTCTTCCGCTCGGCCCTGAACGCGCTGCGCGCCGGGCGCACCAACATGGACGTGCCGATCTCGATCGGCGTCACGCTTGCGTGCATCGTCAGCCTGCACGAGGCCTGGGCCGGCGAACAGCACGCCTATTTCGATTCGGCCATCACCCTTCTGTTCTTCCTGCTGATCGGCCGCTATCTCGACCGCCGCGCGCGCGGCCGCGCCCGTCAGGCCGTGCATGCGCTGCTGGCGCTATCCAGCCGCAGCGCCACGGTGGTCGGCGCCGACGGCAGCACGGTCTCGCGTCGCGTCGACAGTCTCGTTCCCGGCGACGTGCTGCTGGTCGCCGCTGGCGAGCGACTGGGCGCCGACGGCATCGTGAGCGAAGGCGTGTCCTCGCTGGATGCGTCCCTGGTGACCGGCGAGAGCCTGCCGCAGCCCGCCTCTCCTGGCGTGAAGGCCTTCGCCGGCACGATCAATCTCGGCGCGGTCCTGCGCGTGAAGGTCACGGCGGCGGGCGACAACACGCTGCTCTCGGAGATCGTGCGCCTGGTCGAGGCGGCGGAGCGCGGCCGCTCGCGTTTCGTGGCGCTCGCCGACCGGGTCGCGCGCGCCTATGCGCCCGTGGTGCACCTGACGGCCCTGCTCACCTTCCTGGGCTGGACCTTGCTGGCCGGCCTCGCCTGGGACCGGGCGCTGCTGATCTCCACGGCCGTCCTGATCATCACCTGTCCCTGCGCGCTGGCGCTGGCGGTGCCGGTCGTTCAGGTCGTGGCCAGCACGCGACTGCTGCGGTCGGGCATTCTGCTCCTGTCGCCGACGGCGCTGGAGCGCCTGGCACAGGTCGATCACGTGGTCTTCGACAAGACCGGTACCCTCACCCTCGGGCGGCCCGAACTGGTGGCGGCACCGGACGATCCCGAGGCCCGGCGGCTGGCCGCCTCGCTCGCGCTCAACTCCCGCCATCCGCTGACTCGCGCCCTCGTGCGGGCCATCCCGGAAGCGATTCCGGCCGCACGTGTCGTCGAACATCCCGGCGCGGGACTGGAGAGCGATGGCGTGCGGCTCGGATCGGCGACCTTCTGTGGTGTCGCGAATCCACCGGATGACGGACGGTCTGAACTGTGGCTGTCGCAGCCGCACCGCTCGCCCGTGCGCTTTGCCTTCGCCGACCGGCTGCGGCCCGACGCGAGTGCAACGGTCGCCGCGCTGCGCCGGAGCGGCCTCGCCGTCGAAGTGTTGTCGGGCGACCGGCAGGCCGCGGTCGCCGAAGCGGCGTCGGCCGCCGGTATCGCCGAGTGGCGGTCCGGCGTCACGCCGGCGGAGAAGGCACAACGCCTCGCCGACCTTGCCGCGCAGGGCAAACGCGTCCTGATGGTGGGCGACGGGTTGAACGACGCGCCGGCGCTCGCGGCCGCCCACGCCTCGATCTCGCCGACCACCGCCGCCGAGGCCACCCAGTCCGCCGCCGATGCCGTCTTCCAGGGCGATGCGCTCGGGCCGGTCGCCGAGATCCTCGACGTGGCGCGCCGTGCCGACCGGCTGGTTCGCCAGAATCTGGCTCTGGCGCTGCTCTACAATCTCGGCGCCGTGCCGCTGGCGATCCTGGGCAGCGTGACGCCGCTGATCGCCGCCGTGGCGATGTCCTCGTCTTCCCTGCTGGTGATCGGCAACGCCCTGCGTCTCGGCGCCGGTGGAACGAAAGGCCGGAGGTCCTGATGGACAGTCTGCTCGTCCTGGTGCCGGCGGCCCTCATACTCGGCCTGATCGCTCTCGCCGCCTTCCTCTGGGCCCTGCGCAACGGGCAGTACGACGATCCCGACGGCGCCGCGGGCCGCATTCTGTTCGATGACGACGACACAAGGAGCAAATGATGTCCTACTGGATCATGGGAACCATGGCCGCCCTGATGGGCCTGCTTGGGCTGTTCATGGCGGGCGCCGCGAAGGACACCGGCATCCTCGCCTTCGGCCTCGGCCTTTCGCTCTTCGGCGTCCTGTTCTGCTGGTTCATGATCAAGACCAGCTTCGACGAGGCCGAACGGGACGCCGCCGAAGGCAAGTAGCCGGGATTGATCTGGATCATGGGCCGTTGAATTCCGGCGGGCATAGTGAGCCATCGCCCAAGGAGAACTCATGCCGCTCAAGAAGATCATCCTCGAACTGGCCCGCACGCCCGAGTTTCCCAACGGCAGCTCGACCCATGGCTATGAATTCGTCGCCCCACTCGATGCGGACGGTCACCTGCAGGCCGAAGGCTGGACCAAGCACAAGGCAGCCTGCACCGTGCGCCGCTTCTGGCAAGGCGCCGACGACGAGACCGGCCATCTGATCCATCGCCGCGACGGCAAGTGGGCCTTCTCCTACCAGCCGGGAGACGACGACGACGAGCCGATCTTCCGCTTCGACACCCACAGGTTCGTCACGGGCGAATACGTGTCCGTCACCGAGCATGACGGCGTGCAGCGGCCGTTCAAGGTCGTGAAGGTCACGCCGAAGGTGGTGTGACGCCGCGACTTGCCTGCCCTCAGGCCGCGTCGCGTATCCTGACCGCCGACACGGCACGGGCGACGCGCGTCGCGCCCTCGATCTGCTCGAGGACGGAACTTGCCTCCCAGGCTGCGCCGCGCAGCGGGTGGCCGACGGCATACAGGCGTCGCGATGGATTGCCATCGCTTCCGATCACCGCACCGGTCGCGGCATCGGCCTCGATGCCGAACCCGACCGGATGAGGCCTCACCGCGCCTCTTGCGAGGAGATTGCGGGCCAGCGCGTCGGGCAAGCGCCGCCAGTCCGCCTCATACCCTGCGGCGTTCACGACATGATCGAAACGACGACTCCGGCTTTCAGCATCGCCGCGCGGACGCCAGGTCACTTCGACGCCGGGCTCCGCAGACGGCGCCAGTCCCTGTACACGCCCGGCCATGTTGAAGAAGCGACCCTGCTTCATGACGCGATCCAGCCACGCCATGGAATCGGGCACGGCGCGGTGAAAGGCCAGGTCCCAGAAGGTCCTGAGATGGCGCGTGAATCGCCTTCGCTCGATGTCGGACGCATTGGCCCATAGCGGCTCGATGAACGGACGCAAACTCAGGACCAGGCGCTGCCAATCCTCTCCGGCTGTCGCGATGGCGCGTCGTTCCCGCTGGATTTCCCGCAACAGGGCCCGCGTCGTGTCGGGAAGGCTCTCGGGACGCAGAAAAGCGGGCCACGCCTCGACCTCGCGCCGGGACTGCACGAGCAGGCCACGGCGCGAGAAGGTGAAGTAACGCCCCCGAAAGCCCCGCTTCTCCAGGCTGATCACGATGTCCAGCATCGTAAGGCTGCTGCCGATGATCGCCACATCGCCGTCCAAGCCGTCGATCTCATCATAGGCGTTCGCGGCCCACGGATCGGCGATGTATCTCCCCTGCGAGCGAACTGAATCGGAAATCGCGAAACCCGACTCGTTTCGCACCAGGCCTGTCGCCAAGACGATCGTAGTGGCCGGAAGCTGGCGTCCGGAGGCGAGCACGACCTCGCCTTCCGGCGAGACGTCCACGGCACGATCGACCATGTGCCGTACCCCGGTCTTTGCCACTTCCGACTGCACATAGTCGCCGTACAAGTAGCGCGGCGGGAAACTCGCGTCGAAGTTTCCATCGGCCGGCCCGGTCCAGCCCCGCCTGTCGGGATGGTTGGCCAGCCATCGCGACAGGTGTCCCGGATCGCCAGGATACAGGCTGAACATGCGCGCCGGCCCGTTGACGAGATGGTCGAGATCCGACGTGCTGTAGGCGATGCCACGCCCGAGTTGCGTTCGAGGCTCGACGATCGTCACCTGCCCCGCTGGATATCCCGCCTCCACCAGCTTGATGGCGGTTGCGGCTCCTGCGAAGCCGCCGCCGAGGATCACCTTCGAATCAGGCATGATGCACGCGCGGCATGATGTGCTCCGCGAAGCGGCGCATTTCCGCTTCGCGCAACCCCTCGGCTTCGAGGATCAAGGTGCCAAAGCGTACGGGTGGAACGGTCATTTGAGGCGGGTCGGCGGACATGTCTGCTTATAGCACAGCCGGCCATGCGCACCGCCCGTGCCCCCAAGATCATCGCCGACTGAGGGGCACGGTCCGGGTGCTACCTTGTCTGGAGATCGACCGCCAGCGCCGCCGGCAGGCGGTCGAGGCCGTAGGTGCGCGTCGCGGTGCCGCTGTAGAGCGCGGTCTTCTCGGCCGCGCCGGCGCTCGCCGTCAGGCGTTTGAAGGCGTTCCACAGGACCGGGTAGCTGCACTGGCCCTTGTCGACCGGGAAGTTGCTCTCGAACATGCAGCGGTCGACGCCGAAGGCTTCGATGCAGGGCTCGATATAGGGCGCCCAGGTCTTCGCCAGCTCCTCCGAGCCCGGTGGCTTCGGCTTCCTGTGAAAGTCGAAACCGTTCACGAACATGGTGAGGCCACCCAGCTTCACCCGCACGTTGGGCAGCGCCGCGAGTTCCATCATGCGCTGCTTCCACTCCGGGTAGACCTCGCCCTGCTTGCCGCGGAACGGACCGATGCCCAGCGGGCCGCCGACATGGTCGACGACGAGGGTCAGCTCGGGCACGGCCTGCGCGAGCTTCACGACATGCGGGAGCTGCGTGTGGTAGGCCCAGACGTCGAGCGGTAAACCCTGCTTCGCCAGCCGCCGCGCGCCCTCGGTGAAGGACGGATGCTCGAGCGGTCCCGGCGGCTTCATCACGAGGTTCGACGTGACGTCCGGCGAGGAATGCCAGGCGGTTCGGTTGCGGATGCCGCAGAAGCGACCGCCCGCGGCTGCTCGATGCGCTTCGAGCAATGGCTCGACCCGGTCGCCCAGCGTGAGGTCGACCATGCCAATGATGCCGGCACAGGCGCGCGTCGGTCCGTGACGGCCGCTCGCGCTCACCGCCGCGACGCCGGTCACGAATTCGGTCTCTCCCAGCGACTGCTCGTCGGCCGGTCCGCCCGCGCGATACATTTCCCCGCACTGCACGAAGATCGTCCCACGCACGTCATGGCCGCTCGATACATCGGCCAGAAGCTGCGGCAGCAGGTAGGAATGCCCGCCGTCGCGTTCCCACAGATGATGATGCGGATCGACGATCGGCAATCCGGGCTCGAGGATCTCCTCCTCGGTCAGCCCGAGCCAGTCCTCGCGCACGATGATCTGTCGACCGTGTCCCAGCAGCGGATCGTTCTCGGCCATCGCCTGCTCCCTACTCGATGCGGATGTCGGCGCTCTTCACCATCTCGGCGAAGAAGGCGATCTGCTTCTCACGGAA
>CANIEC010000016.1 GCA_947466085.1 Rhodospirillales bacterium
TCGGGGGATTCCATTGCGGCTTCTGGTCCTTGTCGATCAGCAGCGCGCGCACGCCCTCGAAGAAGTCGTGGCCCTTCTGCATGCAGCGCTGCGACATGCGGTACTCGATCGTCATCGTGTCCTCGAACGACCGGTTGGCGCAGCGCCTGAGCTGCTCCAGCGTGATCGCCATCGACAGCGGCGAGAGCTTCATGAGCGCCGCGAGCTGCTTCTGCGCGAACTCGCTGTTAGACTTCTTCAGACTGGCGACGATCTCCTGCAGGGTCTCGGCCGAGAAGCAGCGATCGATCTCCGGCATGAGCGCCGGCAGGGTCTGCTCGCCGGCATCCGCCTGGAACCGGGCGATGACGGCATCGACCTTTTCGTCGGCGCGCGGGCCGGACAGGTCTGCCGCGCCCAGCGCCGCCTGCAGCTCGTCGATCTTCGCGCTCGGCACGAAGGCATGCGCGATTCCGGCCCAGACCGCGTCGGCGGCCTTAAGGCGGTAGCTGGTGAGCGCGAGGAAGGTGCCCAGCGCACCCGGCAGGCGCGTCAGGAAATAGCCGCCGCCGACATCGGGGAAGAGGCCGATCGTCGTCTCCGGCATGGCGAAGAGGTACTTCTCCGTCACCACCGAATGCGAGCCGTGCGCCGACAGGCCGACGCCGCCGCCCATGTTGATGCCGTCGATCAGCGAGATCCACGGCTTGGCGTAGCGGTAGATGCGGCGGTTGACGATGTACTCGTCGCGGAAGAAGTCGCGCCGCAGCGTACCCGACGGATTGTCCCGCATCTCGCGATAGAGGCCGGCCACGTCACCGCCGGCGGAGAAGGCCCGGTCGCCGGCGCCGCGCAGGACCACCGCCTTGATGGAAGGATCCTTCTCCCACTCCGGCATCACGCGCTCCATCTCGAGGATGATGCCGTGCGACAGCGAGTTGAGGACCTTCGGGCGGTTGAGCGTCATGACGCCCAGCCCGTCCTTCACATCGAACAGAATTTCAGCTTCCGACATTCTTCATCCCATCAACAAACGGCGCGAAATGATCACGCGCATGATCTCGTTGGTGCCTTCGAGGATCTGGTGCACGCGCAGGTCGCGGAGATAGCGCTCCAGCGGGAAATCCTTCAAGTAGCCGTATCCGCCATGCAATTGCAGCGCCTCGTTGACCACGCGGAAGCCCATGTCGGTCGCGAAGCGCTTGCCCATGGCGGCGGCCTGCGTCGCTTCCGGTGACTTCGCGTCCAGCAGCGAGGCGGCCCGCCAGATCATGAGCCGCGCCGCGTCGAGCTCCGTCGCCATGTCCGCCAGCTTGAACTGGGTCGCCTGGAAGTCGGCCAGCGGCTTGCCGAACTGCTTGCGCTCCAGCGCGTAGCGCGAGGCGGTCTCGAGGCAGGCGCGCGCGCCGCCCAGCGAGCAGGCACCGATGTTGATGCGTCCGCCGTCGAGCCCCATCATCGCGATCTTGAAGCCGTGCCCTTCCGGCCCCAGCCGGTTGGCCACCGGCACCCGGCAGTTCTCGAAGATCACCGAGGCCGTCGGCTGGCTGTTCCAGCCGAGCTTGTTCTCCTGCTTGCCGAACGACAGGCCCGGCGTTCCCGCCTCGACCACCAGGGTCGAGACACCACTGGCGCCCGGCCCGCCCGTGCGCAGCATCACGACATAAATGTCGCTGCGCCCGCCGCCTGAGATGAACGCCTTGCTGCCGTTCAGCACATAGTGATCGCCTTGGAGCTCGGCACGCGTCGCAAGCGCCGCGGCGTCGGAGCCGGCCCCGGGTTCGGTGAGGCAGTAGCTGGCGAAATGCTCCATCGAGCAGAGCTTCGGCAGGAAGCGCTGGCGCTGCTCGTCATCGCCGAATGCGTCGATCATCCAGGCGGCCATGTTGTGGATGGAGATATAGGCCGCCGTGCTGGGGCAGGCCGCCGAAAGCTCTTCCATGATGAGGGCCGCGTCGAAGCGGCTGAGGCCGCTGCCGCCGACATCGTCACGCACGTAGATGCCGCCGAAGCCGAGGGCTGCGGCTTCCCGCAGCACCTCCTCCGGAAAGATCTTCTCGGCGTCCCAACGCGCGGCGTGCGGCAGCATGCGGTCGGCCGCGAACTGCCGGGCCGTATCGCGGAAGGCCTGCTGGTCTTCTGAGAGATTGAAATCCATGCGGCCGAGACCGTATCAACTCTGGCGCCACCTTTCTGCAGGAAAAGGAGCCGCATTGCGGCCCCCACGGGTTCGCGCGATAAGGCGGATCATGACTGCCCGTTTCACGACCCTCGGCCGCTATCCCACGACCCGCCTGCGCCGCAATCGCGGTGAGGAATGGTCCCGCCGGCTCGTCGCCGAACACAAGCTCTCCGTCGACGACCTGATCTGGCCGGTCTTCGTCCAGGAGGGCCAGAACGCCCGCACCCCGGTCGCCTCCATGCCCGGCGTCGACCGCCTCTCGATCGACCTCTTTGCGGAAGCGGCCAGGGAAGCGCGCGACCTCGGCATTCCCGCCATCGCGATCTTCCCCGAGACCGACCCGAAGGCGAAGACACCCGACGCGCGCGAGGCCTACAATCCGGGCAATCTCGTCTGCCGCGCCATCACCGCGGCGAAGAAAGCCGTCCCCGACATCGGCATCGTCTGCGACGTGGCGCTCGACCCGTTCAACAGCGACGGCCATGACGGCATCGTCCGCGACGGTCGCATCCTGAACGACGAGTCGGTCGAGGCCCTGGTCAAGCAGGCGATCGTGCAGACCGAGGCCGGCGCCGACATCCAGGCACCCTCCGACATGATGGACGGCCGCATCGGCGCCATCCGCGCGGCCCTCGACGCCAAGGGCTACCAGCACGAACAGATCATGTCGTATGCCGCCAAATATGCGTCGGCCTTCTACAACCCGTTCCGCGACGCCATCGGCAGCTCAGGCGCCCTCAAGGGCGACAAGAAGACCTACCAGATGGATTACGCCAACTCGGACGAGGCGCTGCGCGAAGTGGGCTTCGACATCGAGGAAGGCGCCGACATGGTGATGGTCAAGCCCGGTCTGCCCTATCTCGACATCGTGCGTCGCGTGAAGGACGCGTTCGGCGTGCCGACCTACGCCTACCAGGTGAGCGGCGAATACGCGATGCTGAAGGGCGCGGCCGATCGCGGCTGGCTCGACTGGAACAAAGTGCTGATCGAGACGCTGACCGGCTTCAAGCGCGCCGGCTGCGACGGCATCCTGACCTACGGCGCAATCGACGCGGCGCGGCTGCTCAAGTCCAGATGATAGAACGCCCGTCGGCCCGGCTGATCCTGCTCGATCCGCAGGACCGGCTGTTCCTCTTCAACGTCCACGACCCCCAGGTCTTCGATCCGGCCAATCCGTTTTTCGATCCCTTCTGGGTGATGATCGGCGGCATGGTCGACCCCGGCGAGGACTACCCGCAGGCCGCGGTGCGCGAGGCCGGCGAGGAAACGAAGCTGCCGGTGATCGGCCCCCCTCAATGGGTTTGGTCGCGCCAGCGCGTCATGAGCTGGCGCGGCAAGGACGTGCTGCACAGGGAGCGCTTCTTCCTGGCGCGCACCGACCGCAGCGAGATCGACACGTCAGGCCTCGACGAGAAGGAACGAAGCTGGACGCTGGGCCACCGCTGGTGGACCGCCGACGAAATCGCGGCCTCGGCCGAGCGCTTCGAGCCGTTCGACCTCGGCAGGCTCCTGCCGGCGCTGCTGCGCGATGGGCCGCCCGCCGAGCCGCTGGCCCTTTCCTAACGACGGTCGCGGTCCTCACGGTCGCGCCTGCGCTGCTCCTGCTCTTCCGACGCGCCGCGATAGGCGCGCCATGCCAGGACGAGTGCGACCAGGGAACAGGCCACGCCCACGATCATCGCCATTGGCTCTGCCTCACCCATGTCCGAAGATCCTCATGACGGTCTCTCCTGCCCGATGATCAGCGCCGCATCATGTCCTGAGTGAGGCCTGTTTCGGGCATGCGTACCTGGCCTCGAAAAATCTCGCCACCGCCTGGGCGCTCCACGGAAGCCGGCTGCCCGAGCCGTGGAACCCCACATGGCCGCCCCACAGCGGCAGCAGCGGCATCAGCGCCTTGTTGGCCGCCCAATCGTAGCCGCTGTACAGCGCGCCCGGAATCCAAGGATCGTCCAGAGCTCCCAGCACCAGGGTCGGCACGCGGATGCCTCCCATGAAGCGAACCGGCTTGCAGCGCTCGTAATAGTCTTCCGCGCCGGCGAAGCCGTGACGGGGCGCAATGAAGACCTCGTCGTATTCCCAGATGGTGCGGGATCCGAGGATCGCAGACCTCTCGCTCTCCTGAAGCTGCGCGCCCGGTGCGGTGGCCTCGATCTTCATCATTCCCAGCAGATGGCGATGGTAGATGAAATTGCGGCGCTCGAGCATTCGGCGGCAGGTCGCTGACAGGTCGATCGGCGCGCAGACCGCCGCCGCAGCCAGCAGCGGAGCCGCCTCGCCCTCCTCGCCCAGATACTTGAGCAGCATCGCAGCTCCCAACGAATAGCCGACGACGCGGACGCCGTCGGCTTTCAGTTCGGCGGGAAGGTTCGCCAGCAGGGCACGAAGATCCTGGCTGCGGCCGGCGTAGTATTGACCGCCGCAGGTTGCGCGCGACGGTCCGGCGCCACGGAGGTTCAGCCGAAGGACGCGTTCTCCGGCGTCCAGCAGGCAACGGGCCATGCTGATCATGTAGGAACTCTCCTGCGAGCCGGTCAGTCCGTGAACGAGGATCGTGAGGGGCTTCCCCTCGGCAGGCACGGACGGCTGGTTCAGGGTGCAGGCGAGACGGTCGCCCGTTCCGTCGCGCAGGTCGACGGTCAGCCTTTCCGACGTGTGCGGCGCCAGGTCTTTCCGCGGTGGCCTTATGAAATTGGCCAAAGTCTGCAGATCGCCACCCCACCAGGGGAAGCGCGGGCGAAACGGCGGGAGATCGAGGATCACGGCCTCATGATAGCAATCCGGTTGATGAATTTCTCCACCGCGAGATCGCACCACGGCCGTGTGCTTTCATGGGCATGGAAGCCGATATGCCCGCCCGTCGGCGGCATCAGCGGCACAAGAGAAGGATTGTCGGCCCGGTTGAACTCCCGATAATCCTCGACGGGAATCCAGGGATCTTCCGCTCTGCCCGCCGGTCGATCGAGTATCCCGGGGAGGATATCGCCGGTGCGATCGGCCATCGGAAACGCGATGCGCTCGCTCGCATGGGGCACAAGATCCGTCGCGCGGGCCCCCGTCAGCAGCACCGCGATGGTCTGCAAGTCCGCGCCGCACCACGGAAAGCGCGGCTTGAAGGGTGGCAAATCCAGGGAATCGATGGACGGGGGCACGGTCGGTCCGTATTCACATCTTCGTTTCGATGCAAACGTCCACCGCCCCGCCAAGTTCCGCCCTGCTCGGTGTGCTGTTCGCCGTCGTCGCTGCGATGGTCTTCAGCACGGCGGGCGTGATCGTGCGGCAGATCGATCTTCCCGCTTGGGATGTGTCGTTTTGGCGCTCCGCCCTTCTCGTGATCACCATGTTGCCGCTGCTCATCTGGCAACGTCGGCAGGTCCTGATCGACGTGCGCAATGGCGGTCCGGCCCTGCTGCTCAGCGCCGTTCTGCTCGCCGGAAGTTTCGTGAGCTTCATCCTGGCGCTCGGGCTCGCGCCGGTCGCCAACGTGCTGATCATGTTCGGCGCGACGCCCTTCATCACCGCCATCGCCGCCCGCATCTTCCTGGGCGAGCCCCTGCATGGTCACACGATCCTTGCGATGGCGGTGGCCGTCGTCGGCCTGGCGATCAGCGTCGCGGGCTCCCTGCAGCCTGGTGCCCTCGCCGGCATGGCCGTCGCCCTCATCGTGGTCCTCTGCATGAGCGGCAATTATGTCGTGGTCCGCCACCGGCGTGACATCGGCATGACCCCCTCGATCTGGCTGGCCGGCCTCATTTCAGGCCTGGTGGCCCTGCCCTTTGCAACTCCCGAGAACGTCACCTGGTCGCAGCTTCCCTGGCTGTTCGCACTCAGCCCCGGCCAGCTCGCGGTCGGCCTGCTCCTCTACATGGCGAGCCTGAAGCGCATTCCAGCCGCCCAGGCCTCCCTGCTGGGCCTGCTCGAACTGGTGCTGGGACCGGTCTGGGTGTGGCTGTTCGATGGCGAAAAGCCGGACGATCTCACCTTGTTTGGCGGCGGGATCGTCATCTCGGCGGCGGCGGCCAATGTGTGGCTGGATTCGCGGCGATCCACTGGCTAAGAACCGGACATGACCCAGAATACCAAGGGCCCGCTGTCGGGCATTCTCGTGATCGATCTCTCCCGCATCCTGGCGGGCCCCTACTGCACCCTTCTGATGGCCGAAATGGGCGCCCGGGTGATCAAGGTCGAGCCGCCCAAGGGCGGCGACGATGCCCGCGCCTACGGCCCGTTCGTGAACGGCAAGTCGACCTACTTCGCGTCGGTCAACCGCGGCAAGGAGAGCATCGCGCTCGACCTCAAGGCCGACGGCGACCGCAAGATCTTCGAGAAGCTGCTCGAGAAGGCCGACGTGGTGGTCGAGAACTTCCGCCCCGGCACGATGGAGAAACTGGGCTACGGCTGGGAGACGCTGCACGCCAAGTTCCCGCAGCTGATCTACGCCTCGGCGTCGGGCTTCGGCCACACCGGCCCGAACTCCAAGGACCCCGCCTACGACATGGTCATGCAGGGCCAGGGCGGCATCATGAGCATCACCGGCAACGAGGGGCAGCCGCCCAGCCGGGTCGGCATGTCGATCGGCGACATCGGCGCTGGCCTCTATACCGCCGTCGCCGTGAATGCGGCTCTCGTGCACCGGCTCAAGACCGGCGAGTCGACCAAGGTCGACATCGCGATGTTCGACTGCCAGCTCGCGCTGCTCGAGAACGCGATCATGCGTTACACGGTCGAGAAGGAAATCCCCGGCCCGCTAGGCGCGCGCCATCCGACCATCACCCCGTTCGAGGCCTTCGCCACGTCCGACGGCTCGATGATCATCGCTGCCGGCAACGACAGCCTGTTCATCAAGATGTGCGAGGCGCTGGGCCGTTCCGACATGGCGACCGATCCCGCGTACAAATCGAACGCGCTGCGCCAGAAGAGCCAGACGAAGCTGAAGCAGGAAATCGAGTCTGTGCTGAAGACCAACACGACAGATCACTGGATCGCTGTCGTGTCGAAGGGCGGCGTGCCCTGCGGCCCGATCAACAACATCGCGCAGGCCATCGAGCATCCGCAGGTCGCCGCGCGCAACATGCTGGTCGACGTGCCGGACGGCAGCGGCGGCATGCTGAAGCTGGCGGGCAACCCGCTCAAGATGTCGGCCTTCCCCGATCCGACGACACGGCCGGCCGCGCCGGACCTCGACGGCGACCGCGACGCGATCCTCTCCTATCTGGGCGGTTGATCCGGTGAGCCTGTTGCTCCGCGTCGCCGCCTTTCTGGGAAAGTTCCTGGTCGGCACGGCGCTGGCGCTCGCGGTCTTCCTCACCGGCACCTACTTCCATGTGCGCGGCGCGCTGCCCAGTTACAGCGGCACGATGGACGTGGCCGGCCTGAAGGCACCGGTCGAGATCCTGCGTGACAAGAACGCGGTCCCGCACATCATCGCGGGCTCGATCGAGGATGCCTCCTTCGCCCTCGGCTACGTCCACGCCCAGGACCGCTTCTGGCAGATGGAGCTGATGCGCCGCATCGGCCAGGGACGGCTGTCAGAACTCGTGCCGCCACGCCTGGTCGGCAGCGGCCTCGTAGACAGCGACCGGACCATGCGCGGTCTCGGGGTCTACCGGCGCGCCTCGGAGAGCGTGAATGCCCTTTCGCCCGCCATGCGCACGCGACTCGATGCCTACGCCGCGGGCGTCAATGCATGGATCTCGCACGATGATCAGAAGTTCGGGCTGGAACTCACGCTGATCAAGCTCCTGTCCGTCGGCCGCTACCGGCCTGACCCCTGGCGTCCGGCCGATTCGCTGGTGTGGGCCAAGCTCATGGCACTCGGTCTCGACGGCAACTGGCGGGCCGAACTGCTGCGACTGCGGCTGTCGCAGAAGATCGGCGAGGACGGCGTGAAGTTCCTGATCGAGCCGTCCGGCGACAGCAAGGACTCGACCCTGTCGATGGTCATGGCCGCCGTGAAGGACATCGATATCGACCGGATTTTCCACGGCACCGACAACGAGGTGACTCGCAAGCGCGAGGCCTCGAACGAATGGGTCCTTTCGGGCGCTCATGCGGTCTCGGGGCGGCCGCTTCTCGCCAACGACCCGCATCTCGGATTCAGCTTTCCCGGCGTCTGGTACCTCGCCCGTCTGGTCGGACCGGGCTTCGATATCCGTGGCGCCACCTCGCCGGGCTCGCCCGCCGTCGTGCTGGGCCACAATGGAACCATCGGCTGGGGATTCACGACCACTAACCTCGACAGCCAGGACGTATTCGTCGAGCGCGTCGATCCGACCGATCCAAACCGCTACATCACACCGGACGGCGCCCGACCCTTCGCCGTCCGAGACGAGACCATCAAGGTCGCCTGGGGCGATCCGGTCACGATGCGAGTCCGCGAGACGCGGCACGGTCCTGTGATCGATGACTTCGTCCGCCGTGGCGAGAACCTCACGCCGCAGGGACATGTGCTTGCCCTGCAGGCGACCGCGCTCGACGGCGCCGACACCTCGGCGGAGGGCTTTGCCCGCGTCGGCTCGGCGCAGAATTGGGACGAATTCCTGTCGGCCGCCCGGCGCATCGTCTCGCCGATGCAGAACATGGTCTATGCCGACACATCGGGGAATATCGGCCTGATCTCGCCGGCACGCGTGCCCATCCGACGCAAGGGCGATGGCTCGATGCCGGTACCGGGCTGGACCTCCGAGTTTGATTGGGCAGGCTTCGTGCCGTTCGAAGAGCTGCCCCGCGTCTACAATCCGGTGGGCGGCCTGATCGTCAACGCCAACGGCCGCCTGGTGCCCAACGACTACCGCCACTTCATCAGCAGGGACTGGGCCGAGCCCTATCGCCAGCGCCGCGCTGCCCAGCTCCTGGGTGAGGTCGAGCGTCATCCGGTCTACGGCATGATTGTCATGCAAGCCGACAATCTCACGCTCGATGCCGCCGAGATGCTGCCCTACCTGTTGAAGGGCGCACCGCGCAATGCACGCGCCGCCCAGGCGCGCGACCTGCTGAGCCGCTGGAACATGTTCATGCTGGCGAGCCGGCCAGAGCCGCTGATCTACGACGCCTGGATCACCGAGCTGCAGCGCGGACTGCTGGCCGACGAGCTGGGCGAGGACCTGTTCAATTCGATCGCCGTGCCCAACGTGCCCTTGATGGTCCGTATCCTGCGCGACAAGCCGGGGTGGTGCGACGACGGCGGCACCAAGGTGGCCGAGACGTGCGAAACGGCGATCGCGCTGGCGCTCGACCGGGCACTCGACTGGATCTCGCGTCGTCAGGGTCCCGACATGACCAAATGGGAATGGGGACGCGAACACCATGCCGTTCACCGCCATCCGCTGTTCGACGGCGTGCCGCTGCTGCGCAACATCGCATCGGTGCGCTACCCTGCGGACGGAGGCAACCAGACGCTGAACCGCGCCTCCCCGTCCTTCAGGGGGAACCGGCCGTTCGATGCCGTTCACGGCGCGGGCTATCGCGGCATCTACGATTTCAGCGATCTCGAGAACAGCCGCTTCGCGACGCCGCTCGGCCAATCGGGCAACATGCTCTCGCCCTGGGCCCGGAACTTCGTCGAGCGTTGGCAGAATCTCGCCTACATCAACATCGGCGGCACCCGCGCCGAAACGGCGCGCAGCGCCGTCGGTACGATCACGCTCAATCCGCCGGCGCGCTGACGGTCAGGCCTCGAGCGTCGGTGTCCGCCGCACCAGCAGCTTGTCGATGCGCCGTCCGTCCATGTCGACAATCTCGAAGGTCCAGCCTTCATAGGTGAACTGCTCGCCGGCCACCGGCAGATGGCCGAACTGGGCCAGAGCAAAGCCCGCAATCGTGTGAAACCTGGTGCTGACCGGCAGCTTGTTGACCTGCAGCCGGTCCAGCGTCGCATGGACGGGCGCCATTCCGTCGATCAGCAGCGAGCCGTCCTCGCGTCCGACCACGTCGGGATGCTCGCCGGGCTCCTCCGGCAGGTCTCCCGCCAGCGCCTCCAGCAAGTCGGCCTGGGTGACGATGCCCTCGATGCCGCCATACTCGTCGACCACCACGGCCAACCGCACCGGCGTCTTCTTGAATTGCTCCAGCACCTTGAAGATCGGCATGGCCTCGTGGACCATCAGGGGCGCCGCGACGACAGCGGCGGGATCGAGCCTGCCACCGCGCAGAACCTGGTTCAGCAGGTCCGTCTTGGTGACCGCGCCCAGCAGGTTGTCGATGCTGCCATCTCCCACCAGCATCTGCTCGTAGGGGCTCTCGAGAACCGTCCGCACGATCTCGTCGCGATCGTCCTTGACGTCGACCCAGTCGAGCTCCGTGCGCGGCGTCATGATATCGCCGATGCGGCGATTGCCGATCTCGAGCGTGCGCACCATGACTTCTTCCTGGGCATCCTGCAGGAGCCCGGCATCCTGGCTGGCCTCGACCAGCAACCTGAGTTCGCCGGGCGAGTGCAGCGATTCCTCGCCGGTTCCCGGCCGCAGGCCGAACAGTCTCAGTACCAGGTTGCCCATGCCGTTCAGCACCACGATCGCGGGGCTGAGCAGCCAGCGGAACAGGCTGAGCGGCCGCACCACCCAGAGGGCCGTCCCTTCGCTGCGCTGGAGCGCCAGGCTCTTGGGTGCAAGTTCGCCCAGCACGATGTGCAGCGCCGTGATCAGGACGAAGGAGATGCCGACAGCGATCGCGTAGGCGCTGATGCCCCCCGTCGTGCCCCAGATCTCGGCCAGCGGCGCCTCGATGAGATGCGCGATCGCCGGCTCGCCGATCCAGCCGAGTGCCAGCGACGAGATAGTGATGCCGAGCTGCGTGGCGGCGAGGTTGGAGTCGAGATGGTCGAGGGCGCGCACCAAGGCCGCCGCATTCATCCGCCCCGACGCGGCGAGCTCGATGACCCGGCTGCGTCGCACGGCCACCAGCGAGAATTCGGCCGCCACGAAGAAGCCATTGGCAACGACCAGCACCAGGACCGCCAGCAACCCGCCCGCTCCGGACATGTCCTTCTCCCTCTATCTCGGCTTGTCGCCGGCGAGCGTGATCCGGTGCATGACGCGCCGGAAGCCGTGATAGTCGTTGATCGGATTGTGCATGGCGCAGCGATTGTCCCAGAAGGCCAGCGAGCCGGCTTCCCAGCGGAACCGGCAGGTGAATTCGGGCCGCGTCTGGTGCTCCCACAGGAAGCGCAGCAGCGGCAGGCTCTCCTTCTCCGTCCAGCCCTTGATGTGCGCAGTATGGGCATCGGACGTATAGAGCGCCTTGCGGCCGCTCTCCGGGTGCGTCCGCACGATTGGATGCTCGGCTGTCATGACCTTGAGCTCGGCGCCCGCGGCCTTCATGCGATCTTCTCGGGTCTTGGTGACATCGGCCTTGGCCGACGAACTGACTCCGATCAGCCCGTCGAGCGTCGCCTTCAGCCCGTCCGACAGCGCCTCGTAGGCCAGGTACTGGTTGGCGAACATCGTGTCGCCACCGAACGGCGGCACCTCGCGGGCCAGCAGCATGCTGCCCATCGGCGGGATCGGCAGGTACGTCGTGTCGGAATGCCAGATGCCGCCAAAATTGTTGCGCTCGTGTTCGAGCTTCACCACCGGCGTGATCATCGGCGATTCCGGCAATCCCTTGAGCTGTGGATACTCGACCGGTTCGCCGAACTTCCGCGCGAAGGCGAGCTGCTGCAGCGGCGTCACGGTCTGGCCGCGCAGGAAGATCACGAGATGGTCGAGCAGAGCCTGGCGCATCTCCGCCACGATCTCGGCGTCGAGATCCTGCGCCATGTCGACGCCGTGGATCTCCGCCCCCAGAGCACCGGCGACCGGTCTCACTTCGATGTGGCGATAGTTTCGCATATCTACCTCTTGGCCCAGGAGGGCGTGGTCTTCGCCATGAAATGCCGGATGCCCTCGGCTGCCTCCGGCTGGCGCAGCAGCCCGACCAGATTTGCCGCCGCCTCGTCGAGCACGTCGAGATCATCCTTCTTCGCGCAGGACAGCACCAGCCGCTTGGCCACGGCCAGCGCCTTGGGCTCCATCCTCAGAATGTCGTCCAGCAGGTTCTGCAGCGTCGCCTCGACCTCGGCACCGGTCGCGCAGAGATGGCGCCCGATCCCGAGCCGGTAGGCCTCCGCGGCTTCGATGACGCGACCGGTCACGGCGAGGTCGCGCACCGGCCCTTCTCCAAGCCGCCGAACCAGGAACGGGATGATCTGCGAAGGAATGAACCCCACCCTGGGTTCGGGAATGCCGAAGCGGGCGTCTTCGCGCAGGATCACGACGTCGGAGCAGCAGGCCATGCCGAACCCCGCCCCGACCGCCGACCCCTCGACGACGGCGATGGTGGCCTGCGGCAGGGCCTCGAGGGCCAGAAGCGCATTGCCGAACTGCCGATAGCTGGGAAGCAGCGGGTCCGTGCCACCCGACGGCACGGGCGGCAGGTCGGCCATCGTGTCGAGATCGCCCCCGGCGCAAAAGTGCCCGCCTGCGCCCCGAAGGACCAGCACGCGGCAGGCCGCGTCGTTGCCGATGCCGACGAAGGCGTCCTCCAGTTCCAGCATCATGCGGTGCGTCAGCGCATTGCGCCGCTGCGGCCGGTTCAGGGTCAGCAAGGTAACAGCGCCCTGCCGGTCGATCTCGAGGAACTCGTAGTCCGTCATGGGCAAAGTCTTAGCGAGCGACTATCGTGCCAACAAGATGATGCGTTTCGCGGTTCCGCTGCTCGCGGCTCTCCTTTTTCTGACCAACGCGGCCCGCGCCGACGACTGGGCCACGGTCCAGACGCCCGCACCCGGTCCGACCCAGTCGATCGGTTTCTATACCGCGGGCTGCCTCCAGGGGGCGCAGGCGCTGCCGCTGGAGGGTCCGGGCTACGAGGCCATAAGGGTCAGCCGCAATCGATATTGGGGTCAGCCCGTCACCATCGACTTCATCAAGACCCTGGCGGAGAAGATGCGGGCTGCCGGCCAGGCCCATCTCTACATCGGCGACATCGGCCAGCCGCGCGGCGGTCCCGCCCCGTCGGGCCACGCCAGCCACCAGATCGGGCTCGACGCCGATATCTGGTTCGAGCGACAGCCAGGGGCGCGCCGCTCGCCGGCCGACCGCGAAAACCCGCGCCTGCGTTCGCTGGTGAAAGCCGACGACAGCGGCATCGACGATGCGGTCTTCAACGAGCAGCATGTCCTGCTGCTCCGGACGGCGGCGCAGATGCCGAATCTCGACCGCATCTTCGTGAACAAATGGATCAAGCAGCGGCTCTGCCAGACCACCGGCGGCGACCGATCCTGGCTGCGCAAGCTCGTGCCCTGGTACGGGCACGACTCGCATTTTCACATTCGTCTTTACTGTCCGCCCGGCAATCCGCAGTGCCAGCCGCAGGCCGACTATGCGCACGACGACGGTTGCGGCGAAGCGCTCGAATCGTGGTTCCGCAAGGCGCCGCTGGTGCCGCCGACCACGCCGCCCAAGCCCTACCGCCCCAAGCTGCCGGCAGCCTGTACCGCCGTCCTGAATGCCCGCTAGCTAGCTGATTCCGCCGCAGCGATTGGCGCGCTGCCGAGCCTGGACGTCGAGCCAGTCGAGACCGCCCACCGTGCCGATGCGGATCCAGTCGACCTGGATTGTGCCGTCGGGCACACGCTTCACGACGTAGCGCGACTCCGCCTGCGGGGCGCTTTGCGGCACGTAGAGGACCGTCGTCGTGCCGGGCGCCGATGAAGGCTCGATGTTCACGACGAAGCCGCTGGCGGCCGGAGCCGCGAGGCAGGTCACCATCGAGTCATAGGGAACTGTGTAGACGCTCGACCAGGCCGGCACCGGCTTGGGCGGCGTAATCGGCTCGCTGCCCAGTTTGTCCACGGTCGAGCACGCTGCCGCGGCGAGCGAAAGAACAGCGGGAATCATCACGTGCTTGAGCATCACTCACCTCCGGAAACGGCCCCATTCTACTCGCCCTGTCCGAGGAGTGAACCGGCCCGGCGCGAGGAGCGGAAGAACCACTGGAACACCTGGAAGCCGATCACCAGGTAGACGGCCGACAGCCCGAAGGCGAGGGCCAGCATGTCCCAATGGACCGTCTTCTCCAGCATGATGGAGCGCATGCCTTCGAAGATATAGGCCGGCGGCAATCCCCAGGCGATGACCTGCAGCCAGTTCGGCAGCACCGAGATCGGATAGTAGACCCCGCTCACCGGCATCAGCACGAAGACGGCCGCCCAGGCGAAGCTCTCCGCGCTCTGCCCAACCCGCATGACCAGGCCCGACATGGCGAGCCCGATCGACCAGGAGAACATCTGCAGGATCACGAAGAACGCCAGCAGCGGCAGACCGAGCGTGTAGATCGAATAGCCGAAGAACGCCCAGGCCAGCAGCGATACCGGGATCATGCCCAGGAGGGTGCGCAGCAGCGATGCGATGATGATGCCGGCGGCCAGCTCCCAGGAGCGGATGGGACTGACGAAGAGATGGCCGAGATTCCGCGACCAGATCTCCTCCAGGAAAGCAATCGAGAGCGAGAGGTTGCCGCGGACCACGACCTCCCAGAGCAGCAGCCCCGACAGAAGCACGCCGGCGGCCTGCGCCACGAACGAAGCCTGCGGCAGCAGGTACTGGGTCATGAAGCCCCACATCACCATCTGCACGGCCGGCCAGTAGATCGAATCCACCAGACGCATCACGGAACTGCGCCAAAGATAGATGTGGCGCAGCACGAGGGCGTAGATCCTCTGGAGGGAGCCGCTCATGGCGTCTTTCCTTCCGGCTTCAGCGCGTCGAGCCCGCGTCCCCGGCCGCGCGCCATGTCGAGGAACACCTCCTCCATGTCCTCCCGGCCGAACCGCTCGAGCAGCTCGCTCGGGCTACCGCGCTCGAAGACCTTGCCGGCCTGCAGCAGGATCACGTCGTCGCACAGCCGCTCGACCTCGGCCATGTTGTGCGAGGCGAGCAGGATCGTGGCGTGGGTTTCGCGTTGGTAGGTTTCGAGATAGCCGCGCACCCAGTCGGCGGTGTCGGGGTCGAGCGAGGCCGTCGGCTCGTCGAGCAGCAGCACGTCGGGACGGTTGATCAGCGCCTTGGCCAGCGCCACGCGCGTCTTCTGGCCGGCCGAGAGCTTGCCCGCCGGGCGGTCGAGGAAGGCCGCGACCTGCATGTGCTCGGCGATCTCGTCGATGCGGTGCCGCTGGTCCTTCACGCCATAGAGCCGGCCATAGAATTGCAGGTTCTGGCGCACCGTCAGGCGATGCGGCAGGTCGACATACGGTGAGGAGAAATTCATGCGCGGCAGCGCCGCGTAGCGTCGCCGCAGCATGTCGATGCCGAGGATCTCGATGCTGCCGGCCGTCGGCTCCAGCAGCCCGAGCAGCATGGCGATGGTCGTCGTCTTGCCCGCCCCGTTGCCGCCGAGCAGCCCTAGCACCGCGCCGCGCGGTGCCGAGAAGCTCAGATCGTCGACCGCGACGATCTCGCCATACACCTTGCGCAGGTGCTGGACCACGATGGAGGGAGGTGCGGGCATGCCGGCATCACAACGCCTTGACGGCCGCTTCGATGCGATCCAGGCCCTTGCTCAGCCGCGCCGCGCTCGAGGCGAAGCACAGGCGGACATTGCCCTGCCCGCCCGGACCGAAGGCCTCGCCGGGCGCCAAGCCCACCTTGTACTGCTTCGCCATCGTCTTGCAGAAGGCCAGCGTGTCGCTAACGCCTTCGACCGAGAAGAAGGCGTAGAAGGCCGCGTCCGGCCGCGCGATCTTCACCTTGGGCAGCGCGGAGAGCCGCTGGAACACAAGTTCGCCGCCGGCGCGGCAGCGCTCGACCATTTCGTGGACGAAAGCATCGCCCTGCTCCAGCGCAGCCACCGCGCCCTTCTGCAGGAAGGCGGGAACGCCCGAGGTGTTGATCTGGACAAGCTTGGCGAACTGGTCGCCCAGTGCCGCCGGATGGGTGAGCCAGCCCAGGCGCCAGCCCGTCATCGCCCACGGCTTGGAGAAGCTGTTGAGGACGATGACCGGATCGTCCGGCCCGGCCAGTTCGAGGAAGGACGGCGCGACCTGCCGGCCGTCGGGCCGCTTGGTGTAGATCAGGCGGGCATAGACCTCGTCGGCCATGATCCAGACGCCGCGTTTCCTCGCGAACTCGAGCAGCGCTGCCTGCTCCTCGGTCGACATCGTCCAGCCCGTGGGATTGCCCGGCGAGTTGACGAAGATCGCGCGCGTGCGGCCGTCGACGGCGTCGAAGACCTTCTGCAGGTCGAGCGTCCAGCCACCGGTCGGCGTGCGGTCGAGGGCCACGTATTTCGGGACACCCCCCACCAGCTTGGTGGCCGAGGTGATGTTCGGCCAGATCGGCGAGACGATCACGATATTGTCGCCGGGATCCAGCAGGAGCTGGCAGGTCAGCAGGATGGCCTGCATGCCGCCGGTCGTCACCGTGAGGCGCTCCACCGGACACTTGATGCGATAGAGCCGCTCGGTATAGGCCGACAGGGCGCTCCGCAGCTCGGGGATGCCGCGCTGCCACGTGTAGAACGTCTCGCCTGCCTGCAGACCCTTGGCCGCCGCGTCGCGCACGAAGTCCGGCGTCACGAGGTCGCTCTCGCCGAACCACAGCGGCACCACGTCGGGGTCTCCGAACACGGTCATCGCCACTTCGGAAATCGGGGTCTCGGCCATGCCGGCGGTGGCGCCGCTCAGCGAAGCCGGGAGGCCCGGCGCGACAAATCTGGTGTGGTCCTGCATCCTGCGGACGTACCGCATCGTTCGGAATTGCGCCAGTCAGGTGCCTGCATGACAATTGTTGGCGGCGAGGCCCAACCCTACTAATCACAGGAGAATGCCATGAGGTATCTACCCTGTCTGCTGGCGTCCCTCCTTCTGGCCGGCTGCGTACACGGCGACAGTGTCGAGCGCCTCCAGGCCGGAATGGATCGCGAGCAGGTGCGAGCGGTCATGGGGCCGCCTGAAGCATCGACCCATTCGCCGGGCAAGGATTGCGCCTACTACACGGTGCTGAAGGATTTCTGGAGTCGTACGCCCTGGTCGATGTCCGACCGCTATTACGTCTGCTTCACCGACGGCAAGGTCGATACCTACGGCAAGGCAACCCAATCGGCCCAGATGACAGAGCCATAGGCCGGCGCTACGCTGCCTATAGGGAGACACAATGCATTCACATCAGGATGACGGGCAGATCGCGCAATGGCTTGCCGATCGCCAGGCCACGACCTATGCCGACGGTCGCCGCTGCGACGAAATCCAGTATCTGCAGTGCAAGCTGATCCTCAAGCCCGACCGCTTCACCTCTGCGCACGTGTTCAAGGAGTTTGCCGCCCTCGTCCAGCGCGCCGCCGCGACAACCGGCGTCGGTTACCAGCACACGCCCAAGTCCCAGCAACGGCCCGAGGTGCGCGAGGTCCTGTTCCTCGATACCGGCGGCTACCACCTCTATAACAACAGCTTCATCGTGCGCCGTCGTATTGCGTATGAGGACGGCTTCCCGATCGGCGATCCCGAGATCGTCTTCAAGTATCGCAGCGACAACATGGCGAAGGCCCAGGCCCTCGACGTGCGACCGCGCATCGATGGCAAGTACAAGATCAAGTTCAAGCTCGAGGTCATGCCGCTCAAGGAGAAGCTCGGCGGCATCCGGCGTCTGCTGTCGCACAATGTCGAGTTCGGCCTCAGCCAAGCCCCCCAGGCGGCCCGTATCGTGATGTCCTCGCTCGGCAACATGTCCCTGCCGGAGCTGACCCAGATCTTCCCGACCCTGGGCGCGATCTCTTGTGAGGGACCGAACGACGTCTCCCTCGTCAACCAGACGATCGTCGAGGAGCTGCTGCAGGACATCTGCCTGCTCGACTTCGGCCATCACACGGCAGCGACGGCCAATCTCGGCCTGTGGCGCGCCCGCGGCGACCATCACTCCTTCGTGGGCGAGTTTGCCTTCCAGCTCCGGTTCGCTGGCCCCGACGACATCAAGCACAAGTCCCTGAACCACTGCGAGCGCTTCTTCCTGGAGCTCCAGCAGGTCGCCGCGGACTGGCTGGCGCTGACCACGACCAAGACCGGCGCGGTGTACCGCCTGAAGGGCAATCCGCCGCAAGCCCACGAATGAGCGTCGCCGAAACCTCCATCCCCCGTCCGTCGCTCGGAAGGCTCTTCTGGGTCTTTCTGGTCATGGGCGCGACGAGCATCGGCGGCGGCGTGGTCGCCTATCTGCGGACCGGCCTGGTCGTGCGCCAGCGCTGGCTGGACGACGTGACGTTCGTCGAACTGCTCTCGATCAGCCAGACCCTGCCCGGCCTCAACGCCACAAACATGTCGATCCTGGTGGGCGATCGCCTGCGGGGCGGCATGGGTGCCCTCGTCGCCACCCTGGGCATGTGCCTTCCCGGCGCCAGCCTCATGATCGCGGCCGGGTTCCTCTATGGCGCCGGCGGAGACGGCCCCTGGTCGAAAGCCTTCCTGCACGGGATCGCGGCGGGCGCGGTCGGGCTCATCCTGGTGGTCCTGGTCCAGCTCGGCGCCAAGACGCTGAAGACCTTTGCCGACTATGTTTTCGTGGCGGCTACCGCAGTGGCGGTCGCCTTCTTCAAGGTGCCGGTCCCGTATGCGCTGATCGCGGCAGGGATCATCGCCATCTGGTGGCACCGGCCGCGTGACAAGGACGTCCCGTGAAGCAGCTCTGGGACCTTGCCGGCGTCTTCGCCTACCTGTCCCTGCTGACGATCGGGGGAGGCATGGCTGCCTTCCCCGAAATGAAGGAACTCACGGTCGATACCTATCACTGGGTGACGTTTCCGGAACTGCTGCACTTCTACAGCCTGGGTCAGCTCGCGCCGGGACCGAACATGATGATGGTCGCCTCGATCGGCGTCACCGTCGCCCACATTCCCGGTGCGCTCGTGGCGCTCGTCGCTTTCTTTTTGCCGACCGGCCTGCTGACTTTTTTCGTGGGCCGCTTGTGGACCCATCTGGCGACCTGGCGGTGGCGGCCGGCCATCCAGACCGGTCTGGGCTCCGTGGCGGTCGGCCTCGTCCTGGCCGGCGCCATCATCATGGGAAAGGGTGCCATCACCCAGGTCTTCTTCGGCGTGATCGCGCTGGCGGTTTTCCTGTTGCTGTGGCGGACAAAGATCAACCCCGCCTATCCGATCGTGGCCTCGGGCCTGATCGGGATGGCGCTGCACTATTTCAACATCGCCTAGTTCGGCAGGCTCGTCACCAAGAACGATGCCGAGGTTGCCGTGTCGGTAAACGCGGCCGGCAATGTTACCCAGACATCCCGATAGCAGTTGCGGCGTCGTATAACGGCTCGAGTGAGCGGGTATTTGCGTCGATTGCGCAATATCGCTTGTGCTATATGGGGCATATGTCGATTTTGCTCATTGGGCTTGCCCTCTTTCTCGGCGTCCATCTCCTTACAACCTTTCGGGGAACACGCGCGGCCGTCATCGGCCGCCTCGGTGAAGGCGGTTACAAGGCGCTGTATTCCCTCGTAGCCGCGGCCGGTCTGATCCTGGTCTTCATCGGGTTCGGGAGCTACCGCAGCGCGGGCTACATCCAGGTATGGAACCCGCCCTTTTCGCTGTTCCATCCCATCGCGCTGCTTCTGCTTTGGTTCGCGTTCGTTGCCCTCACTGCGACCTATGCACCGCCCAGTCGGATCAAGTCATTGCTGCGGCATCCCATGCTGGTGGCCGTGAAGGCCTGGGCGGTCTCCCATCTCCTCGTGAACGGCGACCTGGGCTCGATGCTGCTGTTCGGCAGCCTGCTGGCCTGGGCGATCTACGACCGGATTGCCGTGAAACGCAGAGGCGACGCCGGCGCCCCGCTCGTCGGCTGGTCGCTCAACGATCTCCTTGTCGTGGGCCTCGGGACGGCAGCCTATGTCGCAATGTTCTGGTTACACGACAGCTTGATCGGCGTTACCGCCGCTTAGGGCTTGCGCTCGCTGGCCCATTTGCATCGCTCATGATAGGTTTCCCTGTAATTTCCGCCTGAAAGCCGCCGAAAATCCAGTGATCGTAGACGCACTGTTTCCGACCTATCGCTTCGACAAAGCCGATACCGACGATTTCGTGGTCATCGACCAGTGGTCATATGCGTTGGCAGCATTCAGCGGCCCCCTGTTCGTGCTTTCGAAGAGGCTCTACTTCCTGGCCTTCATCGACCTGCTGGCCATGATCGCCATTGCGGGCGGAGGCATCTTTGGGCTCACCGTCGTCGTGCACCTGTTCGGCTCCTCCCTGGAAGGCATGCTTCTCATGCTCATTACCGTGGTTGGGGCCATCGCGCTGAACGGTATCGTCGCGGTGCGCCTGGTGCGCCACGGCTATCTCAAGAGAGGCTGGCGCCTCGGCTACTAGTGGTGGTGGTGGTGATGGTGGTAGCCGTGATGGTGCCCGCCGCCGAACCGGTCGATATGTAGCGGCTGCTTGGCGAGCCCCGGACAGAACGTGTTCACCACCTTCTCGAGCTTGTCGTAGAGCGCCTTGGCCGGCTTGCGGCCCCGCTCCAGCCGCTCGCGGGCCTTCTCCGCGAGGCGCGCGAGCTGCGCCATATCGACGTTCAGCAGCTTGCGATCCTCGAGGATCATGCGGCCGGCGACCATCACCGAATGCACGGCCGATCCGTCCTCGGTATGCACGATCTGGTTCGTCGGATCGTTGAACGGGATCCAATTGATGTGCCCGAGGTCCAGGAACACGATGTCGGCCTTGTAGCCAGCCTCCAGCTTGCCGATCTTGTCGCCCAGCCCCAGCGCCCGGGCGCTGCCGGCCGTCGCAGCGTGCAGCACCTCCTCGGTCGTGATCCATTCGCGGTTGTCTGGCCCCTGTACCTTCGACACCATCGAGGCCAGCCGCATGTTTTCGTACATGTTCTGGTTGTCGGAACAGCTCGCGCCATCGGTGCCGATGCCGACATTGACCTTGGCATCCAGCATGCCGCGCATGTCGGCGATCCCGTTGCCCAGGACCATGTTCGAGCCCGGATTGTGCGAAACGGAGGCACCCTTGTCGCCCAGCAGCTTCATGTCGTCGCCGTCGAGCCAGACGCCGTGCGCCACGGTGAACTTCGGCCCGACGAGACCCAGCGAGTCCATGTAGGCCGTAAGTGAAGTACCGTAGAGCCGGTAGCCCGCGACGACCTGGACCTTCGATTCGGACACATGGGTATGGAGACCGGTATCGTAGTCCTTGGCGAGCTTCAGGCAGGCCAGCAGAAACTCCCGGCTGCAGTGATGCGGGATCGTCGGCGCGACGGCCAGATGCACACCCTGGCGGTCGAGCTTCCAGCCGTGCAGCGCCTTCTTCATCTGCTTGACGCTCGCCTTGTAGGGCGAGAATTGATAGGCCTCGACCTGCTTCTGCAGCGACGGAGGCAACTGGTCCATGAGCCCGGGAATGGCCTGGAAGAAGCTGGTATCGGCGACCATCGGCGCCAGCATCGCGCGCATGCCGACATCGGCATAGGCCTGCCCGATCGCGGCGAGCCCCTCGGCCGTCGGCATGGGAAACTCGGCCGCGAGATCGTAGGCGGCCGTGCACCCCTTCATCACCATCTCGGCCGCGCCGATCAGGCTCGACAGGTACTTGTCCTCGAGCGTGCGGGCGCCGCTCATGTAGGGCGCGGCCGTCAGGAGCAGCTCCAGCGTCACGCGGTCAACCATGCCCTTGGCGAGGTTACCGTGGCTGTGGGTGTGGCCGTTGATCAGGCCGGGGTGGAGCAGCTTGCCCCGGGCGTCGATCACGATGGCGGACTCCGGCGCCGACACCTTGGCGCCGATTTCCACGATCGTGTCGCCGTTCACGAGGATATCGGCCTTGGGCGCGGTATGGCCCTTGATGTCGACCACGCGACCGCCACGGATGACGGTCATCGAAGTTTTCGGCGCTTTCGCCATGTCACACTCTCCCCTTGCGCGGCCGGTCAGGCTCCCGGCGTCGTATTGCTGCTCGACCACGGGAAGAAGACCCGTTCGGCGACCACCACGATCTGGAACAGAACGACGCCCATCACGGACAGGATGATAAGCGCCCCGAACGCCACAGGCACCTTGAAGAACGCCGTCGAGGTCTGGATCAGGAAACCCAGTCCGGCGTCGGCGTTGACGAACTCCGCGACCACCGCGCCGACGACGGCGAGAGAGATCGCCACCTTGAGGCCCGCGAAGATGAAGGGAATCGCATAGGGCAGCCTGATCCGCAGCAACTCGCTGAGCTTCGAAGCTCGACACGCCCGGCTGAGTTCGATCAGCTCCGGCGGCACCGAAAGAAGTCCTGTCGCAATCGAGATGACCAGCGGGAAGAACGCCACCAGGACGGTGATGACGATGCGCGGCAGCTCGTTGGTCCCGAGCAGCACGACCAGGATGGGCGCCAGCGCCACCTTTGGGATCGACTGCGTCCATACGAGGAACGGATAGACCGCCGCCGCGATGGCCGGAGACGCGGTCAGCAAGACCGCCAGCGGCAGGCTGATCAGGATCGACACCCCGAAGCCCAGCATGACCGTCTTGAAGGTCGCTGCGGTATGTCCGGCCACGGTGGGCCCGATGGCCATCGTGTCCTTCCAGATGTCGGTCGGCGCCGGCAGGAGGTAGCCTGGAATCGCGAAAGCGCGACAGGCGGCCTCCCACAGCAGGAACAGGCCAGCAGTGGCGATAAGAGGCAGCACCACCTCGTAGAGGGCGGCGCTCCTCTTGCGTCGTCGGGGCGGCTTCTGCCGCTCCTCAAGCGGCGGCGCGACCTGAACCGACATGGCGTGTCCCGAAGATGAGTTGACGGATGCGCTGGCTGGCTTCGTGGAACTCCGGCGTGGCCTCGGTCTCGAAGCTGCGCGGGCGCGGCAGGCCGATATCGATGATTTCGGCGATGCGGCCGGGCCGCGGCGACATCACGACCACGCGGTCGGCCAGCACGACGGCCTCCGTGATCGAGTGCGTCACGAAAAGGACGGTCTTGGGCCGCTCGCTCCAGATGCGCAACAGCTCCATGGTCATCTCCTCGCGGGTCAACGCGTCGAGCGCCCCGAACGGCTCGTCCATCAGCAGGATGTCGGGATCGTGCACGAGGGCGCGGCAGATCGCGACGCGCTGCTGCATGCCGCCCGACAGCTCGCGCGGCGACTTGCTCTCGAAACCCGTGAGGCCCACCAGCTTGAGCAGCGCCATCGCCTTGTCGGTGCTGGTCGAGTCGATGCGATGCATCATGCGCAACGGGAACAGCACGTTGTCCAGCACACTGGCCCAGGGGAGCAGGGTCGGCGCCTGGAAGACGATGCCCGTTTCCGCCCGCGGCTCGGTGATCTCTTCCCCGCCTATCGAAGCCCGTCCTGCAGTCGGCAGGATCAGCCCGGCCACGATGCGCAGCAGGGTGGACTTGCCGCAGCCGGACGGGCCCACGAGGGTGATGAACTCGTTGCGCCCGATCTCGAGCGACACGTCCTGCAACGCCGTGACCTGATCGCCGTCACGGCTATTGAAGATGCGCGTGACCCGGTTGATGGAGATCACTTCGAATCGCCTACTTAGCGACCTTGCTCGTATCGATCGCGGTCTTGTAGTCGAACTCGGGCTTCAGTTCGTTGGCCGTGGCGATGGTCTCCCAGGAGAACTTGAGCCGGTCCGGGCTCTCCTTGCCCCAGCCGAACTCCTTGCTGTGGTCGTTGAAGACGAACTTCATCACCGCCTTCACACTGCCCATGCAGTCGTCGAGCTCGACCTCGGGAAAGCGCACGACGTGCAGCTTGCAGGCCTCTTCGGGATTCGCTGCGGCCCATTCGAAGGCCTCCTTGGTGGCGGCCAGGAAACGCTTCACCAGGTCGGGCTTGTCCTGAATCATCTTGTCTGTGGTGATAAGGCTCGCCGCATAGATCTTGAAGCCGACCTCGACGAAGGGCAGCGGAAGGATCTCCTGGCCCGCCTTAACAGCCGCCTTGTTGATGTAGTAATAATGGATCGAATAGAACGGCGCCGCGTCGATGTTCTTGGCGATGAGCTGGGCCGCCATCGCGGCTCCATCCATGTTCGTCCAGATCAGCTTGTTGGGATCCGTCCCCGCCTTCTTGGCGACCTCCGGGAAGTAGAAGCGATGGCTGTTGCCCGGCGTGATGCCGATCTTCTTGCCTTCCAGGCCCTTGAAGTTGGTGATGCCGGAACTCTTCAGCACGAACAGCGAGTGCGGCGATTCATTGTAGAGCACGGCGATCGTCTTGATCGGCACGTTGGTCCGGGCCCGCGCCGTCATGACGGCCGAGATATCGGCGACGCCGAAATCCGCCGCGCCCGCAGCCACCTTGGTGACGGTGTCGCCCGATCCGTAGCCGCGCGTGATGGTGATGTCGATGCCGTGCTTGGCGAAGATGCCCTTGCTCCAGGCCCCGTAGTACATCGCGTGCTCGCCCGACGGGATCCAGTCCGTCTGGAAACGGACCTTGTCCTGGGCGAGCGCCGGCCCGCCGAGCAGGAGCGTCAGGGCAAGTGCTGCCAATCCTGTGCGTCGGCGAATCGATGATGACTGCATATGTGCCTCCCCCTGACGTGTCCTACACGACGGAGGAAGCAATATCGGTGCCAGCTCCCTATCGCTAAGCGAGCCAACCCAGGGTCGCCGCGACCAGGACGGCGTAACGCGCGGTCTTGCCGATCCCGACCAGCAGGACGAACGGCAGAAGGGGCGTCCGGAGCGCGCCGGCCACCACGGTGAGCGCATCGCCACCGATCGGCAGCCAGGCGAACAGCAAGGACCATACGCCCCAGCGGGCATACCAGCGCTCGACGCGCTCATAGTCGCGCGGCTTCACCGGGAACCAGGATCGATCGCGGAACCGCTCGATCAGGCACCCGAGCACCCAGTTGACCACCGAACCCAGCGTGTTTCCGAGTGACGCCGCGAGCAGCAGGGTCTGCCAATGCGTCGGCTCGGCCACCAGCAGGCCGACCAACACCAGTTCGGACTGGAACGGAATGACCGTGGCAGCCAGGAAGGCGGCGGCAAACAGGCCGGCGTGGCCGAGGATGAGAGAGCCTGGATCCATCGCCCTTCACTTACAGGAATGGATAGGCATTGGCGCAGCCAATGTGCGGGTCGAGGGAATGGCTTCGAAGTCTTCATGCAACACTCTGCAAGGGCAGAGTTGTTTGCCAACAGCGCATCACATTCCGGAAATCATGGGAGAAGAATGAACAAGACCGCCGTCGCCCTTGCCGCGATCACCGTGACCCCCGACACCCCGGGCGACGTTCCTGAGCAGTAGGAGTCACACGCATGCTGGGATACTCTGAAACCGCGTTTCCGGGCTGCCATCCCTAGTCGTTAGCCGATACGATGTGGCGCTCCCCTCAACGGTGAAGAAAGTAGCTGCATGCGCACAGTCAAGGACGTCACCTTCGATCTGCTCCGCAAGCTTGGGCTCACGACCGTCGTCGGCAATCCCGGCTCGACGGAAGAGACCTTTCTCAAGAATTTCCCCAAGGACTTCGACTATGTGATGGCCCTCCAGGAGGCGAGCGTCGTCGGCATTGCCGACGGTATCGCCCAGGGCCTGCGCAAGCCGGTGATCGTAAACGTTCATACCGGCGCCGGTATGGGCAATGCGATGGGCTGCATCGTCACGGCCTACCAGAACAAGACGCCCCTGATCATCACCGCCGGCCAGCAGACGCGCGAGATGCTCCTGCTCGAACCGCTGCTCACGAACATCGACGCCGCGAACCTGCCGCGGCCGTGGGTGAAATGGGCCTACGAGCCGGCACGCGCCGAGGATATTCCGGCTGCCTTCATGCGCGCCTATGCGACGGCCATGCAGCAGCCATCCGGTCCGGTCTTCCTGTCCCTTCCGCTCGACGATTGGGACAAGCCCATGCCGGAGATCGAGGTGTTCCGCACGATCACCACGCGAATGGGACCCGATCCGGCACGCGTCGCCGAATTCGCGGAGCGCATCAACGCGGCCCGGTCGCCCGTCATCGTCTATGGATCGGACCTGGCCCGCAGCCAGGCCTGGAACGAAGGCATCCGGTTCGCCGAGACGCTGGGCGGACCCGTCTGGACGGCGCCGTTCGCCGAACGGACCCCGTTCCCGGAAACTCACCGCCAACATGCCGGCGCCCTGCCCGCGGCCATCGGGCCGTTGGGCAGGAAGTTCGAAGGCCACGATCTGGTGATCGTCATCGGCGCACCTGTGTTTCGCTACTATCCCTATGTCGGCGGTGACTACGTTCCGAAGGGCACTCACCTTCTGCAGGTGACGGACGATCCCAACATGTCGTCCAAGGCGCCCGTCGGCGACAGCCTGGTCTCTGACGCTCGGCTGTTCCTCGAGGCGATCCAGCCGCTGATCAGGAAGCGCACTTCGTCCATTGCCGCGCCGTTGCGCGCGGCTCCCAAGAAGCCCGACCTGGATGCGCAGCCCCTGGCGGGCGACGCCATCATGGCCGCCGTGCGCGGCGCCTGTCCGTCCGACTACGTCCTGGTCGAGGAAGCGCCATCGGTCGTGACCGACATGCAGGACCAGTTCCGCATCGACAAGCCCGATTGCTTCTACACCTTCGCCTCTGGCGGCCTGGGCTGGGACATGCCGGCCGCGGTCGGCCTTGCGCTGGCGGAACGCAGCAGCGGCCGCAATCGCCCCGTCATCGCCCTCATGGGTGACGGCTCATTCCAGTATTCGATCCAGTCGCTCTACACGGCCGTGCAGCAGAAGGCCCACGTCGTCTTCGTCGTCCTGCAGAACCATGAGTACGCCATCCTGAAATCCTTCGCGGAACTCGAGGAGACGCCGAACGTGCCGGGCCTGGACCTGCCCGGTATCGATCTCGAAGCGTTGGCGAAGGGCTATGGAGCGCCCGCGAAGCTGGCCAGGACCGGGGCGGAGGTCACGGCCGCCGTCGCCGAAGCCATCGCCCGGCCCGGTGCCAGTGTGGTCGTGGTGCCGCTCACGCGGAAGCGTCACTCCCTGCTTTGAGGGCGGTGAGGCGACCGGAGGCGCGAGATCGGCCATAGGCAAAGTAGATGACCAGGCCGATCGCGATCCAGAGGAGCAGTCGCGCCCAGGTCACCGGCGCCAGGCCGATCATCAGACCAAGGCACGACAGGATGCCGAGCATCGGGACCAGGGGCACGGCCGGCACCCGGAACGGCCGGGCGGCATGCGGCTCCAGACGACGAAGTTGCACCACAGACGCGCAGACCATCAGGAACGAGAACAGCGTGCCGACGCCGACCAGCTCGCTCAGTGTCTCGATCGGGGCCACGGCGGCGATTGCGGCCACGATCACGCCGATCAGGATCTGGCTCAGCCAGGGCGTCTTCAGCTTCGGGTGCACGCGGCTGAACAGAGACGGCATCAGCCCGTCATGCGCCATGGTCGCGAAAATCCGGCCCTGACCATAGAGCAGCACGAGGATCCCCGTCGTGATCCCGATCATCGCGCCGAGCTGGATCAGCGCGGCGAACCAGCCGATGCCCATACGATCGACCGCCAGCCCGACCGGTGCTGCCACGTTCAGTTCAGGGTACGGCACGACGCCGACGAGCACGCCCGCCACCAGGATATACAGGATCGTTGAGATCGCGAGCGCACCCAGGATTCCGATCGGCATGTCACGCTGCGGCCGCCTTGCTTCCTGCGCGCAGTTAGAGACGGCGTCGAAGCCGATATAGGTGAAGAACACGACCGAGGCGCCGTGCAGGACACCGCTCCAGCCAAAGGTCCCGAAGGTACCGGTATTCGGTGGCACGAACGGCTGCCAGTTCACGACCGAGACGTGGCCGATCCCGAAGCCGATGAAGGCAAGGATCACGATCAGCTTGAGCGCGACCATGAAATTGTTGAGGCGCGCCGACTCGCGGGTACCCCGCACCAGCAGGGCCGTCAGAAGCGCCACGATCGCCGCGGCCGGCAGATTGGCGATCGCGGTGGCCGTCGTGCCGTCGGCGAGCTGGACCGCCTGGCCGGTCGAGCTCGCCAGCTGGGGTGGGATGGCGAGACCGATGGAGGCCAGCGTGCCGTTGAAGTAGCCCGCCCATCCGACCGCCACCGCGGCCGCACCGATCGAATATTCGAGAATGAGGTTCCAGCCGACCAGCCAAGCTGCAAGCTGGCCGAGGCTCGCATAGGTGTAGGTGTAGGTGCTGCCCGATACAGGCATCAGCGCCGCAAGCTCGGCATAGCAGAGCGCCACGAAGACGCAGGCGATGCCGGCCAGCACGAAGGACACGACCACGGCGGGCCCGGCATAGAGGGCGGCCGCCGTGCCGGTCAGGACGAAGATGCCGGCGCCGATGATCGCGCCGATGCCCATGAAGACGATGCTGACGGGGCCCAGGACTTTGGGCAGGGGCGTGGCATGGGCCGCCGTCGCCAGGATATCGGAAAGTAGCTTGCGCGACGCCGCGCCCTTGATCTTCATTCGGCTCCCCCGCCCCCTCTTAGCAAGACCGGGGCGGCCTCCCTATATAAACAGCATGCGCCCACCCCTGCTCACCTTCGTCTTCGTGATGGCCCTGGTCGCCGCGGCGGACACGGCCTTCGGGCAACTCGTGCCGGGATCGATCGGCAATGGCGGTCGCATGCCCGACACCATGTCGCCGGGCGCCTTGCCGCCGCCTCCCGTCGCGCCGCCCGCGCCGGTCATGGCGCCGCCGGCGCCCCAGCCAAACACCTATTCGATCACCCGCGACCGGCTCGAGAGCCAGGGCTACCGGGTCCAGCGGCTGGAAGAGAAGAACGATGGTTCTTGGCGGGCCAACGTGACGCGCGATCCCGTGCCGACCCGGCCGCAGGGCGTGCCGAAGCGGGTCACCATCCATCCGAACGGGCAGATCATCGAGGAATACTAGTCCGCGTCCCGCCCCGGCAGTTTTCCAGGCCGATGTCGGATCGGGCTGGCATTGCCCTTCCCTTCGACCTGCTGCTCGGCCGCAAGACCTGCGAAATCTTCGCGGCTCACTGCCTGTTCGTCGGCGAGGGCGATCCCTTCGGCAGGACCTTCAACCAGGTGACCAAGTACGTCGCAGCCGAGATCGCCAGGCTGAAGCAGGGAGATGGGCCAATGCTGCTGACCCAGGGCAACAGCGGGCTTCAGCACACCCGCTCGCGCACGACCTGATCGACGAGTTCCGCCTGCTCACCCGCCCGCTGGTCCTCGGACGACGAGCTGGCTCGGCGCAAGCAGATGAAGCGGCAGAACTGAGAGGCTAGTTCCCCGTCTTGATGTTCGCGTCCCTGATGACTTTCGCCCATTTGGGGATGTCGGCGGCGATGGCGGCCGCTGTCTCCTCCGGCGTGCTGCCCACGAGGTCGAGGCCCATGGCGCTGAATTTCTTCTCCATCTCCTTATCGGCAAGCACCTTCAGCGACTCCGCCCGGACCTTGTCCACGATCGGCCTGGGCAGGTTGGCCGGCCCGAGAAGCGCGAACCACGACGTTGCCTCGAAGCCCGGAAAGCCCTGCTCCGCGAGTGTCGGCAAGTCCGGTGCACTCGGCGTGCGCTTCAGCGAGGTGACCGCGATGCCGCGCACGCGACCGTCTCGCACCAGCGGCATCGCCGCGCCGGCATTCTGGATGCCGACCTGGACGACGCCGCTCATGAGGTCGGCCATGTTGGCACCGCGATACGGGATGTGTTCCATCTTGATGCCGGCCAGGAAGCAGAACAGCTCGCCCGCGATGTGCTGCGGCGTGCCGACACCCGGTGTGCCGTAGGACAGCTTGCCGGGATTGGCCTTGGCGTAGGCAATAAGCTCCGGGATCGATTTAACCGGCAGGTCGTTGTTCACCATGAACAGCGACGGCATGGCCAGGGAGGTCGAAATCGGGGTGAGGTCCTTCAGCGGATCGAACGGCAGGGCCTGCATCGACGGCAGGATCGTGATGGCGGCGTTGCCCGACCACATCAGCGTGTATCCATCAGGGGCGGCCTTGGCGACCCGATCGACGCCGATCGCGCCCGAATTTCCGGCAACGTTCTCGACGATCACGGGTTGACCCCAGGCCTCGGAGAACTTCTGTGCGAACATTCTTGCTGTGACATCCGTCGAACTGCCGGCCGTGAAGCCGACGACAATCTTCACCGGCTTGTCCGGCCAGTTGGCTTGGGCGAAGGCCGGCTGCGCGAAGGCCAGGGCAATCAGGCACGCCACGGCGGTCCGGATACTGAAAAACATCGTGAAATCCTCCCGGGAGCGGTCTTTGCCGCCTGCCCCCGGAGGTTATGGACGTTGCTTCCCATCCGCAACCGCCGCCGCTCTTGAGGTGCGAATCTGCGACTTATTGCGCCTCGACTGTAGATACATTGCGGTGCAATACCCTACAAATCGAAAGGTGGCTGTGAGCGGCGGGTGCGACAGCTATATATTGTATCGGAGGACTAATTGGCTCTTTCTCATCCCGTAGACACTCACGTCGGAAGCCGGCTGCGGCAGCGGCGCGCCCTCCTCGGCATGAGCCAGACGGACCTTGGAAAGGCCGTGGGGCTTACCTTCCAGCAGGTCCAGAAATACGAGCGCGGCTTCAACCGCATCAGCTCGAGCCGCCTGTTCGAGTTCTCCAAGGTCCTCGACGTTCCCGTGGCCCACTTCTTCGAAGGCATGGACACCGCAACCACAGGTGCCAAGCGCAAGCCCGGCCGTCCCAAGGCTGCCGAAAAGTCCGCCGACGCCAATCTCAATACCAAGCGCGAGACGCTCGAACTGGTCCGCGCCTACTACAAGATCCGCAGCAAGAGCCTCCGTGCGAAGACGCTCGACCTGATCGAGGCCCTCGCCCGCGATTGAGAGCGCGGGGAAACGTTGATCATCCGGCCGCGTTGAGAGAACTTCATCCGCTCAATCCGGCCCGGTGTATCGATCATGCCTCGTCTACTGGCTTTGGCCTCCGCGCTCCTGCTCGCGCCCGCGATTACCGCCTGCAATGACGGGCCGCCCCTGAAGGCCCCGTCTCCCGACGCCCCCCTGTCGACGGCTCGGTATGTGTGCCAGCAGAACAAGACCATCGCGGCCGACTTCTACGACGGCAAGTCGAGTGTCGGCCCCGACGGGCGGCCCATTCCTGGCGGCCGGGTCGTCGTGCAGCTGAGCGATGGGCGCAAGTTCAGCCTGCCACAGACCCTCTCGGGCTCGGGAATCCGCTATGCCGATTCGAGCGGCACCTTTGTCTTCTGGAGTAAGGGCGATACCGCCTTCGTCGAGGAAGGCTCCAGCCAGACGGTGACCTACCGCGACTGCGTGCAGAGGCGTTGAGGCTCCGACGTCAGCGGCGGCCGGCCAGCGCGCGATTCTCCAGGCGGCTCAGCAATCGAACGAGCGGCCAGAGCAGCAGGAAATAGATTACCGCCGCCATCACGATCGGCGTCGGATTGTAGGTGATGCTCTGCGCCTGCCGTGCCTCGTAGAGCAGCTCGGGCACGGCGACGACCGAGCCCAGCGACGTGAGCTTGACCACTTCCAGCGTGTTGGAGAGCAGATCGGGCATCACGTTGCGCACGGCCTGGGGCAGCACGACGTAGCGCATCGCCTGCATCCGGGTGAGACCGGTGGAGCGCGCCGCCTCGACCTGGCCCACCGGCACCGAGTCGATGCCCGCGCGGAAGATCTCGCCGTAATAGGAGCCGGTATTGAGGAAGAAGGCGATCGCCACGCAGGCGAATCCGCCCAGTTCGAGGCCGGCGAACGGAAGGCCCGCGAACAGCAGAACCAGCAGCACGAGCGGCGGGAAAGCGCGGAAGAAGTCGACCCAGGCCATCAGCGGCCAGCGCACCAGCGGGTTCTTGATCGAGGCGAGCAGCGCCAGGATCAGGCCGCCGAGCAGACCGAGCGGCACCACGATCAGCGACAGCAGGATCGTGTTCCACAGGCCCGTCAGCACGATGGGCCAGGCCGCCTTCATGATCTCGATGTTGAAGAAGGCCTCGATCATCGCTTCCACGCGAACTTGGTCTCGATCCAGCGCGCGGCAACAACCACGGGGAGGAACAGGACGATGTAGGCCGCCGCGCCCATCATCAGCGGCGAGGGATTGTACGAGTTGGACATCGCCGAACTCGCCTGTCCGAGGATCTCGGTCACGGCCACGACGGTGCCGAGCGCCGTTCCCTTGGTGATGGCGATGGTGCGGTTGGTCAGCGGCGGGATGGTCAGCCGGAAAGCCTGCGGCAACACGACGTTGAACAGGGTCTGGCCGAAGGAGAGGCCGGTCGAGCGCGAAGCCTCCCACTGGCCCTTCGGGATCGAGGTGATGCCGGCCCAGAAGATCTCCTCGGAGAAGGCCATCAGCACGAAGGCGAGCGACAGCCAGGTCGAGACAAAGCCCGACGGGGCCGGCCCGGCATAGGGCAGGCCGAAGTACATCAGGACGATGATGACCAGCGGCGGCAGCGAGCGGAACAGGTCGACGACGAAGATGATCAGCCAGTTGAGCGGCCGGATCGCCAGGCTGCGCAGCAGCGCCAGTGCGAGGCCCGCTCCCAGGCCGGTGACGACGATCAGCAGCGCGAGTTCAATGGTCACCACCATGCCGGACAGGATGTCCGGCAGGTACTTCCACATCACCTTCGCATTGAAGAAGGTCTCGACGAACTTGTCCCAGCCGCTCATGCCCCGCGGCCCTCAGTGCCGCTGGATCTGGCCGATGAAGGCACGCGTGCGTTCGTGGGTCGGATTCTCGAAGATCGCCGCGGGCGGGCCCTGCTCCACGATCAGGCCGTCATCCATGAACACGACCCGGTCGGCCGCGTTGCGCGCGAAACCCATCTCGTGGCTGACCACGATCATGGTCATGCCGCTCTCGCGAAGGCCGCGCATCACCTCGAGCACCGACCCGACGAGTTCGGGGTCGAGCGCGCTGGTCGGCTCGTCGAACAGCATCACCCGCGGCTCCAGGGCGATCGAGCGCGCGATGGCCACCCGCTGCTGCTGGCCGCCGGAAAGCTGGCCCGGCGTGTGCTCGGCGCGGTCGGCAAGTCCCACACGCTCCAGCGCCACCCGGCCCAGCGCCTCGGCCTCGGCGCGGCCCTTGCCGGCCACTTTGCGCAGCGCCAGCGTCACGTTCCCCAGCGCCGTCATGTGCGGATAGAGATTGAACGACTGGAAGACCATACCGATGCGGCGGCGGGCATGGTTGATGTCGGTCTTCGCGTCGAGCATGTCGATGCCGTCGACCACGATCGAGCCGGAGGACGGCTCCTCCAGCCGGTTGAGGCAGCGCAGCAGGGTCGACTTGCCCGAGCCTGACGGTCCGATAATGAATACCAGCTCGCGCTCGTCCACCTTCAGATCGACACCCTTCAGGACGTGAAGGGTGCCGAAATGCTTGTGGATGGCGCGCGCATCGACGATGTGATTCGTTGCCATGAGCCTATTCCGTCGCCTCGAACGAAGGCGACGATAACGTCAGTTACACTTCAGCTCATGCGGCGTCGGATCGTAGCCCGGCATGCCCGGGACGCCGTAGCCCGGCGTGACCACGACGGACAGATCGTCGGCGGCCGGCTTCTTGTTGAACCACTTCTCGTAGAACTTCGCCATCGTGCCGTCCTTCTTCATGCAGTCGAGCGCATCCTGCAACTCGGCACGAAGCTCCGGCTTGTCCTTCGGGACGGGCGCGGCCCAGTGGGCGCGCGTTTCCGCGAGCTCGAGGTCGGCGATGAACTGCGGGTTCTTGGACGCGGCATAGACGATGGTCGTGTTGCCGCCGAGCGTGGCGTAGGCGCGGCCGGAGAGCACGGCCTGCGTCGCGTCGGGCTGCGTGTCGTAGACCTGCACGGTGAAGCCGTGCTCCTCGCCCATCTTCTTGGCGAGCGTCTCGTAGGGCGTACCCTTGTTGACCGCCACGGCCTTGCCCTTCAAGTCGGCCCAGCTCTTGATCGGCGCGCTGCCCTTCTTGATGCCGAACTGGAACGCGGTCCACAGATAGCCCGCGGTGAACAGCATGTTCTCGGCGCGCTCCTTGGTCACCGTCGTCGGCGCCGCGATGAAGTCGTAGCGGCCCGACTGCATGCCCGGAATCAGGGTCGAGAAGCTCACGGCATCGATCGTGATGTCACGCTTCATGCGCTTGGCGACTTCGGTGAAGACGTCGATCTGGAAGCCCTCGACGCCGCCGCCCAACTTCGGCATGGCGTGCGGCGCAAACGTGCCATCGACACCCGTACGCAGGGGCGGCTTCTTGTCCTGGGCAAGCGCGGGACTCGCGCACATCAGGACCGCGACGGCCAGCGCGGCAAAGCGACGATGCATCATTTTCGTTGGTTCCCTTCCCATGAAATCCCCAAGTCGCGACGTTAGATCAGGCGTTGTCGAATAGCAATTTTGGGGCCATCTTGCGGCCCATGTCCGACCGCATCCTCGTGATAAATCCCAACTCCACCGAAGCCGTCACCCGCGGCATCGACGCCGCCATGGACCCTCTGCGCATGCAGGGCGGCCCGGCCATCGAATGCGTCACGCTGACGGATGGTCCGCCCGGCATCGAGAACCAGGGCCATGTCGAACAGGTCGTTCCCCTGATCGGCGCCATGGTGAAGCAGCGCGACAACGACTGCTCGGCCTTCGTCATCGCCTGCTATTCCGATCCCGGCCTGCATGCCGCGCGCGAACTCACGACCAAGCCGGTGCTTGGCATCGCCGAGTGCGGCATCCTGACCGCGCTCACGCTCGGCCAGCGCTTCGGTGTGATCTCGATCCTGAAGAAGTCGATCCCCCGCCATCTGCGCTATGTCGGCCAGATGGGCCTCAACGACCGCATGGCCGGCGATCGCGCCATCGGCCTCGGCGTCGTCGAACTCGCCGACGAGGCACGCACCTTCAGCCGCATGGCCGAAGTCGCCGCCGAACTGCGCGACGAGGACGGCGCCGACGTACTGGTGATGGGCTGTGCCGGCATGGCGCGCTACCGCGACCGGCTGCAGCGTCATGTCGGCCTGCCCGTCGTCGAGCCCAGCCAGGCCGCCGTCGCGATGGCGATCGGCCGCTCCCGGCTGAACTGGGCCTGACCTATTCGGCGGCGGCCTTCACGACCGGCGCCGCCGGGAAATCCATGCGGTCGTTGGTGCGGCAGTAACGGTCGGCGAACATGCGTCCGACCGGATGATACTTGTCCATGTGGACGCGCTTGGCCTTGTCGTCCCACAGTTCATCGCGGATGTGGAAGCGCAGTCCCTCACCGATCACGAGCTGACGGTCGTCCTTCACGTTGATGACCTGCCAGGTCTTGCACTCCATTGACCACGGAGCATCGGCAAGACGCGGTGTCTTGATATCCACCGAAGGTGCGAGCTTCAGGCCGAGATAGTCGGGCTCGCCGACGTTGGGCGGAAAGTCGCCGCTCGATTCGTGCATCTTGAGCGCCAGCGGTTCGTCCGTGAGATTGATCACGAACTCGCCGGTCCGCTGAATGTTCGTCCAGGTGTCCTTGAGGCGCCCGTCCGGCCGCTTGTTGATGGCGAACATGCAGAGCGGCGGGTCTTCGGCGAACACGTTGAAGAAGCTGAACGGCGCCGCGTTGACGACGCCGGTCGGGCCCATGGTCGTCACCCAGGCGATCGGCCGCGGCAGCACGAAAGCAGTGAGAACCTTGTAGCGCTCGTGCGGCGTCAGGTCGTTGGAAGCGTATTGCATCTCTCTATCCTCAGTTCGACGGTTCGAGCTTCACGCCGGTCCGCTCGCTGATGAGCTTGTAGTGCTCCGGGCGTCGGTGCTTGGCGAAATTAAAGGTGGTGTTTCGGATGTATTCGCCGAGGCCGAGGTCACAATCGTAGGAGATGACCTCGTCGTCCTCGGTGGTGCCCTTGGCCACGATCTCGCCGGTCGGCGCGACGATCACCGAACCGCCATGCAGCCAAAAGCCGTCTTCCTTGCCGGCCTTGGCCGTCGCCACGACCCAGATGCCGTTCTGGTAGGCAGCTGCCTGCAGAGACAGCATGTGATGGAACACGCGCAGATACGGCGGCTCGTGCGGCGCGTAGACATTGTCGCTCGGCGTGTTGTAGCCCAGCACCACCATCTCGGCGCCCTTCAGCGCCATGACGCGGAACGTCTCGGGCCAGCGGCGGTCGTTGCAGATGCACTGGCCGACGATCACCTCGTCCTTGAACATTTTCCAGACGTTGAAGCCCAGATTGCCGACCTCGAAGTACTTCTTCTCGAGATGCTGGTACGGCACCGTCGGGCGATGCTCGTCATGGCCCGGCAGATGCACCTTACGGTACTTGCCGATCAGGCGACCGTCCGGTCCGACCAGAATCGAGGTGTTGAAATGATGCGTCGAACCCTCTTCCTCGGTCCGCTCGGCGTAGCCCAGGTAGAAGCCGATGCCCTTCTCGCGCGCCAGTTCGAACAGCGGCAGCGTGTCCGGGCTCGGCATCTGGCTCTCGAAATACTTCTCGACCTCGTTCGGATCCTCCATCCAGTAGCGCGGGAAGAAGGTGGTCAGCGCCAGCTCGGGGAACACGATGAACTTGGAGCCGCGGCTGTCGGCTTCCTTCAACATCTCGATCATGCGCTTGACCACGCTCGCCCGGCTGTCGGCGAGATGGATGGGGCCCAACTGGGCGGACGAGACTTTCAGACGGCGTGACATTATCGGCTCTCGGCTTAAGTGAAAGTAATGTTGTCATCCTGAGCGCAGCGAGGGGCCTTTGCGTGCCTCTCGAAAGGTCCCTCGCTGCGCTCGGGATGACAAGGTGCGGGTAGCGACATCACATCAGAACAGCGGCTTCAGGCCGAAGCGCGACATGGCCTGCAACTCGGGCGCGCTCTGGCCGATCGGCTTGGACGAATCCGGCGAGGCGCACGGCAGGAACTGGCCCGAGCCGCGCTCGGCGTTCAGCTTGCCGTCCTCGACGACGACACGGCCGCGGCTGACCACGGTGATCGGCCAGCCCTTGAGCTGCCGACCTTCGTAGGGCGTGTAGCCGACATTGTCGTGCAGGTCCTTCCAGGTGACCGTCACGTCCTTGTCCGCATCCCAGATCGCAAAGTCGGCATCGGAGCCGACAGCGATGGTGCCCTTCTTCGGATAGAGGCCGTACAGCTTGGCGTGATTGGCCGAAGTCAGCGCCACGAACTGCTGCAGGGTGATGCGCCCCTTCTGGACGCCTTCGGAGAACAGCATGGGCAGCCGAATCTCGATCCCGGGCACGCCGTTCGCCATCTCCTTGAAGGTCGTCTTGTCGCCCTTGGGGATCTTGCCGCCGGCATTGAACTGGTATGGCGCATGGTCGGACGAGAAGGTCTGGAACGTGCCGTCCTTCAGCGCCGCCCAAACCGCTTCCTGTGCCGCCGAATCGCGCGGCGGCGGGCTGCAGCACCACATGGCGCCCTCGACGCCGGGCTTGTCCATGTCATCGGCGGTCAGCGCGATGTATTGCGGGCAGGTCTCCCCGAAGATCTTCAGACCCTTCTTCTGCGCCTGCCGCAGCGTCTCGATCGCCTCGATTTCCGACATGTGGACCAGCAGCAGCGGCGCATCGACCAGGCGCGCCAGCGAGATCGCGCGGTTGGTCGCCTCGGCCTCGGCGATGCGGGCATGGGCGATGGCGTGGAACTTCGGCGCGCCATGGCCCTGCTCGACCAGGTGATGCGCCAGCCACTGGATCATGTCGTGGTTCTCGGCATGGACCATGACCAGGGCGCCGTCGCGCCGCGCCACGGCCAGGATGTCGAGGATCTGGTAGTCGCTGACCTTCATTGCATCGTAGGTCATGTAGATCTTGAACGAGGTATAGCCGTCCTTGATCAGCGCCGGCAGCTCCTGCCCCAGCGCCTGTGGCGTCGGATCGGTGACGATCAGGTGGAAGGCGTAATCGATCACCGCCTTCGGGGTCGCGGCCTCATGATACTCGTTGACCACCTGCCGCAGCGACATGCCGCGATGCTGGGCCGCGAAGGGAATGATGGTCGTGGTGCCGCCGAACGCGGCGGAGACCGTGCCGGTATAGAAATCGTCGGCGCACATCACGCCCATGCCTGACTTCTGCTCGATGTGGCAGTGGCTGTCGACGCCGCCCGGCAGGACGAACTTGCCGCCGGCATCGATCTCGCGCGCGCCCTCGCCTTTGATGTCGGGCCCGATCTCGACGACCTGGCCATCCCTGACGGCGATGTCGCCCTCGGTCTGGCGCTCGGCGGTGACGATGCGGGCGTTGCGAACGATCAGATCGTAATCAGCCATGTTCCCTACTCCGCCGCCTTGGCAAGACGGCCCGTGGCCGCCAGGCGCCGCTCGAGGCGCGCGATCATTCCGTCGAGTTCGGACTTGTCCGTCGCCGTCAGCGACGAGCCCGGCGCGCGCTGCTTCGGGCTCTTGATCGCGCCCCGGCGGTAGAGAACTTCCTTGCGCAGTGCCAGGCCGATCGCCGGCTGTACCTCGTGGCGGACCAGCGGCAGGTAGATGTCGAACAGGTCCTCGGCCTCCTCGGCCCTGCCCTGGGCGAAGAGGTTATAGACCTGCACCAGCATCTCGGGCCAGGCGAAGCCCGTCATGGCGCCATCGGCGCCACGGCGCATTTCCTGGGGATAGTAGAGGCCGCCATTGCCGACCAGGATCGAGACCCGGCGGCGGCCGGGCTTCTTCTCTCCCTCGCGTACCTTGGTTAGCTTGGCGAGACCCGGCGCATCCTCGTGCTTCAGCATCACGAGCTGCCCGAAGTCGTCGACCAGCCGCTCGAATACGTTGACCGGCAGGTAGACGCCGGTGGTCTGAGGGTAGTCCTGATAGACCACCGGGATGTGCGGACCGAGCGCCTGGAACACCTGCGCATAGTAATTGTAGAGTCCGTCGTCACCCTTCAGGCCGGGCGCCGGTGCGACCATCACGCCCGAAGCGCCCGCCATCATCGCTTCGTGCGAGAGACGACGCACGTTCTCGAGACCGGCGTGACTGACGCCCACGATCACCTGCCGGCCCTGCGCCCGGCCGATCACGCGGTTGACGACGGAGATCGATTCGTCGGCAGTGAGCTTGTGCGCCTCGCCCATCATCCCGAGCAGGGTGAAGCCATGTACGCCGCACCCCAAATAGAAATCGGTCAGCGTGTCGACGCTCTGGAGATCGACCGCGCCCTCGTCGGTGAACGGCGTCGCCGCGATGATGTAGACGCCTTTTGCCTGCTCGTTCAGCTTGCCAGATGACATCGTCGACGCTCCTCGGCGCGGTTCTTGCAACGTCGTTGCGCGACGTAGCAGCGATCATGCCACCCGCCGGGCGCTTGTCGAGCGCCGCGACGTCGGCCAGTGTTCTTACCCGAAGAGGGGCAGGTGTCGAAATAAATGGCGCGTCATATCGCTCATCGATTGATGATTTCGCTTCCGGTCCTGCTGGGGGTGCTGCTCATCGGCTTCCTGCTGCTGCAGGTCGTGCCCACGGATCCGGCAACCGTCGTCGCAGGCCCGACCGCGACCAAGGCGGAAGTCGACGCGATCCGCAACGATCTCGGCCTCAATCAGCCGCTGTGGGTCCAGTTCGGCCGTTATCTCGGCCGCGTCTTCCAGCTCGACCTCGGCCGGTCCATGATTTCGAACCGCGCCGTGGTCGACGAGATCGCTCTCACCCTCTGGCCGACGGTCGAGCTGATGCTGGCCTGCCTGATCTGGGCGGTGCCTCTCGGGATCACGCTCGGCACCCTGGCGGCGCGGCGGCGCGGCACCGTGATCGACCGCGCCATCATGGCCCTCTCGGTGATGGGCGTGTCGGTCCCGGTCTTTTGGGTCGGCCTGCTCCTGATCCAGTATGTCGGTGGTGCAGGCCTGCTTCCCTTCCAGGGACGCAACGGCCCGATCTGGACCGCCGACGGCTTCCTCAGCATCATCCTGCCGGCCGTCACCCTCGGCGCCGTGTTCGTCGGTCCGGTCGCGCGCATGACGCGCACGTCGCTGCTCGAGACCCTCGGCGCCGATTACGTCCGCACCGCCCGCGCCAAGGGCGCCTCCGACTGGCGCGTTACCGTGCGTCACGCGCTGCGCAACGCCATGATCCCCGTCGTGACCCTGGTCGGCCTGCAGATCGGCTTTTTGCTGGGCGGCTCGATCGTGACCGAGACCATGTTCGCCTGGCCGGGCGTCGGCCGCATGGCGGTGGGCGCCATCACCTCGAGCGACTTCCCCCTGGCGCAGGGCGCCATCCTGATCCTTGCCGTCGGCTTCATGGCCATCAACCTCGCGGTCGACGTGCTCTACGCCTATCTCGATCCCCGGATCGCCCGCGGATGACCGACGCAGCCCTTCCCTTGCAGAGCGAGGCCGACCAGCGTGCCATCGCCGCGATCCGCCGCAAGAATGCCGTATGGCGGCGCATCCTGCGCGATCCCCCCGCCGCGATCGCCGCCCTTTTCCTGATCGTAATTGTCGGCGCCGCTGTTCTCGCCCCGTGGATCGCGCCGTTCGATCCCTACGCGTCCAACATGCGCCTGCGTCTCTGCCCCATCGGCGGCGCACGCTGCCCCGACTTCCTGCTGGGCGCCGACAACCAGGGCCGCGACATGGTCAGTCGCATCCTGTTCGGCCTGCGCGCCACCTTGGGAATCGGCATCGTCGCCGTCCTGGTCGGCGGCGGCCTCGGCGCGCTGATCGGCTTGAGCGCGGCCTACTTCAAGCGCCTCGACCAGCCGCTGATGCGCCTGGTCGACGTCCTCCTCTCCTTTCCTTCGATCCTGTTCGGCCTGGCCATTGCGGCGGTGATGGGTACCGGCCTCTTCTCGCTGGTCGTCGCGCTCAGCATTGCGTCGATCCCCTCGATCGCCCGCATCGCGCGCGGGGCGGCGCAATCGATCATGCAGCAGGAGTACATGGAGGCCGGCCGCGCCGTTGGCCTCGGCGACGGCGCACTGATCTGGCGTTACCTTGCGCTCAACTGCTGGCCGACCATCCTGATCTACATGACCCTCCAGCTCGGCCAGGCGATCCTGCTGGGTGCGGCCCTCTCGTTCCTCGGGCTGGGGGCGCAGCCGCCCACCGCCGAGCTGGGCAGCATGGCCGCCGACGGCCGGAAGTTCATGTCGATCGCGCCGCATGTGTCGACACTGCCCTGCGCCGCGATCTTCCTCGTGGTTCTGGCGTTCAATGTACTGGGCGACGCGCTGCGCGACGCTCTCGATCCGAAGTTGAGGCAATAAGGTGGAACAAGGAGGCATGGGGATGAGCAGGAAATTCACGTTGGCGGCACTGGCCGCGGTGGCCGTGGCCGGCATTGCGGCGCCGGCAATGGCGCAGAAGAACGTGACGATCGTGCGCGAGATCGACACGGATCGCTACGATCCGCACAAGTCGACATCCCGGTCCGGCGCCGAAGTCATCTACATGATGGGCGACACGATGGTGAATCTCGACTTCGACATGAAGACGTTGAAGCCGGGCCTCGCCACCAGCTGGACGGTCTCGCCGGAAGGCCTCACCTACACCTTCAAGCTGCGCGACGACGTCACCTTCTGCAGCGGGAAGAAGATGACGGCGAAGGACGTTGTCGCCACCTACGAGCGCTGGCTCGATCCCGAGACCAAGGGACTCGTGAAATGGCGCATGGGCGATGTCGACAAGATCACGGCGCCCGACGACGTCACCGTCGAGTACAAGCTCAAGAAGCCGTTCTCCGAGCTGCTCTACCAGATGACGCAGTACTTCCACACGGTCCTGAACGTCGACCAGGCCAAGCAGCTCGGCGCCGACTTCGGCGTGAAGGGCTTCGACGGCACCGGTCCCTACTGCTTCGAAAGCTGGACGCCCCGCGATTCGACGGTGCTGACCAAGCACAAGGGCTACAAGTGGGGACCGCCGATCTACGACTATACCGAGGCCCAGGTCGACAAGGTGATCTGGAAGGTCGTTCCCGAGGAGAATACCCGCGTCACCGCGCTGCAGGCCGGCCAGGCCGATGCCAGCCAGTACGTTCCCTACTGGTCGATCAAGGAGCTGCAGGCCAACAAGAACCTCTCGGTGACCAAGGCCGCGAACTTCTTCTGGACCTACTTCATCGGCTTCAAGGTCGACAAGGAGCTGGTCAATGACGTGCGCGTCCGCCAGGCGATGAACCTGGCGGTCGACCAGAAGGCGATCACCGAGGCCGTGACGTTCGGCTTCGCCGAACCGGCCTCGACCATGCTCATGCCCAACGTCCTCGACTTCAATACGAAGCTCAACAGGGCAGCGTATGGCGAGAACGTCAAGGAAGCCGAGAAGCTTCTCGACGAGGCCGGCTGGAAGAAGGGCCCGGATGGCTTCCGCTACAAGGACGGCAAGAAGCTCGCGCCGCTCATCTACGGCATCTCAGGTGCCTTCAAGGAGATCGCCGAGGCCGTGCAGGGCGACCTGCGCAAGGTCGGTGTCGATCTCCAGATCCAGCTCTTCGACTCCACGGTGGCTTGGGGCAAGCTCGCGACGCAGGAATTCGACGCGTTCGGCATGAGCTTCCCGTATGTCAGCGCCGGCGATGCGCTGAATCTCTACTTCCGTTCGGCCAATGCTCCGACTCCGAACCGCATGAACTGGAAGGACAAGGAAACCGACGAGCTCCTCGACAAGGGCTCGACCGCGACCGACGAGGCGACGCGCACCGCGTCGTATCAGGCGGTGCAGCAGAAGGTGCACGATGCCTTCGTCTGGATCCCGCTGTTCCACGAGCCTCTGTTCGTCGTGGCCGGCCCCAAGCTCAAGCCCATCAAGGCGCACGGCAACTACGGATGCGGCCTCTATAAGGGCCTCGGCATCGCCTACAAATAGCAAGCAGCTCAAGCCAGCATACGGAGCGAAACGTCAATGAAGACGACCAAGATCGCCGGCCTCGACCACGTCGTTGCGTGGGACGAGGCCGAGGGGCGGCACGTCTATCTCGAGAATGCCGATCTCGTGTTCAAGGGCAACGAGATCGCCCATGTCGGGCCGGGCTATGTGGGCCCGGTCGACACGACCATCGACGGCAAGGGGATGATGGCGATCCCCGGCCTCGTCAACGTGCACAGCCATCCGTTCTCGGAGCCCGCGAACAAGGGCCTCACCGAGGAGTATGGCAGCGACAAGCTCGGCCAGAGCTCTCTCTACGAATACCTCACGGTGTTCGGCCTGAACCCCGAGGATGCAGGCCCCTCCTCCAAGGTCGCTGTCTCGGAGCTGTTGAAGAGCGGCGTGACGACGATCACCGACCTGTCGATGGCGCGCCCGGGCTGGGCGGACGACCTTGCGGCGACCGGCATTCGCGCCGTGGTCTGCCCGATGATGCGCCAGGGCGTCTGGTACACCAAGAACGGCCACACGGTCGAATATGCCTGGGACGAGAAGGCCGGCGAGAAAGCCTTCGAAGCCTCTATGGCGACACTCGACGAGGCCGCGAAGCATCCGAGCGGCCGGCTCTCCGGCATGGTCGGCCCGGCGCAGATCGACACCTGCCGCGAGGGCTTCTTCAAGGAGGCTTTGCAGGAAGCCAGGCGCCGCGGCCTGCCGATGCAGACCCATGCCTGCCAGGCCGTCGTCGAGTTCCACGAGATGGTCCACCGCCACGGCAAGACGCCCATCGAATGGCTGGACTCGATCGGCGTGCTGGGCCCCGATCTCATCATCGGCCATGGCATCTTCCTGAACGACCACCCGCAGATCCATTACCCGCACGCCAACGACTTCGAGCGGCTGCGCGACTCCGGCGCCTCGGTGGCACATTGCCCGACCGTGTTCGCGCGGCGCGGCATGGTGATGAACTCGATCGGCCGCTACATGGATGCCGGCATCACGGTCGGCATCGGCACCGACACCTTCCCGCACAACATGCTCGATGAGATGCGGCTGGTCTGCTACCTCGCCCGTGCCATCACGATGAACTACAAGATGGGTACGACGCGGCACGCCTTCGAGGCGGCCACGATCGGCGGCGCCAAGATGCTGCGCCGGCCCGACCTCGGCCGGCTGGCGCCGGGCTGCAAGGCCGACTTCTCGCTGGTCGACATGAGCCATCCCTACATGCAGCCGGCCCACGAGCCGGTGCGCAGCCTGATCTACTCTGCCGGCGATCGCGCCATCCGGCACGTCTATGTCGACGGCACGCAGGTCGTGAAGGACGGCAAGGTCCTGACGGTCGATGTCGAGGCCGCGACCGCGGGCCTGGTCGAGGGCCAGCGCAAGCGGCTCGAGACGGTCAGCCAGCGCGACTGGGCCGGCCGCACCGCCGACCAGCTCGCACCCCCGGTCTACGGCACCCGCGATCGCCTGCCGCAATCAAGGCCGGTGACCTAGCCATGGAGCGGGCTGTCATCCCGAGCGAAGCGAGGGACCTTTGACGCAACAGGAAAGGTCCCTCGGCCTGCGGCCTCGGGATGACAGGAGTGCGCTTCTCGAAGTGAAGGGCCTGCGTACGGAGTTCCGCACGGGCGGCAGTTCGTTCGCCGCGGTGGATGGCATCAGCTTCTCGCTGGCGCCTGGCGAGACGCTCGGGATCGTGGGCGAATCCGGCTGCGGCAAGTCGGTGACGTCGCTGTCGATCATGCGACTGGTACCCAATCCGCCGGGCAGGATCACGGCCGGCGAGATCAGGCTGGAAGGCCGCAATCTCCTCGACCTGCCGGAAAGCGACATGCGTGCCGTGCGCGGCGACGACATCGCCATGATCTTCCAGGAGCCGATGACCAGCCTCAACCCGGTGCAGACCGTGGGCGATCAGATCATCGAGGCCGTCCAGCTGCACCGCTCGCTCAGCGCCGCCGCGGCGCGCGCCCGCGCGCTGGAGATGCTGCAGCTGGTCAAGATCCCCTCGCCCGAGACCCGGCTGGACGAGTATCCGCATCAGCTCTCCGGCGGCATGCGCCAGCGTGTGATGATCGCCATGGCGCTGGCCTGCGACCCCAAGCTGCTGATCGCCGACGAGCCCACCACGGCGCTCGACGTCACCATCCAGGCCCAGATCCTCGACCTGCTGCGCGACCTGCGCGAGCGCACGGGCGCGGCCATCATGCTCATCACCCACGATCTCGGCGTCGTGGCGGAACTCGCCCACCGCGTGATCGTCATGTATGCCGGCCGCATCGTCGAGGAAGCGCCGGTCGGCCTCTTGTTCAGCGATCCGCAGCATCCCTATACGCTTGGCCTGCTGGGTTCGATCCCGCGGCTGGGCAGCGACGGCGACGAGCGCCTCACCGCCATAGAAGGCGTGGTGCCCAATCCCTACGCCCTGCCGCCCGGCTGCCGCTTCAGCCCCCGCTGCCCGCTGGCCGACGAGAAATGCCGCGCCGAGCAGCCCGCCTTGCGTGAAATCGTACCTGGCCACCGCGCCGCCTGCTGGAAGGCGCCGCTCGATCTCGTCCTGGCCGAGGCCGCCGAATGACCACCGAGCCTCTTCTCTCCGTCTCCGGCCTCACCAAGCACTTCCCGGTGAAGCGCGGCATCGTCTTCCAGAGCGCCGTCGGCACCGTGCGCGCGGTCGACGGCCTCACCTTCGACGTGGCGCCGGGCGAGACGCTGGCGCTGGTCGGCGAATCTGGCTGCGGCAAGTCGACGACGGGCCGGCTGGTGCTGCGCCTGATCGAGGCCACCGAAGGAACCATCCGCTTCGCCGGCCGCGATGTGCGCGGCCTCTCCCGCGGCGCGCTGCGCGACCTGCGCCGCGACATGCAGATCATCTTCCAGGATCCCTACGCCTCGCTGAACCCGCGCCTCACCGTCGGCGAGACGCTGGCGGAACCGCTGCGCCTGCACGGGCTTGCGTCGGGCGCGGCGCTGCGCCGGCGCATCGACGAGCTGCTGGGCGAGGTCGGCCTCTCGGCCTGGCACGCGCTGCGCTATCCGCACGAATTCTCGGGCGGCCAGCGCCAGCGCATCGGCATCGCCCGGGCGCTCGCCTCGCAGCCCAAGCTGATCGTCTGCGACGAGCCGGTGTCGGCGCTCGACGTGTCGATCCAGGCGCAGGTCATCAACCTGATGCAGGACCTGAAGGGCAAGTTCGGCCTGTCCTACATCTTCATCGCCCACGATCTGGCGGTCGTGCGGCACATCTCCGACCGGGTCGCCGTCATGTATCTCGGCAAGATCGTCGAGCTGGCGCCCAAGCGCAGCCTGTTCGCCCGGCCGCGCCATCCCTACACGCAGGCACTGCTGTCCGCCGTTCCGGTGCCCGATCCCACCGCCCAGCGCGCCCGCATCCGGCTGGCCGGCGACGTGCCGAGCCCGCTCAATCCGCCCAAGGGCTGCCGCTTCCACACGCGCTGCGCCCATGCCCAGGACCGCTGCCGCACGGAGGAGCCCCTACTGCGCCCCCTGCAGGACGGCGCCGGGGCGGAAGGCCAGGTGGTGGCCTGCCACTTCGCCGAAAGCATCGTGCCGCCCGCGCTCGTGCCGGAGAACGATCCGCCCTACGCCCGCCGCCTCGCCGCCCTGCGCAAGCTCTCCGCGGCGGCGTAGGCGTCGGGTCACTCGCTATTGGAGACCAGGAGTCGGGCCCCTGCATCGATTGCCTGCTCGTTCCGACCCTGCACCACGGCGACATCGTCAACGAGCACAAACGAAATACACGCAATAAACGAAACATTCGAAATGGACTCCGCCCCGGGAATCCGTCCCAGCAGTTGTGGTGGAAATCCTGCCGCCCCCCTACAGGAAGGTGCCGACACGGAAAGCTAGGTCCTTGCCTGCCCCTTCGCGAGGGCATCGTGCCGCCGGGAAGATCCCAGGCGATCTTGTTCGCGAGGGGCGAGTGCCTGAGTTCGCCTTCCAGCTCCTGATACGCGGCGGACTTCTCCAGCTCGTCCGGCGGGATCGGCAGGACCAGCGAGAAAGCACGTTCGTGCTGTCCCATGCGATAGCTTGCACCGGGCCGCGACGGGATCACGTCAGGATGATCCGGTGCGATCAGAGGCAAGTGCGCGAGACGATAGGCCTCGTCCAGCCGGAGCTCCTCTCCAGGAGCGAACCGCGTCCGGCTCCGGAGATAGCCGAGCTCCGAATCGGAACAGAAAACGTCCACGCGAGCTTCCGTCAGGCGTCGGGCACACCCGAGGTCGTCGAATACTCGAAGTGCAGCGGCGTCTCGGGATGGATCAGGGCATAGGCCGAGCGGGCGGCGATCGCCGCCTCCGCGAAACCCGTCAGGATCAGCTTCAGCTTGCCGGGATAGGTGACGACGTCGCCCACGCCGAAGATGCCGGTCTTGTTTGTCGCTGCGGTCGCGGGATCGACCTCGATCTGGTTGCGCTCCAGAGCCAGACCCCAGTCGGCGATCGGGCCCAGCGACATCGAGAGGCCGAAGAACGGCAGCAGCACGTCTGCCTCGATGCGCTTAGTCGCCCCTTCGAGCGTGGCGACCGTCACCGCCGTGAGCTGGCCGCCTGCGCCTTCGAGGCTGTGGAGCTGGTACGGCACGACCAGGTCGATCTTGCCCGCCTTCGCCAGCGCCTTGAGCCTCGCCTCGCTGTCGGGCGCGGCGCGGAACCTGTCGCGGCGATGGATGACCGAAACGCGGCCGGCGATCTCGGCCAGTGACAGCGCCCAGTCGACCGCCGTGTCGCCACCGCCCGCGATCACCACCCGCTTGCCGCGGAAGGTCTCGCGCTGGGTGACATAGTAGAAGACGCTCTTGCCCTCGTAGGACTCGATGCCCGGCAGCGGCGGACGATTCGGGCCGAACGCGCCGACGCCGGCCGCGATGATCACCGCCTTGGCCTGCAGAACGGTGCCCTTGGACGTCGTCAGGCGCCAGAAGCCGCCGGTCAGAGGCTCCAGCGCCTGGACCTGCTCGCCCAGGTGATAGACCGGCCGGAAGGCCGCCGCCTGCGCCTTCAGGCGGACGATCAGCTCGGCCGCCTCGATGCGGGGAAAGCCCGGAATGTCGTAGATCGGCTTCTCGGGATACAGCGCCGTGCATTGACCGCCGGGATCGTCCAACACGTCGACCACATGGCAGTTCAGGCGGACCATGCCGCACTCGAATACGGAAAAGAGGCCGACCGGCCCCGCCCCTACGATGATGACGTCGGTCTGTTGCGTGTGTCCGGTGGCCATGGTCACAAATTGGCGCAGGTGATGCGCAAATGAAAGGCCCCCGGCCGCACACTTGGAAGGTGCAGAACCGGGGGCCGGAATTGGTAGCTGGGGGCGGACTTGAACCGCCGACCCCGGCATTATGAGTGCCGTGCTCTAACCAGCTGAGCTACCCAGCCATGGGTGGGCGCTTTTATGCGGCGGGGCCGTAATCTGTCAAGAAATGCGGCATCGTCGCTCA
>CANIEC010000017.1 GCA_947466085.1 Rhodospirillales bacterium
CGACGGCGCCGCCGATCAGGCCGGCGCCGACCACCGCGCCGAAGCTGCCGCCGGTCGCGAGGCCGATGCCGGTGCCGGCCGCGGCGCCGACGAGCGCGCCGGTCTGGCCATCCGACAGGTTGCTGGTGTTGCAACCGCCCAGGAAACCCGCCGCGACGACCAGCGTCAGGATCTTCGTCTTCATCATACCTCTCCCCTTAACGTCGACACCTCCGTCACGGAGGAGTCATGTCCGCCTTCACCCAACCCTTATCAGGATTGAAGGTGTTGATCATGCCGGCTTTTTGCGCTGTCTCCGGGCCCAGGTCCTGCTGGTAGACCTCGCCCTTGTAGTCGACGATGAAGGTCATCACCCCGGTCACGCCGTAGCGCACCGGCCAGGCGATGGCGCCGAAGCCGCCGATCATGCGGCCGTTGACGATGTAGTCGCGGGCGCCGCCCGGCGCCGCCGCGCCCTGGCCGTAGAGCAGGCGGAAGTAGTAGCCGTAATGGCCGTCCGGCGCGTTGCCGTCGAGCTGGGCGCGGGCGACCGCGGGCCCCAGCGGGCTCTGCGGCTCGCCGGGCTTCGCCTCCCAGTAGAGCCCGTCCTTGCGGCCGGGCGAGCTAAGGAGGCGCCGCGCATAGACCGGCGAGCCGGTCTTCATCGGATCCATCGCCGCGTAGTCGCGCTGGGCATCGACGATGGCGAGCATCGTCTGCACCACGGCGGCCTCGTCATGGCCGATCTGGCGCAGGCGCATCTCGCGCCAGCCGGCAACCGGATCGAAGCGCCATTCCGCGCCGTCTTTCACGACCGGGATCGGCAAGGTCCAGCCGGCCTTGCCGGCCATGATGGTCGCCTTGTCGCCGGAAACCTTGACCTCGTGGCTTTCGTCCCAGGCCGCGAGATAAGCCGCCCGGCGCTCCTGGCGCTGCGCGGAGGTGGTCGGGATGAACTCGCCCCATTGGGGGCCGAGCAGGGCCCCCAGCGCCTTCTGGTCGCCCTTGCGGACCGCGTCCGTGAATGCGTTGGCGGCCGCCTCGGCCGTCGGGAAGCCCTGGAGCTTGGCTGCCTGCTGGGCGACCGCGCCGCCGGCCAGGCCGACGAAGACGGCCAGGGCCAGGAGACCGCGCCGGAACATCGTGCCGCTCATCGCCGTCCTCCTCCCCCGAACCTTTCGCCCCCGCCGCCAGAACGCTCGCCGCCGCCACCCCAGCTGCGGTTCCCCCAGGACTGGTTGCCGCGGTTGAAGTCACGGCTGGCGCCGTTGCCGCCGCGATTGATGTCGCCGAATGCCCCGCGATCGCCACCGGCGCGATTCTCGACGCCGCGATTCTCCGCCGGCCGGGCCTCGGCTCCGCGATTTTGCACGCCCTCCGCGCCGCGCCCGTCGAGCTGGCCACGGAACTGCTGGCGCTGTGCCGCCGAATCTGGGCGATTCTGGCCGAATGCCTGCCGCTCGGCCGGCGTGCGGTAGGGCACGCCGTCGCGATGCGCCGGATCGTGGTTCCACTGGCCGTTGCGATAGCGGTCCGCGTTGAAGTTGTTGGTGATGCTGGTCGCCCGGTTGACGTTCACCGTCGTGTAGCTGTTGCCCCAGCCGCCGCCGCCATAGCCCCAGTGCCAGCCGCCGAACATCGCGGCACCTGCGGCCACACCCAGGCCGAACATCATGCCGGTCATCAGCGCCGCGCCGTAGTTCGGCGGCGGCGGATAATAGGGTGGCGGATAGGCGGGATAGGGCCAGGCGCCGTAGGCCCAGGTCGGGTTGTAGTAGGGGACGTAGAGCAGCTCGGGATTGGCTGGCTCGATGACGATTGCGCTGGCGCCGCCGCTCGACTGCGTCGTCACCGTCTGCTGCGGGGTCGACTTCAGGTTGCCGGCGGCCTGTGCCTTGGCGCGCAGGCGCTGAACCGCCGTCGCGACGTCCTTCTGCTGGCCGATCATCGCGTCGCCGAGCTTCTGGGTCCAGTCGAGCTGGTTGCTCATCATCTGCAGCGTCTGCGGAAACGCGACGAGCGACTTCACGCTGACGTCCCAGCTCTTGTCCTTCACCGCCGCGACGGCAGCGTCGCCCTTGAGGTTGGGGTTGGCCTGCGACCAGCGCGCCGCCTCGACGATCTCCAGCGGATAGGTCGCACCCATCAGCACCTGCGACAGCAGCGCGTCGGGATAGAGGGCGACGGGCGCCAGCATCTGGTCGAGCTGCTCGGTCGTGAACGGCTTGTTGGAGTCCTGCGCGCGCAATCCGTGGAAGGGGGCGAGAGCGAGCGCGGCCGTCGACAATGCAAGGAGTTTGCGTCGTTCCATGTGCGGCTCGTTCCTTCGAAATGCCAAAGAAGAGGACGGGGGCACACTACCGGCGATGACCGTATCCCGTCCAGCGCAGCACCTCGTCACAGAAGACGATACACCTGCTCCGGCTCGTCCCTGCCCTTCACATGCCGCAGCTCCGGCTTGGGCAGTTCACCCAGCGCCTCGGGGCGCTTCATCGCCGCGATCGTATCGCCGCTGACCAGGACGATCACGTCCTCGTCGGGGCCCATGAACTCCTTGCCGAGCTGTTCGAAGCGCTGCGCCACGTTCACCGTGTCGCCGACCACGGTGTAGTTGACCCGGCCCGGCGCGCCGATGTTGCCGACGATCACCGGTCCCGAATGGATGCCGACGCGCAGGCGGACGGGCGTCTTGCCGGCGGCAACACGCTGAAGATTGTCCTCGTGCACGACTCGACCCATTTCGAGGGCGGCATGGACCGCATGGTCGGCATGGTCCTCCATGGTCGAGAGGCCGCCCCACACCGCCATTACGCAGTCGCCGATATACTTGTCGATCACGCCCTGGTCGTTCTCGATGCAGCTGCCCAGCAGGGCGAAGTGATGGTTGAGCATGTCGGCCGTTTCCTGCTCCGGCAGTTCCTCGGCCTGCGGCGTGAATCCCACGATGTCGGTGAACATCACCGTGACGACCCGTCGGCGCGACGCCACCGCATCCTCGCCCAGTTCCATCAGTCCTAAGACGAGACGGCGCGGTACATAGGCGCCGAACCATTTCAGCGCGCCGCGCGCCTTGTCGAGGCTGTGGCCGGCATCGTCGATCTCGCGCAGCCGCGACTTGCGATGGAACGGCTCGTCGAACTTGAGCTGCTCGATCAGCTCGGCCGCCGAGGTCAGGGTGCGGATGGAGCGCGCCATGCTGAGCCCCATCACCAGCGCCAGCAGCGCGGCGACGGCCAGCGTGATGCCGCCGACGATCGCCCCGTTCATCAGCCGGTCGAGGTCGCCGGTCGCGTCCTCGATCGGGAAGTACTGCCCGACCAACCAGGGCTCCGGCCCGAACCGCCTGAGCTCGCGATAGACGAACACCCATTGCCGCCCGCCCTCTTCGACGACATGGCCGAGCGAGCCCAGCGCCCGGTCGATCTGCGGCGACCGCACGGGCGTATCCCAGATCTTCGCGAGCACCGGGTCGTCCACCTCCTTGATCGTGGGCAGCGGCCGCTTCTCGGAGAGGCCGAGCCCACGGGGATCGATCAGCCGGCGCGCGGCCAGGACATGGTCACGGCCAACAAGGATGAAATAGCGCCCGTCGCCGCCCCGTACGGGATCGCCGATGAGATACGAGAGATCGCCGACGGCCACCGTGGCGATCAGGCCGCCGATGAAGGCATTGTCGATGCGCCGCACCGGCGTGCGCACGTTGACCACCGGCTGCTTGATCATCTCGCTCCAGAACAGGGCGCCCCAGAACGTGTTTTGGGCCGTCTGGAGCTGGCGGAAGCGCTCCATGCCCTGCGGCTGGTCGACGAGCGAGAGCGTTTCGCGCTCGATCGTGCCGTCGGGCTCGCGGACGGCCCGATGGAGCTTGAGATCGAGCGTGGCGAAGCCGACCGCCGAGACGGCGGGGACCTGCTGCATCATCACGGCCAGCAGCTCGCGCATCGCGACCGGCGATTCGATGTCGACGCGGCCGCCGGCGGCGAGGGCTGCGATCAGTTCGAGCTGCTCGCTCACCGGATCGAGGCGGCTGCGGACAAGCGCCACCTGGGCGTCGACCACGCGGGCGGCGCGATCGACCAGCAGCCGCTCGGCGGTTCCGGTCGCGCCGGCCAGCACGACGATGTAGGCGACGCCTGAAATCAGCGAGAGCGAAACGAAGGCAAGCGCCAGCGCGGCAACCAGGGGCAACCGCCAGGGGCGGCGCACGGCGGCTTTCGCAGGGGGTGCTTCGGCAATCTGGCTCACGCGGCGGACATCATAGGATGTCCGCCGCGTGGAAGCGATGTCCCGTCAGGTCAGGCGGCAGCGCGGATGGCCGACTTGTTGACCTTGTCGTCGACGTGACTTTCGAACTGCTGGAAGTTCTTCTCGAAGCGCTGGGCGACGTCGCGCGCGGCGCTGTCGTAGGCCTTCTTGTCCTTCCAGGTGTTCTTCGGGTTCAGCACCTCGCCCGGCACGTCCGGGCAGGTGCTCGGCACCTGCATGCCGAAGTGCGGATCGGCCGAGGAGGAGACGGTGGCCAGCGTGCCGTCGAGCGCCGCGCGCACCATCGCGCGCGTGTGGCGGATCGACATGCGTTCGCCGACGCCGAAGCCGCCGCCCGACCAGCCGGTGTTGACCAGCCAGCACTTCACGTTCTGGCGGGCCATCTTCTCGCCCAGCATCTTGGCATAGACGGTCGGATGGCGCGGCATGAACGGCGCGCCGAAGCAGGTCGAGAAGGTCGCCTGCGGCTCGGTCACGCCCTTCTCGGTGCCGGCGACGCGCGCCGTGTAGCCCGAGAGGAAGTGGTACATCGCCTGCTCAGGGCTGAGCCGCGAGATGGGCGGCAGCACGCCGAAAGCGTCGGCCGTCAGCATCACGATGTTCTCGGGCGTGCCGGCGATGCCGGTGGCCGAAGTGTTCGGGATGAAGTCGAGCGGGTAGCAGGCGCGGGTGTTCTCGGTATAGGCGCCGTCGTCGAGATCGAGGCGGCCGGTCGCGGGATCGATCACCACGTTCTCCAGCACCGTGCCGAAGCGGCCGGTCGTGGCATAGATCTCGGGCTCGGCCTCGCGGCTGAGCTTGATGACCTTCGCGTAGCAGCCGCCCTCGAAGTTGAACAGGCTGTCCTCGGCCCAGCCATGCTCGTCGTCGCCGATCAGCGTGCGCGTCGGATCGGCCGACAGAGTGGTCTTTCCGGTGCCCGAGAGGCCGAAGAAGACGGCGACGTCGCCCTTCGGGCCGAGGTTGGCGGAGGCATGCATCGGCAGGACGTTCTTGTCCGGCAGCAGGTAGTTCAGGATCGTGAACACCGACTTCTTGATCTCGCCGGCATACCAGGTGCCGCAGATCGCCACGACGCGATCGGTGAAGTTCACGAGGATGGCGCAGTCGGAGGCCGTGCCGTCGAGCTTCGGGTCGGCCTGGAAGCCCGGCAGGTTCAGGATGGTGAATTCCGGCTTGAAGCCTTCGAGTTCCTCCGGGGCCGGGCGCAGGAACATGTTGCGGGCGAAGAGATTGTGCCACGCCGTCTCGTTGACCACGCGCACGCCGATGCGATGTGCGGGATCGGCACCGGCCCAGCAATCGCGCACGAACAGGTCGCGGCGCTGCGCGTAGGCGATCATGCGGTTGTAGAGCGCGCGATACTGGCCGGGCGTGATCGGCTTGTTGGTCTTGCCCCAGTCGATACGGCCCTTGCTCTCGGAGTCCTCGACGATGAACTTGTCGTTGGGCGAGCGGCCGGTATGGATGCCGGTCCGCACCACCAGCGCGCCGCCATCGGCCACCACGCCTTCATGCCGGCGAATCGCTTCCTGGTAGAGCGCGGGAACCTGGAGGTTCCAGTAGACATTGCTCAGGTTCTTGAGTCCGAGCGCTTCCAGTCCAAACTTGGGTACGATGAAGCCCGCCTGATGCACAGCGTTTCTCCTGCTTTCCGGCCGATCCGAATGGCGAAGGTGGTCCAGCACTATGCGCTACTGGCAGGGCCGCGGGGAGGCAAGCCCCTTGCGACAAGTTAGTGTCGGCCAGCATGTGAATCGGCCTTCGCATCCGCGAGAAGAATGCTGCGACGCGAAACCGGCGGGCCTGCGTGACGGAATCAGGGCATCGCGCGAGCCTTGCCAACCAGGGCGACCAAGACCTTGCGCGCCTCGCCGGCCGCCTGTAGCGGCACATCGAACGCAAGGCGGGCAACGTTCCCGGCCTGCCGCAGGTCGATCCCTTCGGAATCGATCCCCGTCATCCTCCATCCATTGCCGGCCCGACCGATCAACTTCGCGGCATAAAGCTGAACGGCATCCGCGTGATCGGCATTCATATGCTCGACGATGCCCGCCTCGGCCTCGGCAAGGCCCGCGGCCTGCGGCGGAACGAGTTCGGCCCCATCGATCCAGCGGATCTTGCCGAAACCGCCCACCAGATGGGCCCGCTCAACCGTGACGCGATAGAAGCCGAAATCCTTGAATCCCGCATAGAGCGCGGCGTCCGGATGCCGCGCCAGGAAGCGTGCCTTCAGCCGTTCGTCGGCGGTCCGCCCGGCCCGGCCGAGCACGGTCGCCCGCGGGCCCGTCAGCGGCTGGTCGAGCCCACCGGTGCCGTTGAACAGCAGGGAGACGCGGTCGTCCGCCTTGATCGCCTTGGTATGTTCAGCCATATCGCTCAACAGAAGGATCGGCGACAGGTCGTGATCGACCGCCACCAGGACCAGGGAGGCATAGGGCCAAGCGGCCGGTTCGCCTGGCAGGTTGGTGGCCAGGGAAGCCCGGTCGAGAGCGCGCAAGAGGCCGCGCACGGTGCGGGGCATGTCGTCTTGGGTCATGTTCGGATCAAAAAAGCCGCAATTGTTCGTTGAATATTGCGGGCCGGGAGGCGGCGGCGACGGCCCGGTCTATGATAGCATGATACAAAAGCCGTTGTCCGCTGCAGGAGAAGCCAAGCCGTGCGCAAGACCATCGCCCTCGTCGACGACGATCGCAACATCCTCACATCGGTGTCGATGCTGCTCGAAGCCGAAGGGTTTCAGATCAAGACCTACAATGACGGTGCGTCGGCCCTGGAAGGACTCAACCAGTCGCCTCCGGATCTCGGCATCTTCGACATCAAGATGCCGCGCATGGACGGGATGGAACTCCTGAACCGCATTCGCAAGACCCAGCAGTTCCCGGTCATCTTCCTCACGTCCAAGGACGAGGAGATCGACGAGGTGCTAGGCCTGCGCATGGGCGCTGACGATTTCATCCGCAAGCCGTTCTCGCAGCGGCTGTTGCTGGAGCGCATCCGGGCCGTGCTGCGTCGGGCCGATGTCGGCGGCGCCAAGGGCGAAGCCGCCGCCGAGCGCATCGTGCGCGGCGAACTGGTCCTCGACCCCAGCCGCCATCAATGCACCTGGAAGGGCAAGGAGGTGCACCTCACGGTCACCGAGTTCCTGCTCCTGAAGTCGCTCGCGGAGCGGCCCGGCCATGTGAAGAACCGCGACCAGCTCATGGACGCGGCCTACGGCGAGACGATCTACGTCGACGACCGCACCATCGACAGCCACATCAAGCGCGTCCGCCGCAAGTTCCGCGAGGTCGATGGCGAGTTCGAGCAGATCGAAACGCTGTATGGCATCGGATATCGATACCGCGACTCCTGAACCCGGCGCGCGGCCGCGCGGGCATCAGACCTCAGGTTCCCGGATCGCCACGGCGCTCGCCCGCCTGCTGTCACGCGTGTCGCGCAAGGCGCCCGCCGTGACCGGCGGGCCGGCATCGGCCAATGCTGCCGAATCGCCGTCGCTGCTGCGCCGGCGACGCAGCGTCGGCCGTGGCTACTCGCCGCTCACGCGGCGCATCCTGCTGCTCAACCTCATCCCGGTCGCACTGCTGACCCTCGGGGCGGTCTATCTCAGCGACTACGAGGAAGAGCTGATCGACACGGAACTCGCCTCGCTGCTGGTGCAGGGCGAGATGGTGGCGGCGGGCATCGGCGAGGTCGCGGTCGTCGGCGGCGAAACCACGGTGAACCGCATGGACACCGAGGCCGCGCGCCAATTGCTGACGCGGCTGGTGCGGCCAACCGGTGTGCGGGCGCGACTGTTCAGCGAGACCGGCGAACTCCTGGCCGATTCGGCGATGCTGAACGAGCTGGGCCGCATCCACGTCGTGCCGCTGCCGCCGCCCGAGGCCCCCGCCGAAGCCGAATCGCACGTCAGCATCGGCGAGCGCGTCAGCGACTGGATCGCCCGCCAGCTGTCGCGGGTCGACCACTATCCCGAATATGTCGACAAGCCGGTACCGACCCTTCGCGATTTTCCCGAAGCGGCCAGCGCACTGCGCGGCTTCAACGCGTCGGCCGTGCGCAGTGCCGGCCAGGGGCGGCTGATGCTGAGCGCCGCGGTCCCGGTCCAGCGCTACAAGCAGGTGCTGGGCGCCCTGCTCCTGACGCGCGACAACCGCGCCATCGCAGCCTCGTTGCGCGAGGTCCGCTACGACATGCTGACCATCGCCGCCGCGGCGCTCGGCATCACCGTGCTGCTGTCGCTCTATCTCGCCGGCACCATCACCCAGCCGATCGTGCGCCTCGCCAGGGCCGCCGACGAGGTCCGGCTGGCGCGCGAGAGCCGGCCCGAGATTCCCGACCTCGGCAAGCGCGGCGACGAGATCGGCGACCTGAACGACGCGCTGCGCTCAATGACCGAGGCTCTCTGGTTGCGCATCAATACCATCGAGAGCTTCGCCGCCGATGTCGCGCACGAGCTCAAGAATCCCCTGACGTCGCTGCGCTCCGCGATCGAGATGGCGGGACACCCCAATCTCGATGCGGAACGCCGTGCCAAGCTGATGGCCATCGTCATGGACGACATCAACCGGCTCAACCGCCTGATCTCGGACATTTCCGACGCCTCGCGGCTCGACGCCGAACTGATGCGCGGCGAGGTGAGGCCGGTCGACCTCGACAAGCTGTTGCGCGACATGGTCCACCACTATGCGGTGACCGCGAACCAGAAGTCCGGCGTCGAGGTCGACTTCCGGGTGGCCGCCAATCCGCCGTTCATGGCGCACGGTCACGACGGTCGCTACGGCCAGGTGTTCCGCAACGTCATCGACAATGCCCTCTCCTTCGCGCCCAAGGGCTCGCGCATCCTCGTCGAGCTGGGCCGGGAATCCCGGAACGGGCCGTTCGTCGTCACCATCGACGACGAAGGCCAAGGCATTCCCGAGGACAATCTCGAATCGATCTTCCAGCGCTTCTACTCCGAGCGTCCGATCGAACATTTCGGCCAGCATTCCGGCCTCGGCCTGTCGATCTGCCGCCAGATCGTCGAGACCTATGGCGGCACGATCACGGCCACCAACCGGCGCGGCCCCGACGGCAGGGTGCTGGGCGCACGCTTCACCGTCCGGCTGCCCGCGGCCAGCGGACGCAAGTGACGATCTGAATGGCAATCAGGGTCACGACATATGTTCACGCGACCTGCATCGCCTTGCGCGCCGGCCGGAACTGGCGCGGCATCCTGCTGCGGGGGCCGTCGGGCGCCGGCAAGTCCGACCTCGCCCTTCGTCTCGTCGAGGGAGGCAGCCGACTGGTGGCGGACGACCAGACCGCGCTCGTCCGGGAAGGCCGCGGCCTGGTCGCCACGCCGCCCGGCACGCTTGCGGGCCTGCTGGAAGTGCGCGGCGTCGGCATCGTGAAGCTCGGCCGCTCCCAGCTTCTCGTCCGGGCGACGATCACGCTGCTGGTCGATCTCGTACCACCGGACCGCATCGAACGCCTGCCCGAACGGTCACGGGAGACGCTGCTCGGTGTCGACCTTCCGGTGGTGGCGCTGGCGCCCTTCGAGGCCTCCGCCCCGGCGAAGTTGCGCCTTGCCCTCGCACGAGCCACAGCGGCATGATCCGCCGCGCGCCGCTCATGCCAGACAGTCCCGCCTCTTCCGCTTCCGACACGACACGCGACAAGCGCCGGCCGTTCGTCGTCGTCACTGGCCTGTCCGGCGCAGGTCGTGCGACCGCGCTGAACGTCCTCGACGACCTGGGGTACGTCGCCGTCGACAACGTCCCGCTGCCCCTGCTCGACGACCTCATGCGCTCGACCGGCGGCGAGGCGGGCGCAAGTGCCCAGCCGCTGGCTCTCGGCATCGACACCCGCACCTTCGGCTTCGACGCCCGGGAACTGGCCGCGCGCATACGCGAACTGCGGAACCGTCCCGGCCTCGCCGCACGGCTTCTCTTCCTCGAGGCCGACACCGAGACGCTGCAGCGCCGCTACACCGAGACCCGCCGCCCCCATCCGCTGGCGCCCGATCGTCCCGTTGTCGACGGCATCAGCGAGGAGCGTCGGCAGATCGGCTGGATGGGCGACGTGGCGGATTTCACCATCGACACCACCTCGCTGTCGCCGCATCACCTGAAGCAGCTCCTGACCGGACACTTCGCGCTCGGCCGCGCGGTCGGCACGCGCATTTCGGTGATGTCGTTCTCGTTCCGCCGCGGCCTGCCGCGCGAGGCCGACTTGGTGTTCGACGTCCGTTTCCTGAAGAACCCCCACTACGATCCGGCACTGAAGCCCCTTACGGGCCGCGATCCGGCGGTTGCGGCCTTCATCGCAACCGACCCCGATTACCGGCCGTTCGTGGACAGGCTGAAGGCCCTGATCGGGCCGCTGCTGCCGCGGTTCGATGCCGAGGGCAAGAGTTACCTGACCATCGCGGTCGGCTGCACCGGCGGCAAGCATCGGTCCGTGGCGCTGGCCGAGGAGATTGCAGGCTGGTTGCGAAGCGCCGGCCGGTCCGTCACTCTCTCTCACCGGGACGTCGGGGCGGCCGGGGAAGCCGGGGGCGCAGGGTAGAGCAGAAGCATGATTGGTATCGTACTCGTGACTCACGGCAATCTGGCGCAGGAATTCAAGGCCGCGCTGGAACATGTCGTCGGTCCACAGCAATGCATGGCGACCGTCTGCATCGGCGCCGACGACGACATGGAAAAACGACGCGGGGAAATTCTGGAGTGCGTCCGGGCCTGTGAGACGGGCGAGGGCGTCATCGTGCTGACCGACATGTTCGGCGGCACACCGTCCAATCTCGCAATCTCCATCATGGAGCAGGCAAGGGTCGAGGTGCTGGCCGGCGTGAATCTGCCGATGCTGGTGAAGCTCGCCAGCGTCCGCACTCGCCCCATCGCGGAGGCCGTGCGCATGGCACAGGAAGCCGGCCGCAAATACATCACAGTCGCCTCCCGCATCCTCGCCAAGGAAGCCTCGTGAGCGACGTGGCCGCGAATTCGAGCGCGGACGCCGGTATCGGCGCCCTGAGGAGAAGCCTCGCGATTGCCAACAAGCGCGGCCTGCATGCCCGCGCCGCCGCCAAGTTCGTGCGTGCGGCGGGCCAGTTCGACGCCATCGTGCGCGTTTCCTTCAAGGGCCAGGAAGTCTCTGGCCTGTCCATCATGGGCCTCATGATGCTGGCCGCCGGCATCGGTAGCTCGGTCGAGGTCATCTGCTCGGGCAGACAGGCGGCCGACGCGATGGCCGCCATTTCAGCCCTGGTCGAAGGAAAATTCGGCGAAGATTGACAAGCGCACCGCCGGGCATAAAGGCGTGCGCATATCGACATAAATTCTTGCTTATATGTTGATCTCGCGCGTTGAGGCGGTCCCGCACCGCTGATATGACACGCCCGCTTTCCACAATTTTCCGCCTGCCGACGCCGGCACAGCAAGGAGCGCCAAATGGCCGACTACATCGTCAAGGATATCGGGCTCGCCGACTGGGGTCGCAAGGAACTCGACATGGCCGAGACCGAGATGCCGGGCCTGATGTCGATCCGCAAAGAATACGGACCGAAGAAGCCGCTCAAGGGCGCCCGCATCGCCGGCTCGCTGCACATGACCATCCAAACGGGCGTGCTGATCGAGACGCTGAAGGCGCTGGGCGCCGACGTGCGCTGGGCCTCGTGTAACATCTACTCGACCCAGGACCATGCCGCCGCGGCGATCGCCAAGGCCGGCACGCCGGTCTTCGCCATCAAGGGCGAGAGCCTCGAGGAATACTGGGACTACACGCACAAGATCTTCGAGTGGCATGACGGCGGCGAGCCGAACATGATCCTCGACGACGGTGGCGACGCCACCCTGCTGGTCCATCTCGGCGCCCGCGCGGAGAAGGATCCGTCGCTGGTCGCCAACCCGACCAACGAGGAAGAGGAAGTCCTCTACAAGGCGATCCTGAAGACCAATAAGGAGAAGCCCGGCTGGTACGCCAAGCTCGGCGCCTCGATCAAGGGCGTCACCGAGGAGACGACTACGGGCGTCCATCGCCTCTACAACATGGCGAAGGAAGGCAAGCTCCTGTGGCCGGCCATCAATGTGAACGACTCGGTCACCAAGTCGAAGTTCGACAACCTCTACGGCTGCCGTGAATCGCTGGTGGACGGCATCCGCCGCGGCACCGACGTCATGATGTCGGGCAAGGTCGCGATGGTCGCGGGCTTCGGCGACGTGGGCAAGGGCTCGGCCGCCTCGCTGCGCCAGGCCGGCTGCCGCGTGATGGTCTCCGAAGTCGATCCGATCTGCGCCCTGCAGGCCGCGATGGAAGGCTACGAGGTCGTCACCATGGAAGAGGCGGCCCCCAAGGCCGACATCTTCGTGACCGCCACGGGCAACGTCGACGTGCTGACGCTCGAACACATGAAGGCGATGAAGCACCGCGCCATCATCTGCAACATCGGCCACTTCGACTCCGAGATCCAGATCGCCTCCCTGCGTAACTTCAGGTGGCACAACGTGAAGCCGCAGGTCGACGAGGTCGAGTTCGCCGACGGCAAGCGCATCATCGTGCTGTCGGAAGGCCGCCTGGTGAACCTGGGCAACGCCACGGGTCATCCGAGCTTCGTGATGTCGGCCTCCTTCTCGAACCAGACACTGGCCCAGATCGAGCTGTGGACCAATCCCGGCAAGTACGAGAAGCAGGTCTATACGCTGCCGAAGTTCCTCGACGAGAAGGTCGCGGCGCTCCACCTCGAAAAGGTCGGCGCCAAGCTGACCAAGCTGCGTCCCGACCAGGCCAAGTATATCGGCGTGCCCGAGACCGGCCCGTTCAAGGGCGACCTCTACCGCTACTAGACGTTCCGCAACGGCCCACAGCGGCCCCCAAGGCGCCCATGCTAAGAAGTCGGCATCGAAAGATGCCGACTTTTTCATTGCCCCTTCCCGACGAGGCCGCGACCGAGCGGCTGGGCGCGGCTTTGGCGGCCCGCCTGCAGCCGCGCGACGTCGTGGCGCTGGAGGGCGGCCTGGGTGCCGGCAAGACGACGCTCGCCCGCGCGATCCTGCGCGCCGCCGCGGGCGATCCGGCGCTGATCGTGCCCAGCCCCACCTTCACGCTCGTCGAGGTCTACGAGACCCGTCGCGGCAGCTTCTGGCATTTCGACCTCTACCGCCTGGAGGAGCCCGAACAGGTCTTCGAACTGGGCTGGGAGGAGGCACGGATCGACGGCGTGGCCCTGGTCGAATGGGCCGAGCGGCTGGGCCCGCTGCTGCCTCGCGAGCGGCTCACTGTCAGCCTGTCGGTCGAGGGCGAAGGCCGGCGCGCGATCCTGGAAGGAGATTCCCGTTTTGGCGAAATCTGAACGCGACCGGCTGCGGGCCGAGTTCGTGAATCGCGCCGGCTGGGGCGATGCCGGCGAACGGCTGCTGGCGGGCGACGCCTCGTTCCGCAAGTATTTCCGCTTGAGCCGGCCACGCGGTTCGGCGGTCGTCATGGATGCGCCGCCGCCGCAGGAAGACGTTCGGCCCTTCGTGCGGATCGGCAGGCACCTGATTGCGCTCGGCCTCAGCGCGCCGGAGATCCTCGCGGAGGACGCCGAGCAGGGCTTCCTGCTGCTGGAGGATTTTGGTGACGACACCTATGCGCGCGTGCTGGCGGCGGGCGGCGACGAGGGCGAGCTTTACGCCCGGGCGACCGACGTGCTGGTCGAGATCTATCGCGCCGGCGAACGCAGCCTGCTGCCCGGCCTCGGCGCCTATACCGGCGACGCGCTGATCGAGGCCGCGATGCTGCTGCCGGAATGGTACCTGCCGGAAGCGACCGGAACGCCCACGCCGGCGGAGGAAACCGAGCGCTACGTCGCGGCATGGCGGGAGTGCCTGGCGGCACTGCCGGCCACCGCCGAGACGCTGCTGCTGCGCGACTACCACAAGGACAATCTCCTGTGGCTGCCGGCGCGGCCCGGCGTGAAGGCCTGCGGCCTGCTCGATTTCCAGGACGCCCAGCGCGGCCATCCTTCCTATGACCTCGTGTCGCTGATCGAGGATGCGCGCCGCGACGTGGCGCCCGCCATCCATGCCGCCTGCCTCGATCGCTATGTCGGCGAAGCGGGGATCTCCGACGCCGCCGGTTTCCGCACCGGCTTCGCGCTGATGGCCGCGCAACGCCACGCCCGCATCATCGGGCTGTTCGTTCGCCTGCTGCGGCGCGACGGCAAGCCCGATTACCTGCGCTACCTGCCGCGGGTCTGGCGCATGTTCGAGCGCGCCCTGCAGCATGAGGCGCTGTCGCCGCTGCGCGCCTGGGTCGATCGCACCCTGCCGCCGGAGCTGCGCCGTATCGGAGCAGGCTCGTGATCCGCAGCGCGATGATCCTGGCAGCGGGCCGCGGCGAGCGCATGCGGCCCCTCACCGATTCCACGCCCAAGCCGCTGATCCCCGTAGCCGGCCGCTCGATGCTCGAACGCTCCATCGATCGCCTGCAACGCACCGGCGTCCAGAACATCGTCGTGAACGTGCATCACCTGGGCAGCCAGATCGCCGACCGGCTGGGCAGCCGCGCGCGCATCCTCCGCGAGGACCATCTCCTGGAAACCGGTGGCAGCGTGCGCAATGCGCTGCCCCTGCTTGGCAACGGACCGTTCTTCGTCCTGAACGGCGACGGGCTATGGCGCGACGGACCGGAATCGATGCTGGGTCGCCTGTCGGCGGCGTGGGATCCCAACCGCATGGACGCGCTGCTGCTGCTCCATCCCCTGGCCACCGCCATCGGCCGCGAGGAGAAGGATCGCGGCGACTACTATCTCGAACCGGACGGCCGCGCCCGGCATCGCGGTACGGCCGAGACCGCGCCCTATCTCTTCGCCAGCATCTCGGTCTGCGATTCACGCCTGTTCAATGGCTCGCCCGAAGGTCCCTTCTCGCTCCTGAAACTGTGGAACCGTTCGGAGCAGGCTGGCCGTCTGCATGCCCTCGTACATGATGGCGACTGGTTCCATGTCGGCACGCCCTCGGCCCTCGCCGAGGCCGAACGCGTGCTGGGATGAAGGGCCTCTTCACCATCGCCACGGAGCGTCGCTTCGCCGACGAACTGGCGCGGGTGGTGCTGGCCGAGCATGGGGGCAATCCGCTGGCCCTCGCCGACGTGCTGATCCTGCTGCCGACGCGGCGCTCCGTGCGTGCCCTGCGCGAAGCCTTCCTGCGCGCCGCCGACGGAAAGCCCACGATCTTGCCGCGCATGGCACCGCTCGGTGACGTCGACGACGGCGAATGGGAGATCGCGTCCGGCGACGGCGATGCGCTGACCCTGCCGCCCGTCATCGATCCCACCGAGCGGGAAGCGCTCCTGACGCAGCTCGTGGCGGCCTTCACCGACGACCAGGGCCACCCCATTGCGCAGTCGGCGGCGCAGGCGCTGAAGCTCGCGCGCGAACTCGGCCGCCTGCTCGACGAACTCGCCATCGAGGGCGTCTCGTTCTCGCAACTCGAAGGGCTGGTCGAAGGCAACTTCGCGAGCCACTGGCAGCGCACGCTGAGATTCCTCGCCATCGTCGGCGAACACTGGCCGCAGATGCTGGCCGCGCGCGGACAGATCGACGCCATCGAGCGGCGCACCCTGGCGATCCGCAACCAGGCCGGCCGGTGGCGCGCACGACCTCTGCAAACGCCCGTGATCGCGGCGGGCTCGACCGGCTCGCAGCCCGCGACGCGCGACCTTCTCGCGGCCATCGCCGAACTGCCGCAGGGCGCGGTCGTCCTGCCAGGCCTCGACCAGGATATGGACGAGGCGAGCTGGGAGGCTCTCGATCCATCGCATCCGCAGTACGGCCTGCGCGAACTGCTGACCGCGCTGGGCCGCAGGCGCGCCGACGTCCAGGAGTGGCCCGGCGCCGCGAGCGGCTCGGCGCGTCATTTCCTCATCACCGAGCTGATGCGGCCGGCGGAGACCAGCGACGCCTGGGTCAAGCCGGAGGCCGCTTCGCTCGAGCATGTGACGCGCGCCGATTGCGCCACGCCGCACCAGGAGGCGCTGGTCGTGGCGCTGGCGCTCCGCAGCGTTCTCGATACGCCGGCGCGCACCGCCGCCCTGGTTACACCCGACCGCGAGCTGGCGCGGCGCGTCACCGCCGAACTGAAACGCTGGCAGATCGACATCGACGATTCCGCCGGCACGCCGCTCGCCGACACGCCGTCCGCCGCGCTCGTGCATGCGCTGATCGCCGTGGTCGATGCGGGCTTTGCGCCGGTCGAGCTGCTGGCGCTTCTCAAGCATCCTCTCTGCACCCTGGGGCTCGACCGCGCCTTCGTGCTCGACGCGACGCGGCGGCTCGATCGCAAGTGTCTGCGCGGCCTCAAGCCGGCACCGGGCCTGGCATCGATCCGCGCCCGCGTGGACGAAGCGAAGTTCGGCGATCTCGCCGACCGTGCAGCCGTGAAGACGCTGCTCGACCGGCTCGACGAGGCGGCCGGGCCGCTCGTCGAGCTGATGCAAGGCAACGCCGAACCAGATGCCCTGCTTGCCGCCACGATCGCCGCCGCGGAGAAGGTCGCGCCGCCCGAGACGCTGTGGTCGGGTGAAGTCGGCAGCGCTCTCGCCGACGTACTGGGACGACTGCGCACCGCCTGGGCGAACCGGCCCGCGATCGCCTCGGGCGAATGGCCCGGCCTGTTCACGGCCATGCTGGAGCCGGACACCATCCGCCCGTCCTTCGGACGTCACCCGCGCCTTTCGATCTGGGGCCCGCTCGAAGCCCGTCTTCAGCGCGCCGATCTGCTGGTGCTCGGCGGTCTCAACGAAGGCACCTGGCCACCTGCCGTCGAGACCGGCCCATGGATCAACCGCCCGATGCGCGCCGAACTCGGCCTGCAGCAGCCCGAGCGCCGGATCGGCCTCTCGGCGCACGATTTCGTGGCGGCCCTCGGCGCCGAACGGGTGCTGCTGACGCGCTCGGAGCGCGAAGGCGGCGCGCCCACCGTGCCGTCGCGCTGGCTGGCGCGCCTCGATGCGCTGTTCGGTCACGAGCCGGGCGGCAGCGCGCCGGTACCGGAGTACATCCAACGCGGCCGGCGCAGCTTCGTCGCCTGGGCCGAAGCGATCGACCGGCCCGACACCTATGAGCCGTGGCCGCGGCCCGAGCCGCGACCGCCGGTCGAGGCCCGGCCGACACGGCTTTCTGTTTCGAGCGTCGAGCAGTGGCGGCGCGATCCCTATGGTCTCTACGCGCGACGCATCCTCGATCTGAAGGCGCTGAAATCGCTGGAAGAGGAACTGGGCGCGGCCGATCGCGGCAACGCCCTGCACGACGCGCTCGACGAATTCCTGCGCGCGCATCCCTCCGGCGTGCTGCCGCCGGACGCCGTTCGGGAATTCGAAACGATCGGCGAGGGACATCTTCGCGATCTGCTGACGGCGCCGGCGGAACGCGCCTTCTGGTGGCCGCGCTTCCAGCGACTCGCGCGCTGGCTCGTCACCCAGGAAAACATGCGCCGTGCCACCGGTACCAGATTGCTGGACAGCGAGACGGAGGGCGCGATCACCATCGGACCGGCCGCACGTCCGCTCCGCATCGAAGCGCGCGCCGACCGGGTCGACGAGCTCGAACGCGGGGCCTGGGAAATCATCGACTACAAGACCGGCCGCGTGCCGACCAAGGACGAACTCGAAGCCTTGTTCGCGCCGCAGCTTCTGCTTGAAGCGGCGATGGCCGAGCGAGGCGGCTTCGACCGGATCGACGGCAAGGCGAAGACAGTTCGCCTCTCCTACTGGCAGGCCAACGGTCTGGGCGACGGCGGCAAGGTGTCCGAGATCAAGGACAGCGACAGTCTGGTGACGGAGATGATGGCGCTGGTCGAAAGAATGGCCCATCACTTCGCGAGGCCGGATACCCCCTACCCCGCGTTGCCCTGGCCGGCCTACGGCCCCTATTTCAACGACTACGCCCATCTTGAGCGGGTCGCCGAATGGTCGACGGCGGGAGGCGGCGAGGAATGAGCGACGTGCTCGACGCCATCGCCCAGGCGACCGAAGCCCAGCGGCGCGCCACGACACCCGATCATTCGGCCTGGGTCGTGGCCAATGCCGGCACCGGCAAGACGAAGGTCCTCACCGACCGCGTGACCCGGCTGCTGCTGGATGGCGTCAAACCCGAACGCATCCTCTGCCTCACCTTCACCAAGGCGGCGGCCGCCGAAATGCGCAATCGCCTCGCCCACCAGCTCGGCCGCTGGGCGCTGGCCGACGAGGCGACGCTCGACGACGCGATCACCCGCCTGGTCGACCAGGCGCCCGATCCGGCGCAGCGCGTCGTGGCACGCCGCCTGTTCGCACGCGTGCTCGATGCACCGGGCGGCATCAACATCCTCACCATCCATGCCTTCTGCCAGGCGCTGCTCAAGCGCTTCCCGCTCGAGGCGGGCGTGGCGCCGGGCTTCGACATTCTCGACGAAGCCGAGGCGCAGACGATCCTGCGCCGCGTGCAGGACGAGCAGATGGAAGCGCTCGCACGCAGCGACGCGCCGCCCGCGCTGGCCGCCGCCCTCGCCAGCGTTGCTGCCAAGGTCTCGATCGCCGAATACGCGGAGCTGATGACGCGGTTGCTGAGCGAGCGCGCGTGGCTGCTGGCTCATGTCGTCGATGAAGCCGGTCTCGCGAACCTGGGCGCGCGTCTTCGCAGGCAGCTGAAATGCGAAGGCGCGGTGCCGCTCGACGAGGCCGCCCTGCGCGAGGCAGCGCGGGCCCTGATCGAAACCGGCGGCAAAACCGATGGGCCGAACGGCCAGAAGATCGCAACCTGGCTGAACGACGGGCACGACGATCTCAGTCCCGCCTATTGCAGCGTGTTCTTCACCGACAAGGGCAAGGTGCGCAACACGCTCGCGACCAAGGCGGCTCAGAAACGCCTGCCTGGCATCGTCGACATTCTCGAGGCCGAGGCCGAGCGCCTGGAATGCGCGCGAGGGCAGGCGCTGGTCGAGCTGACCCTGGCCCTTCTGCGGCTCGGTCTCGACGTCGCCGACCGCTATACCCGCGCCAAGCGCCGCCGCGCCGTGCTCGACTATGACGACCTGATCGTGGCGACGCGCCGCCTGCTGGAGACCGCGGAAAGCGCCGCCTGGGTGCTCTTCAAGCTCGACGGCGGCATCGATCACGTGCTGGTCGACGAGGCACAGGACACCAATCCCGACCAGTGGGAAGTGATCCGCCGCCTCACCGAGGAATTCTTCGTGGGCGAGGGCGCGGTCGGGCGCAGCCGCACCATCTTCGCCGTCGGCGACACCAAGCAGTCGATCTTCGGCTTCCAGCGCGCCGATCCGCGGAAGCTCGAAGAGATGCGCTTGTGGTTCGACGAGCGCAGCCGCATCGCCGACCGGATGTTCGTGCCGGTCGACCTCAACGTCTCGTTCCGCTCGACACCGGCCGTGCTCGATGCCGTCGACTGGGTGTTCGGCGAGGCCGACACCGCGCGCGGCGTCGGCGAGGCCGGCACGGTCCGGCACGTGCCCAGCCGCAAGAACGAGCCGGGACGGGTCGAGCTGTGGCCGCTGGTCGTCGGCGGCGACGACGAGGTCGACACCAAGGATGTCGAAAACATGGGGAGCGGCGCGGCGCAGGGGCTGCCGCACGAACGGCTGGCACGATTGATCGCGGCGCACGCCAAGCACCTGATTGCCACTGAGCGACGCGCGCGCGACGGCGAGAAGCTGCATGCCGGCCACTTCATGGTGCTGGTGAGGCGGCGCAACGAGTTCGTAAGCGCGCTGGTGCGGGCGTTGAAACGCGAGGGTGTCGAGGTAGCGGGTGTCGACCGGCTGAACCTCGGCCAGGAACTCGCCATCCAGGACCTGCTGGCGATGGCGCGCTTCGTTCTCCTGCCGCAGGACGATCTCAATCTCGCGGCCCTGCTGAAGTCGCCGCTGATCGGCCTCGACGAGGACGAGCTCTTCAGCCTGGCCTGGAAGCGCCCCGGCCATCTGTGGCGTGCCTTGCGCGAGCGCGCGAGCGAGGCGCCCTTTGCCGCGGCTTACGCCACCCTTTCCGACTGGCTGCGGCGCGCCGACTACGACACGCCGTTCGACTTCTTCGCCCGCGCGCTCGGCCCACAGGGCGGCCGGCGGCGGCTGCTGGAGCGGCTGGGCCGCGAGGCCTCCGATCCGATCGACGAGCTGCTGGCGCGCGCGCTGCAATACCAGGGGATCGAGGGCGGTTCGCTGCAGGGCTTCCTGCGCTGGTTCGAGACGGGTGGCGGCGAGATCAAGCGCGACCTCGACCAGAACCGGCGGCGCGAGCTGCGCATCCTGACCGTGCACGCCTCGAAGGGCCTGCAGGCGCCGATCGTCTACCTGCCCGACACGACGCGGGTTCCGCAGAACCGCGAGCGGCTGCTCTCTGGCACCGACGACGAAGCCCGGCTCTGGCTGCCGCGCACCGACGATGCCAACGAGTCGGCACGCAGCTGGCGGAGCGAGATCCACGGCCGCGCCCTGGAGGAGCAGAACCGGCTCCTCTACGTCGCGATGACGCGCGCCGAGGACCGGCTCTATGTCGGCGGCTGGACCGGCACCCGTAAAGCCGATCGAGGCTGCTGGTATGAGCGGATCGAAGCCGGCCTGCGCGCCAGCACCGAGGCCGACATGCCGGACGGCGGCCCGCCCCGCGTCCGCGGCGTTGCAAGGAACTTCGACTTCGCCTCGCTTCTCCCGACCGAGGGCTGGTCGGGCGAGGGCTACGAACTCGTGAACGAAGGTCATATCGTCGAGGCCGAGCAACCCGAGCTGCCGATCGCCGACGAAGCGCCGCTGCCAGACTGGTGGACCGCGCCCGCACCGGGCGAGCCCGATCCGCCGACGCCGCTCGCCCCCTCGCAGCCGCTTCCCGACGAGGCCACCGGTGGGCCCCGGGCATACAGCCCGCTGATCGCCGACGATCCCAAGCGCTGGCAGCGAGGCCTGCTGCTGCACGACCTTCTGCGCCATCTTCCCGGGTTGCCTGCAGCGGAGCGTGCCGCTGCCGCCCGCCGTTTCCTCGCGCAGCCCGCGCACGGGCTCGCAGCGGAGGACGTCGAGCATTGGGCCGACGAAGCGCTCGCCGTCACCGAGGCGCCGGCCCACGCCGCCCTGTTCGCTCCCGGATCGCGGGCGGAGGTGCCGTTGATCGGCACCCTGCAGACGCCGCGCGGCACCTTCACGGTGAGCGGCCAGGTCGACCGTCTGGCCGTCTCGGACGCCGAAGTCCTGATCGTCGACTACAAGACCAACCGCCCGCCGCCGGATTCGGCCGAAGGCGTCGCGCTGGTCTATCGCCGCCAGCTCGCGCTCTATCGTGCCCTGCTGCAGCGGATCTATCCCGGGCGCAGGGTGAGAGCCTTCCTGCTCTGGACGGCGGCGCCCCGCCTCATGGAGATCGCCGAAGAAACCCTAGACAAATCAATGCCTTATGCCGGCGCATCTTGACTCGGGGGGCGTGCGTTCCTAGCTTCTGGGCCAAGGGCGGCGCCGGTCCCCTCGACCGGCCTGTAGTGTTTTTGGGAGAACCCGCGATGACCGTTAAAGCAACCGATGCTTCCTTCGAAGAGGAAGTCCTGAAGTCCGACACGCCCGTCCTCGTCGACTTCTGGGCCGAGTGGTGCGGCCCCTGCCGCATGATCGGCCCATCGCTGGAGGACATCTCCAAGGAGATGGACGGCAAGCTCAAGGTCGTGAAGATCAACATCGACGAGAACCCGATGGCGCCGACGCGCTACGGCGTGCGGTCGATCCCGACCCTGCTGCTGTTCAAGAACGGCCAGGTCGCGGCCACCAAGATCGGCGCCGAGCCGAAGCAGAAGCTGGTGAGCTGGATCAATACCGTCGTCTGATCAGGTTGCGGCTCAGCCGTTGCGGACGAGGACTTCGCCCGCGAGGTAGAGCGAGCCGCAGATGAGAATGCGCATCGGCGCGGGCTGGGTGGCCAACAGGTCCTCCAGTGCCGCGCCGATGTCGTTTGCGGGCGTGCAATCGAGCCCGACATCGGCCGCACGCGCACAGGCTTCCGGTGGCGTGTAAGCGGCATGACCCTCGGGGAACGGTACCGCCCGCGCCGCTCGGGCATATCGCGCCAGCGGCCGCAGGAAGCCCGACGCGTCCTTGGTCGTCTGCATGGCGAAGACGAGATAGAGCGGCAGCGCTGCCGGCTCCTTCGCCCATTCCGCCGCCATGCGGCCGAGCACGATGCCGCAATCCTCGTTGTGGCCGCCGTCGAGCCAGAGCTCGCAGCCCACCGGCAGCGAACTCGGCAGCGGTCCCTTGGTGAGGCGTTGCAGGCGCGCCGGCCATTCGACGGAGGCGAGACCCTTGTGGATCGCAGCATCGCCGATGTCGAGCCGCGCCGCCCGCAGGCGCTCGATGCAGGCGACGGCGGTCGCGGCGTTGTCGATCTGGTGTGCCCCCGCCAGCGCAGGATTGGGCAGGTCGAGCGTCAGGAGATCGCTTTCGTAGCGAAAGCCCGAGTCCTTCGGCATCACTTGCCACTCGCGGCCCATGCGGAACAGGGGCGCGGCGAGCTTGGCCGCCTCGGCCTCGATCACCTCCGCACTGACGTCACGCTGACGGCCGATCACGGCGGGCGTCGCGCGTTTGAGGATGCCCGCCTTCTCCCAGGCGATGCCTTCGAGCTTGTCGCCCAGGAAGCCGGTATGGTCATAGCCAACCGGCGTTATGGCCGAGAGGATGGGATCGATCACGTTGGTGGCGTCGAAGCGACCGCCCATGCCAACCTCGATGATGCCGAGATCGGCCGGCACGCGCGAGAAAGCCAAATAGGCCAGCGCCGTCGTGATCTCGAAAAAGGCGATCGGGGTTTCGCCATTCGCCTCCTCGCATTCGGTCAGCATCGAGTCTAGCAGGTCGTCCTCGATCAGCCGGCCGGCAATGCGGATGCGCTCGTTGAAGCGCACGAGATGCGGCGAAGTATAGACATGCACGCGATAGCCGGCGGCTTCGGCGATGGCGCGCAGATAGGCGACCAGCGAGCCCTTGCCGTTCGTGCCGGCGACATGGATCAGCGGCGGCAGCTTCTTTTCCGGCGATCCCAGGCGCTGCAGCAGGCGCTCGATACGCTCCAGCCCGAGGGTGATGACCCTCGGATGGTGGCTCATCAGGCGTTGAACGATCGGATCGTTCGCGGTCACGTCAGCGACCGGTCACCGCGACGGCGCGGCTCTCGACGACCAGCGGATCCATGAAGAGCGAGACCATGCGGATCAGCGTCTCGCGCAGCTTGTGGCGGTGCACGACGGCATCGACCATGCCGTGCTCCAGGAGATACTCCGAGCGCTGGAACCCTTCGGGCAGCTCCTGGCGGATCGTGTCCTGGATGACGCGCGGGCCGGCGAAACCGATGATGGCGTCGGGCTCGGCGATGTGGACGTCGCCCAACATCGCGAACGAGGCCGAGACGCCGCCGGTCGTCGGATCGGTCAGCACGACGATATAGGGCAGCCCCGCCTGCTTGACCTTGCGCACCGCGATCGTGGTGCGCGTGAGCTGCATCAGCGAAAGGATGCCCTCCTGCATGCGCGCGCCGCCCGAGGCGGAGAAGACGATCAGCGGCGCCCCGCGAGCGACGGCGAGGTCGGCGGCCATCACCAGTCCCTCACCCACGGCGGTGCCCATCGAGCCGCCCATGAAGCCGAAGTCGAGCAGCGCCACGACGGAGAGGCGGCTGCCCATCAGGCCGCTCGCCACCACCAGCGCGTCGGTCGTGCCCTCGGCCTTGGCCTGGGCCTCCTTCAGGCGCGCGTCATAGCGCTTGGTATCGCGGAACTTCAGCGGATCGGCGTTGACGCGGGGCAGCGGATGCAGCTCGTACTTGCCCTCGTCGAACAGGAACGGCAGCCGCTTCATCGGACGCAGCCGCATGTGGTGGCCGCAGTGACTGCAGACTTCCTGGTTGGCCTCCCAATCGCGCGTGAACAGCATCTGTTCGCACTTCGGGCACTTCACCCACAGATTGTCCGGCACTTCCTTGCGGGCGACCAGCGCACGCAGCTTGGGGCGGACGAAATTGGTCAGCCAGTTCATGGGCGCGGTATCGCACGAATGAGCGGATGGGCCAAGGTCAGCGCCAGAACCCGCTGTAGGGCACTGCAAATTCCGAAGGTTTCTTCACGACACAGAAGGATTTCCGGGCCTGGTAGTCGGCGCACAGCCTCTTCGCCGCCTCGGGCTGGAGATCGGCAATGATGGCCGCCTGCTTCGTCACCTGGTTGGACGTGACGGGCAGGATGTACTCCTTGCCGGGGTGGGCGACGCCCATCGACATCAGCCTGGCCTGCCCGGCGTCGAACGCATTCTTCGCCGTCCTCCAGTCGCCGAACGTGCCGAGCCACACCGCATCGCCTGGCATGTCGTAGCGGATGCCGCCGCATTCGCCGTAGGGCAGCACCGTCACCGGGCCGCCCTCGCCGTTGCGCAGCTGCCAGATTTTCTGGCGATTGCCGCCGGTCTTGAGCGCGTAGGCCTCGTCGAACAGGCGGACCAGGAATTCGTCGCGCAGGTCGGCCCGGCGGAAGCCGAAGGCGACGGCGACCAGCCTCCTTCCGTCGCGCACGGCGCTGCCCACGATGTTGAAGCCCGAGGCGCAGATGAAGCCGGTCTTCAGCCCGTCGGCATAGGGCGAATAGAGGTCCATGAACTTGATGCCGGGCCCGATCCGCTGCTTGCCCAGCATGAACTCCTTGGTGCGGAAGTAGCCGTAATACTGTGGGAAATCCTTGATCAGCGCCAAGGCGAGGATCGCCATGTCGCGCGCCGTCGTGGTCTGCGCAGGGTCGGGCCAGCCGTTGGCGTTGCGGAAGGTGGTCGCCGTCATGCCGAGGCGTTGCGCGGTGTCGGTCATGCGCTGCGCGAAGGCAGGCTCCGAGCCGGACAGCAGCTCGCCGAAGGCGGTGGCGACATCGTTGGCCGAGCGGGCGACCAGCGCCTGGATCCCCTGCTCGACGGTGATGCTCTGTCCCGGCGCCAGGCCCAGATGGGAAGCGGGCTTCTTGCGGGCATTCTCCGAGAAGGGAAGCGTCGCGGCGAGGGTGAGGCGGCCGGCCTTCAGCTCCTCGAAGACGATGTAGAGCGTCATCATCTTGGTAAGCGACGCGGGATACCAGAGCGTGCCGGCATTGCGGTCGAGCAGGGCCTCTCCGGTCGCCACGTCGACCACGACATACGGGCCCGCGGGAACGGGACCGGAGGGCGAGGCCACGGAGGCGATCTGGGCCCGCGCCGGGGCCAGCGACAGGGCAACCAGGCCCAGAATGCACAGCAGAAGACGCACGTTCATTGCCATCGATGCCGGAGGGGCCTCCAGCATACGCCCTTCCAACCGCCCGCGGGAGGCATTAGATCAAAAGCATGCTCAAGGTCATGATCGCCCCCGTCACCCCGTTCCAGCAGAACTGCTCCATCGTCTGGTGCGACGAGACCATGGAAGGCACCGCCGTCGATCCCGGCGGCGACTTCGACATGCTGCGCCAGGCGATCGACCAGCAGGGCATCAAGGTGACCAAGGTGCTTCTGACCCACGGGCATGTCGACCATGCCTCGGCGGCCGGCACCATGGCCGAGCATTACGGCGTGAAGATCGAGGGCCCGCACGAGGACGACCTGTTCCTGATCGAGGGCCTTCCGGACTCGGGCCGGAAGTACAATTTCCCGGTCTACAAGCCGTTCGTGCCCGACCGCTGGCTGACCCACGGCGAGACGGTGAGCCTCGGCAACGTGACCTTCGACGTGGTGCACTGCCCCGGCCACACGCCGGGGCATGTCGTGTTCGTGAACAAACCCGCAAAGGTCGCGTTCGTGGGCGACGTGCTGTTCCGCGGCTCGATCGGCCGCACGGATTTTCCGCGCGGCAATCATGACCAGCTCCTCGATTCGATCCGCCACCGCCTGTGGCCGTTCGGCGACGACATCACCTTCGTCCCCGGCCACGGCCAGACCTCGACCTTCGGCTGGGAGCGCAAGACCAACCCCTACGTCGCCGATCTCAATTTCGAGGATTAGGGATCCCTAAGACGAAACCGTCGGGACACGCCCGCCAAGTGCGTCCAATCTCATGCGCAGCCACATCCAGCCAAAACGGTCGACGATCTTTGTAGAACCGCTTTCCTTGACAAGCGCCTCCAGCGGTCGCTCGGTGCGTGCATCGAACAGCACGGCCTCATCGCAAGCGTCCCAATAGTCTGCAAGCATCATCAATCCACTGCGGTGGCGTCTGTTGATGGTTTCGGTGTCGATATTGTGTCCACCTGCCATAACTCGCTGCTTTACTCGAAGTTCGTTCAGCTGTGGAAATGGCGTAAACAAAAAGATCAGACGCGTCTGATATCCAATGGCCTTCGCCTCTTCCACGAAGCGTAATAGCGATCGCGTTGCCAAGGTCGTCTCGATGCAAAACGAACAGCGAAGCGCCAAACGAGACCGTCGCTCCCGGAGCATTTGACGAGCTGCCGCTATCGCAACGGCAGCCACATCATTTGGCCTGATGCCCCGAGCAATGTCGTCGGCATTGAGGAATGCATCTGTCTTGATGAAGTCGGCTAGGTTCGCGTGCGCGAATGTCGTCTTCCCGACCCCGTTGGGGCCTGCCAAGACCACAAGATAGGGCTTGGTCACTCGGGATTTTTAACGGGCAGGTGTTCTACGGCGACGCGTCGACCATCTGGATAGATCGCGTAGATTGTCGATTCATCGGAGACGAAAACTGGTAAGCCACGAGCGTGCGCATCCTTGATGGCAGCAGCGACACCACGTTGGATGCCCACGGCCATTTCGTCGATCGTCGGAACAACGATGTCCATGCACAAAGACTAGATCAAAGACCGGTATCCGGCAACGAAGGCCCAGACCTAGGCCTTCCGTACGCCCCTTACACCGTCGGCGAGAGCCTTGATGTAGGCGAAGACGCCCGGAATCAAATCGGGTTTGGCCTTGCCGTGGTCGTCGAGGCCCGCCTTCACGCGCTCGACGATGGCGGAGCCCACGACCGCGGCATCGGCGTGACGCGCGATGGCCGCGGCCTGATCGGGCGTGCGGATTCCGAAGCCCACGCCGATCGGCAGTTCGGTGTGACGCTTGATGCGCTCGACATGGGTGCGCACGGCTTCTTCCGTCGCCGAACTGGTGCCGGTGATACCGAGCACCGAGACGAAGTAGACGAAACCCGAAGAATACCTCAGCACCGCCGGCAGGCGCTCGTCGTCGGTGGTGGGGGCCGTCAACAGCACGGTGTCGATGCCGGCCGCGACCGCGTAGGGCTTGAGTTCGTCGGCCTCTTCCGGCGGCAGGTCGACCAGGATGAAACCATCGACACCGGCGGCGGCGGCTTCCTTGCAGAAGCGCTCGGGACCGCGCTGGTAGACGAGATTGTAGTAGCCCATCAGCAGGATCGGCGTGTCGTTGTCGCCGGTTTCCTTGCGAAAGCGACGCACCATGTCGAAGGTCGCATCGACGGTGATGCCGGCCTTCAGCGCGCGTTGACCGGCGAGCTGGATCGACGGGCCGTCGGCCATCGGGTCGGTGAAGGGCATGCCGAGCTCGATGAGATCGGCGCCGGCGGCCGGCAGGCCCTTCAGGATCTGGTAGCTGACGTCGAGGTTGGGATCGCCGGCGGTGACATAAGTCACGAGACCGGCACGTTTGTCGGCCTTGAGCCGGGCGAAGCGCTTGGCGATGCGACTCATGGTCAGATCTTCATCCCGAGGCGTTCGGCTACGGCAAAGACATCCTTGTCGCCGCGTCCGCAGAGATTCATCACCAGCAGATTGTCCTTCGGCAAGGTCGGAGCGAGCTTGATCACATGCCCCAAAGCGTGGGCCGGCTCGAGCGCCGGAATGATGCCCTCAAGCTTGCACAGCATCTGGAAGGCCGCGAGCGCCTCGTTGTCGGTGGCCGACACGTATTCGATGCGGCCCGTCTCCTTCAGCCAGGAATGCTCGGGCCCAATGCCGGGGTAGTCGAGCCCGGCGGAGATCGAATGCGCCTCGGTGATCTGGCCTTCCTTGTCCTGCAGGAGGTAGGTCCGGTTGCCGTGCAGCACGCCCGGGCGGCCACCCGTGAGCGACGCGGCATGTTCGCCGGTCTCCACACCCTTGCCGCCCGCCTCGACGCCGACGAGGCGTACGCCCTTGTCGTCGAGGAAGGGATGGAAGAGGCCCATCGCATTCGAGCCGCCGCCGATGCACGCCACCAGCGTGTCGGGCAAACGGCCCTCGGCCTTCATCATCTGCACGCGCGTCTCGTTGCCGATCACGCACTGGAAGTCGCGCACCATCGCAGGATAGGGATGCGGGCCCGCCACGGTGCCGATGCAGTAGAAGGTATTCTCGCAGGTCGCGACCCAGTCGCGCAGCGCCTCGTTCATGGCGTCCTTGAGCGTGGCGGAACCCGCCGTCACGGCGCGGACCTCGGCCCCCAGCATGTTCATGCGCACGACGTTGGGCGCCTGGCGGTCGACGTCGACGGCCCCCATGAAGACCACGCAGGGAATGTCGAAAAGCGCACAGGCGGTGGCGGTGGCGACGCCATGCTGGCCGGCGCCGGTCTCGGCGATGACCCGCGTCTTGCCCATGCGCTTGGCCATTAGAACCTGGCCCAGCACGTTGTTGATCTTGTGGCTGCCCGTGTGGTTCAGCTCGTCGCGCTTGAAGTAGATTTTTGCGCCGCCCAGCTTCTCGGTCAGGCGCTTGGCGTAGTAGAGCGGGCTGGGGCGGCCGGCATAGTGCTCCAGCAGATAGTCGAGCTCGTTCTGGAACGCCGGATCGGCCTTGGCCTCGTTGTAGGCCTTCTCCAGATCGAGGATCAGCGGCATCAGCGTCTCGGCTACGTAGCGGCCGCCGAAAATACCGAAATGCCCCCGCTCGTCGGGGCCGGTGCGGAAACTGTTGAGTGCGCTGGGCATTATTCTTCCTATAGGACGGGCCGGCTTAGCAGTCCCGGCCGGGGTCGGTCAAAGCGCATGGCTATGGCTCGAGGGTCAGCATCTTGGCCGCTTGGCGGGAGCCTTTCCGATATTCGATGAGTGCCTTGCGCATCCGGGCGGCGGCGGCGGGATTGGCCGAATAGAAATCCACCTGATCGAAGGGAACCACCACCTTGGAGCCCGGCAGGGTGAGCGTCGCGACGCGGATCCAGTTGGCGGGCTTCTGTCGAACCCAATCGTCGTAAATCATCACCTGCTCGACCTTCTTCGCCTCCATCAGCGGGCCAAGCCAGTCCCCTGCAGCCGGGTCGGCCTGTCGACGGAGCGCTTCATAGGATGCAAGCCCCAGCACATCGAGCACATAGTGCCGTCCATAGAGAACGACGAATCCGATGTCGTTCGCTGCCACCGGCTCGTCGAGATGATCCCGCAAGATCAGCCCCATCTGACGCTGCTGGTCGTGGATATTGCGCGATGCCGACGCCGTGTTCAGCGTCACCTTGATATTCTCGATCGAGGACACGCCCAGGCAGACCACCAGCACCACGTTGAGGAAGACCACTTGATAGAGTCGCGTGCGGGCGTAAACCGCAACGAACAGGATCAAGACCCAGGCGTAGGCGTAGATATGGTAGCGGCCGAACCAACCATAGCTGCCGAACGTCAAATGAAGCAGCGTCGGCAGGCCAACCAGCAAAACGGCTTCCTTGTACTTGCTCTGGTGGAGATACAGCACGGCTGCGGCGGCGGCGCATACGACGAGGAAAAGCTGCATCCGGACATTATGTTCGATCGCGGTCGAGCGGCCGATATCGCTCATGAAGGAAACACCCTTCTTTGCGAAAACCGACGACGGCAGGAAGCTATGGCCGTGACTGTAGAGAAAGAGCGAGAAGCCTCCGACTGCGGCCGCTATGATTCCTCCGGCCAGTACCGCCATGAGGCGTTGGCCAGGCATCAGCACGAGATAGGCGAGGACGGGCAACGAAATCGCGAGGCCCTCGTAGCGCAGCAGCGGCAGCACGACCAACGACGTCCAGAACGCCAAGGTGAACCGACCGTGCACAAGCGACAGCGCGATCACGATGGTGAGCGTCACCTGCCAGGAATTCTCCATTCCGGTCAGTACGAGGCCGTAGAGGTTGAGCGACAGCGCAACTGCCGTGGTCGCGAAAAACGCCCAGATCGGCGGCATGAGGTCCGACAACCAGCGGAGCAACCACCAGACGGCAACCAGAATTGACACCAGGTTCAGTGCAAGCGGCAAGAACTCCGACCAGCGCGTGAAGGTGAAGGGCGCCAGCACGAACGGCCACAGAATGCTCGACGAAGGCGCCGAGAATTCACCTGGATTGATACCGTAGTGGCCGTTGAGAATATGCCGTGCCAGGGCGAGATGAATGTAGGCATCGTCGAGCGAGTAAACGATGCCGCTCGTAGTGACGTACACCTGCGCCGTCAAAACCAGCGCTGGCGCGGCCGCAAATAGCGCCAGCCAGTTGAATTGCTGGGACGAGGGCCGCCACGGCAACAACTAGAGCCTCTTCTTCCCGGCAGCCTTCTTGACGGCGTTCTTGACGACCTTCTTCCTGGCTTTTGGCACGGCCTTGGCCGCCACGGCAACGCGCGCCGGCGCGTCGTCCTCGAGTTCGACGATCACCTCGATCTCGACCGGGATTCCGCGCGGCAGGGAACCCATTCCGACCGCCGAGCGCGCATGCCGGCCCTTGTCACCGAACACCTCGACGAAGAGATCGGAGCAGCCGTTGATGACTTCGGGTTGGCTTCCATACTCTGACGTGGCATTGACCATGCCCAGAACCTTGACGATGCGCTTCACGCGGTCGAGGTCGCCCAGCTCGGCCTTGAGGGCGGCGAGGATGCTGAGACCCGTGTCGCGCGCCAGGCGATTGGCCTGCTCAAGCGAGAAATCGCGTCCCACCTTGCCCACCGGCAGCGGCTTGCCAGGAAGGCCCGGCCCCTTGCCGGCCATATAGAGCAGGTTGCCAGTGCGCACGGCATTGACGTAGCTGCCCACCGGCGTGGTCGCCTCGGGAAGCTCGATGCCGAGTTCCTTCAACCGTTCCTCGATCTTCATGCAGCCTGCTCCTCAAAGCGCTTTTACTGCGCCAAGGAAGGCGCGGATCAGTTCGACGGATTTCACACCGTGTGTCGCTTCTACACCAGAAGAAACGTCGACGGCTCGCGCGCCGGTGACGCGGACCGCCTCGGCGACATTTCCGGGATTGAGGCCGCCGGCGAGGAACCATGGACGCGGCACCGTCCGGCCCGACAGAAAGGTCCAGTCGAAGGCCTTGGCATTGCCGCCCGGCAGGGTGCCATCGGCGGCATCGAACATCAGCCGGTCGGCGACGCCGGCATAGGCCTCGATGCCGCGCTCGACGTCCGCGGGACCCGCGACCTTGATGGCCTTGATCACCGGCTTGCCGGTGCGCGCCTTCAGCGCGGCCACGCGCTCGGCGGTCTCGGCACCATGAAGCTGCAGCATGTCGATCGCGCCCGTCGCTAGACGCACCTCGATCAGCGCGTCGTCGGCATCGACGAACAGGCCGACGCGAACCACGGTACGCGGCACCCGTGCGCCCAGTGCCTTGAGCACGTCGAGCGACTCGACATGACGCGGCGAGCGCGGAAAGGTGACGAAGCCCACGAAGCCGGCGCCGGCCTCCACGGCCGCATCGACCGTCTCCGGCGTCGACAGTCCGCAGATCTTCGCCTCGACGGTCATAGGTCGTTGACGCCGGCCTCGCGCGCGATCGCCTCGGCGGCCGCACGCGGGTCCTGTGCCTGGTAGATCGGCCGGCCGACGACCAGGTTGGTGGCGCCGAGATCGACCGCCTGGCGTGGCGTCATCGCCCGCTTCTGGTCGTTGGCGGCGCTCCCCACGGGGCGAATGCCGGGTACCATGAGAACGAAGTCGGGGCCGCATTGCCGGCGCAGCGCTTCGATCTCGAGCGGCGAGCAGATCACGCCGTCGAGGCCGCTTTCGTGCGCCAACGCGGCGAGTCGCAGCACCTGGTCCGACGGGTCGGCATTGACGCCGGTCGCTTCGAGGTCCGAGCGGTCGAGCGACGTGAGCACGGTGACGCCGAGCAGCTTCGGCCGCGCGACGTTCTGCTTCACCGCCTGCGAACCGGCCTCTTCGACCGCCGCCTTCATCATCTCTCGACCACCGCTCGCATGAATCGTGATGAAGGTGGGCGCCAGCTCGACGACCGCGCGGATGCCGCCAGCCACCGTGTTGGGAATGTCGTGCAGCTTGAGGTCAAGGAAGAAGCCTACGCCGGTCGCTCGCACCGGCGTCGGAAAGGCATAGCGCACGCCCGGGGCACCATGGGCCAGGAAGAACTCCAGCCCGAGCTTGATGCCGCCGACGGCCGGGTTCGGCCCTCCGGCGACGCTCTGGATCAGCTTGGTGGCATGGGCAAGATCGGTCGTGTCGATGCTGCAGTAGACGGGATTGGCGCGGCTTTTCATGGCGGGCGCAACCTAATGGCCGCGCCCCTCACCAGCAATCAGGAACTGCGCACCCGGCGGACCGCGTCCTTCCAGCCGGCGTAGCGGCGGTCGCGCGAGGCAGCCCCCTCCGCCGGCAGGAAGGCCCGGTCGAGCACCCAGGTCTTCGACAGGGCCTCCAGCGACGGCCACAGGCCCGCCTTCAGGCCGGCCAGGAAGGCGGCGCCCAGCGCAGTCGTCTCGGTCACCACCGGCCGCTCGACCGGCGTGCCCGCCGTGTCGGCCAGCCGCTGCATCAGCAGGTCATTCACCACCATCCCGCCATCGACCCTCAGCTCATCGATCTGGGCGCCGTCGCCGCGCATCGCCTCCAGCAGGTCGCGGGTCTGGTAGCAGACCGAATCGAGGGTCGCGGCGGCGATCTCGCCGGGGCCCGAATCGCGCGTGAGGCCGAGAATGGCGGCGCGCGCCTCCGGATCCCAGTGCGGCGCGCCCAGCCCCACGAAGGCCGGCACCATGTAGACGCCGTGGCCGTCTTTGGCCCCGGCGGCGACTTTCTCGACGTCGGAGGATTTCTCAATCAGCTTCAGCCCATCACGCAGCCACTGCACCGCGGCGCCGGCGATGAAGATGCTGCCTTCCAGCGCATAGGTGCGCCGTCCCTCGAGCTGGTAGGCGATCGTCGTCAGCAGGCGGTGACGCGAGTGCACGGCGATGCTGCCGGTGTTGAGCAGCGCGAAGCACCCGGTGCCGTAGGTCGCCTTCACCATGCCGGGCCTGATACAGGCCTGGCCGACAGTGGCCGCCTGCTGGTCGCCGGCCATGCCGAGGATCGGCACAGGTGCGCCGAGAATCTCGGCGGCGGCGACGCCCAGCTCGCCGGAACAGTCGACGACCTTGGGCAGCATCGACGCCGGCACGCCCAGGATCTTCATCAGCTCGGCGTCCCAGGTACCCTTGCGGATGTCGAGCAGCAGCGAGCGGCTGGCATTGGTGGCATCGCTCGCATGCACCGTGCCGCCCGTCAGGCGCCACAGCAGGAAACATTCGATCGTGCCGGCCGCGAGGGCGCCTTTCTCCGCGGCGGCGCGGGCGCCGGCGACATGGTCGAGGATCCACGCGATCTTCGTCCCCGAGAAATACGGATCGAGCAGCAGCCCGGTGCGATCGGTGAAGAGCTTCTCGTGCCCTTCCTTCTTCAGTACGGCGCAGCGGTCGGCGGTGCGCCGGTCCTGCCAGACGATGGCGTTGTGGATCGGCTTGCCGGTGGCGCGATCCCACACGACCGTGGTCTCGCGCTGGTTGGTGATGCCGATGCCGGCCAGCTCCCGGGCGTCGAGCTTCGCCCTGGCGAGCGCGCCGCGGCAGACATCGACCGTCGCGGACCAGATCTCTTCCGGATCGTGCTCGACCCAGCCCGGCTTGGGAAAGATCTGCGGCAGTTCCTTCTGGGCCGAAGCGACTGGCCGACCGCCCGCGTCGAAGACGATGGCGCGGGTGCTGGTCGTGCCCTGGTCTATGGCGAGAACGTGCTGGGCAGCCATCGCGCGACAAAAGCCTAATGGGCGCGGTCGATGGCGAAGTCGACGGCCTCGAGCAGCGCGGCCTTGAGCGGCGAGCTGGGGAACAGTCCCAGCGCGTCGCGCGCCATGGCGCCATAGTGACGTGCGCGCTCCAGCGTATCGGCGAGTGCGCCGTGTCGTTCGATCAGGCTGTAAGCCTGTTCGAGATCGCCCGGCCGCTGGTCGAGCTTCTCGATCGTGCGCTTCCAGAATTCGCGGTCGACGGCGCCACCCCGCAGGAAGGCCAGGATCACCGGCAGGGTGATCTTGCCCTCGCGAAAATCGTCGCCGACCGACTTGCCGAGCTTGGCCTCGCGGCCGGAGTAGTCGAGCGCATCGTCGACGAGCTGGAAGGCGATGCCGAGGTTCATGCCGAAGCTCTGCAGCGCCACGCGCTCCGGGCCGTTGCGGCCGGCCACCATCGCGCCGACCTCGGCCGCCGCGGCGAACAGCTTGGCCGTCTTCGCCTTGATGATCTCGAGATAGGTCGCCTCGGGTGTGCTGATGTCGCGCTGGCTGACCAGCTGCAGCACCTCGCCCTCGGCGATCGTCGATGAGGCATTCGACAGGACGCCGAGAATGTCGAGCGAGCCGACCTCGACCATCAGCTCGAAGGCGCGCGTGAACAGGAAATCGCCGACCAGCACCGAAGCCTTGTCGCCATACACGGTATTGGCGGTCGGCTTGCCGCGGCGCAGAGCGCTCACGTCGACGACATCGTCGTGCAGCAAGGTGGCGGAATGAATGAACTCGACGCAGGTCGCGAGCTTGATGTGGCGGTCGCTGCCCTCGCTGTAGCCGCACAGCCGCGCCGACGCGACCGTGAGAAGCGGACGCATCCGCTTGCCGCCGGCGCCGACGAGATGGTTGGCGAGCTCGGGAATCAGCGCGACCGGCGAGCGCATGCGCAGCACGATCTCGCGATCGACCCGCGCCATGTCGTCGGTGCAGAGCGCCAGGAGCGGTTCGAGGCTCGGCGACTTGCGCTTGCCTTCGAGAGAGACGACGGTTGCCATGACGGAGGCCAAACTCTCCGGTGAAGCTTGTTACTGAGAATCAAAATCGTGAGAGATGAGTAGCACGGAATCCGCGCCGACCGAAAACGCTGTGATGGGCGGCAGGGTGAAGCTCTTGCAGCCACGACGCGGATATCGAATCGCGGTGGACGCGGTGTTGTTGGCCGCCGCCGCCGACGTGAAGCCTGGCGAGGGCGTACTCGATCTCGGTGCGGGCGTGGGCGCCGTGGGTCTCTGCCTCGCCGCGCGCGTGCCCGGCTGCGACATCACCGGCATCGAACTTCAACCGATGCTGGCGGCACTGGCTGAGCGCAATGCCGCCCTGAATGATGCGACAAACCGTGTACGAACGGTGGTTCACGACCTGGCGCACCCCCTGCCGCCCGGCCTGGGTCGCTTCGACCATGTCGTGACCAATCCACCTTATCTTCCGGCAGCCGTCGCCGATCCCTCGCCTGATCGCAGCAAGGCACTCGCCACAGTCGAATCCAGCGCAGATCTCGCACGGTGGCTAACCGTAGCGACCGAAGCGTTGAAATCTGCAGGGACTCTGCTCGTGATCCATCGCAGCGACCGCCTGGAAGAAATTATCGGCACGCTGGCCCGTCTCGGCTGGGGCGACGTCACCGTGAAGCGACTGCCGCCGGCCGCGCGCGTTCTCGTCCGCGCGCGCCGTGCGGATGGCTTGCGCCGGCACGACGCCCCGCCCCTGGTCCTGCATCGACCCGACGGCGGCTACACCGACGAGGCCGAGGCCATCCTGCGCCACGGCCGGGCGCTTGCCTTCTAGAGGCATGCCCGCGACAGTGCCCGGCATGCTGAATTGGATCAGGGATCGTTTTCGTCGCGGGTCGGTCGTGCCCGTCGTCCGCCTCTCGGGCGTCATCGCTTCCGGCGGCCTGTTGGGCAGCCGCGGCCTGTCGATCGAAACGGTCGCGCCGCTGCTCAAGCGGGCCTTCGAGACGCGTGGGGCCAAGGCCGTCGCGCTCTCCCTCAACTCGCCCGGCGGCTCCCCCGTACAGTCCGCGCTGATCGCCCAGCGCATCAGGATGCATGCCGCCGAGAAGGGCCTGCCTGTCATCGCCTTCGTCGAAGACGTGGCCGCTTCGGGCGGCTACTGGCTGGCCTGCGCAGCCGACGAGATCATCGCCGATCCCAGTTCGATCGTGGGCTCGATCGGAGTCATCAGCTCGGGCTTCGGCTTCCAGGACCTGATCGCGCGCATCGGCGTGGAACGCCGCGTCCATACGTCGGGCGAGAACAAGTCGATGCTCGATCCCTTCCGGCCCGAGCAGCCCGAAGACGTCGTGCGCCTGAAACGCCTGCAGGCGGAGATCCACGATGGCTTCAAGGACTGGATCCGACAGCGGCGCGGCAAGCTGCTCAAGGGCGACGAGTCGATGCTGTTCACTGGAGAGTTCTGGACGGCGCGGCGCGGCATCGAATTCGGCCTGGTCGACGGGTTCGGCGAACTGCGCGGCACCCTGCAGGCCCGCTACGGCGAGAAGGTGCGCCTGCCCGTCATCGGCCCGCGTCGGCGCCTGTTGTCGCGCTTCGGCCTGCAGACCGGGACCGGCGGCGGGATCGAAATGATCGGCCCCGCCACCCTGGCCGCGCTCGAGGAGCGCGCCCTCTGGCAGCGTTTCGGACTCTAGGAGAGGCTTGCGATGAACCTTCGGAATCCCGTCACCCCCGACGATCTCGCCGCCGTGCGCCAGTGGTTCGACACGCTGTCGAAGCATTGCCGCGCCGTCGACTACGAAGGCGCGCGGCCGATCTTCGCCGACGACATGATCGCCTTTGGCACCTTCACGGACTTCATGATCGGCCGCGAGCTGGCCGAGCAGAAGCAGTGGCGCAACGTCTGGGGCACGATCCGCGAGTTCCGCTACGACCTCACGAAGATCGAGGCCATCGTCTCGGCCGACCGGCTGACCGCCGTTGGCATGGGCGTCTGGCAGTCCCACGGCTTCCATCCCAACGGCGACCGATTCGACCGGCCCGGTCGCACGACGGTCGTGCTGGGACGCAGGGCGGTGGGCGACCCGTTCGTCGCCACCCACACCCACATGTCGCTGTTCCGCGGCACGCCCGAGCGAAGCTACGGGAACTTCGCGAAGAGCGAAGTCGTCTGAGCTTCAGGCCGGATCGATCGCGCCCTTGCGCTCGACGATCATGCGGTACTGGTCGGGCTGGCGATGGACGGCGAAGTTGAAGGTCGTCGTCTTGTAGCTCTTCCCGGCGTCGAGATCGCAGCGATGGACGATCAGCTCGTCGCCGTCGCCCCCCGCCCGCGCGACGACCTTGCCCGAGGGGGCCACGATCATGCTGTCGGCCAGCGACGGCACGCCCTCCTCGGTGCCGCCCTTGGCGACGCCGACCACCCAGGTGCCGTTCTGGTAAGCACCGGCCTGCATGGAGAGCTGGTTGTGGAACCAGGAATGCTCGTCATGGTCGGGCGACGGCGCGTTGTGCAGCGGCGTGTTGTAGCCCAGCAGCACCATCTCGACGTTCTGCAGGCCCATCACGCGATAGGTCTCGGGCCATCGGCGATCGTTGCAGATGCACATGCCCATGTTGCCGCCGAACGCCTTGACGACGGGAAAGCCGAGATTGCCGACCTCGAAGTAGCGCTTCTCGAGATGCTGGAACGGCCGCTCGGGCTCGTGCCCGGCATGGCCCGGCAGATGGACCTTGCGGTACTTGCCCACGATGCTTCCGTCGCGCTCGACCAGGATCGACGTGTTGAACCGCCGGGTGCGGCCGTCCTCGTTGGCCAGCTCGGCATAGCCGAGGCAGAACCCCATCGACAGGCGCTTCGCCTCGGTGAACAGCGCCGCCGTCTCGTTGGACGGCATCTCCTGCTCGAAGAAGGAATCGACCTCGGCCTGGTCCTGCATCCACCAGCGCGGAAAGAACGTGGTGAGCGTGAGTTCGGGGAACACCACGAGCTCGCAGCCCATCCGGCTGGCCTCGCGCAGATGGGCGATCAGCCGCTCCACCACGTCACGACGGGTATGGCTGCGCTGGATGGGACCCATCTGCGCCGCCCCGACAGTCAGAAAACGCGTCATCGTCACCTCTCGCCGGTGAGTATAGCAACTAAGGACCGGCGCGCTTCACGTCGTTGGTGAACTCTGCCGAGCAAAAACTGCCACCCTGGAACAGATCGCCGACCGGATCTGGTCCGATCCTTGCCTGTTCGGCCTCGGCATGGGCGCGATGATCCTCTGACTTGTCCTTCGGACGGTAGCCCAGCCGGTATGCCCGCGAATTGTCCCACCAGCCCGCCGCATTGTCCGACGCCCCGTAGAAGATTTCGTAGCGAAGATCGGGATGGTCCAGACCGATCTGGAAGAGCTGCACAAGATCGCGTGGCGAGATCCAGATGGACAGGCGCCGAACGTCGAGCGGCAGCGGCCCGACATTGCCGATGCGGAGGCATGTCACGGCGATGCCGTGCTTGTCCGAGTAGAGCGCGCCCAGGGCTTCGCCGAACACCTTGCTGACGCCGTAACGGCTGTCGGGACGCACGGTGACATCGGTGCCGATGCGCTTCTTGCGCGGATAGAAGCCGATCGCATGGTTGGACGAGGCGAAGATCACGCGCTTCACCCCGGCCTCGCGCGCCGCTTCGAAGAGGTTGTAGCAGCCGATGATGTTGGCCTGCAGGATCTGGTCCCAGGTCCCCTCCACCGAGTGGCCGCCGAGATGGATGACGCTGTCGGCACCCTCGAGCAGGGCGGCCACCTCATCAGGCCGGGTGAGGTCGGCCGCGACGAAGGTCTCGCCCGCCTGCAGATCCCCGGGCTCGACCCGGTCGCTCAGCACCAGCCCCGGATAGAGCCTCGCCAGCAGCGGCCGCGTCATGGTGCCGATGCCGCCGGCGGCGCCGGTGAAGACGATGCGGCGTGTCGCGTCCCTAGCGTCGGCCATTCCTGTTTCCTCCTGCCAGTGTTCGATAGCGGTCGAGCGAGCGCGTGAGATGGTCGCGCATGGCGCGTCGCGCTTCGCCCGGTTCCCTGTCGGCGATGGCCGTTACTATGCGCGTGTGTTCGGCCTGGATGCGTTCGAGATACAGACGACGTTCGGCGGGCGTATCCATATCCAGCCGCACGCTCTGGCGAGGAATCACGTGACTGCCGAGATAGGCCAGGAAGCGCGGGAACTGGTCGTTGCCGGTCGCCTCGGCGATGGTGCGATGGAAGGCGAAATCCTGGGCGACCGCGCCTTCGCCACGCTGAAGGGCGTCGTCGATCGCCCGCCACGCCGCGCGAATCGATACGACCTGCTTCCGGCTGGCGCGCTCGGCGGCGAGACCCGCCGCCTGCGCTTCGACCGCCAGCCGCAGTTCCATGACGTTCAGGATGTCGGACAACGCCGCCGGGCGCGGCGGCGCGATCCGGAAGGGTCCGGCGGCGGGATCGGCGACATAGGCGCCGGAACCGCGGCGCGTCACGACCAGCCCATCGGCGCGCAGCGCCGCCACGGCTTCGCGGACCACCGTGCGACTCACGCCCAGCTCTGCCGTCAGCGCCTGTTCGGTCGGCAGTCGCGTGCCGGGCGCCAGCCGGCCGCCGCGGATATCGGCGCTCAGCCGCGCCATCACCTGCTCGGCAAGATTGTTCCTGGGCTGCTTCACGGCCATCGGGCGGATGCTAGCGTCGCCTAAGTTGTCAGACAATTAACACTGGTCGGCCAGCTCCAGCATCACGTTCAGCAGCACCTGCGCGCCGGCCGCGAGGTCGGCGGCCTCGGTGTGTTCCTTCACATTGTGGCTGAGGCCCGCAACGGACGGCACGAAGATCATGGCCGTCGGGCAGAGGCGCTGCATCATCTGGGCATCGTGGCCGGCCCCCGACGGCATGCGTCGTGTGGTGAGCGACAGCGCCCTGGCATGATGCTCGACCCGGTCGACCAGGGCGGCATCGAAGATCACCGGCTCGAAGCGCGCCAGCACCTTCGCCTCGACCTCCACCCGCTCGGCCTTCGCGACCTCGGAGATGTGCGCGGCGACCCGTGCCTCGGCTTGCTTGAGCTTCGCCTCGTCGGTGTTGCGCAGGTCGACAGAGAAGACCGCGCGATTGGGCACGACGTTGATGAGGTTGGGCCGCAGCGCCAGAGATCCCACCGTAGCCACCTGGTCGCCGCCCATCTCCCAGGCGAGCTTGCGGACGAAGAGATTGACTGAGGCCGCGAGGTAGCCCGCATCGCGGCGCAGGCGCATCGGGGTCGTGCCCGCATGGTTGGAGACGCCGGTCACCGTATACTCCGTCCAGGAGATGCCCTGCACGCTCTCGACAACGCCGATCTGGACCTTTTCTTCGTCGAGGATCGGGCCCTGCTCGATATGCAGCTCGACGAAAGCATGCGGCTTCACCGCGCCCGGCTTTGCCGGCCCGAGATAGCCGATGCGGCGCAGCTCGTCGCCGACCGAGACACCGTCCTTGTCGGCAGCGGCATGGGCCTCGTTGAGGCCGATGCCGCCGACATAGACCAGGCTGCCCATCATGTCGGGCTGGAAGCGTGCTCCCTCCTCGTTGGTGAAGACGCCGACCGCGATCGGCCGGCGCGTCGTGACGCCGGCCTCGTTCAAGGCGCGCACGATCTCGAGCCCCGCCAGGACGCCGTAATTGCCGTCGTAGCGGCCGCCGGTGCGGACCGTGTCAATATGGCTGCCGGTCATCACGGGCGCGAGGTTCTCGCGGCCGGCGCGCATGCCGATCACGTTGCCGATCGCATCGACCGTCACGGCGAGGCCCAGCGCGTTCATCCAGCCCACGACCAGATCGCGGCCGGCCTTGTCCTCGTCGGTGAGCGCCAGCCGGGCGCAGCCGCCGCCCTCGATGGCGCCGATGGAAGCCAGATCGTCGAGCGCGCCGAGCAGGCGCCGGTCATCCAATCGCAACATGAATTCTCCAGTAGGACCAAGACCTTAGTCGTTCACGGAAGGCCGGGCAAAATATCACGGCGGCTTGATCCGGATTGCCTTGCAAGCGCCACGACCCGAGGTCACTTAGAAAGGCAATGTCGCGTCTCCTGGTCCTTCTTCTCGTGCTTCTGGCCGGTCCGGCCTTCGCGCAGGCGGTTGTAACGACCGACAATGTGCGGTCCGAACTCGTGTCCGAGGTCGCGACGGTCAAGCCCGGCGAGCCGTTCTGGGTCGGGCTGCGCCAGACGATGCGCCCCAAATGGCACACCTACTGGAAGAATCCGGGCGACTCCGGCCTGCCGACCGAGATCACGTGGAAGCTGCCCGAAGGCGCCAAGGCCGATCCGATCGTCTGGCCGGCTCCGGCCCTGTTCGATATCGGCGGCATCGTCAATTACGGCTTCAAGGACGAGTCGGTACTGCTGGTGCGCATCACACCGCCGGCCGGCCTCACGGGACCGCTCACCCTCGCCGCCGAAGCCAACTGGCTGGTCTGCGAGGATGTCTGCATCCCCGAGGAGGGCAAGTTCGAGCTGGTGTTGCCCTCGGGCCCTGCCGCGACGCCGGCACCGCCCGCCACCCTCACGCTGTTCGAGCAGGCCCGCCGCGCCGTGCCCACGCCAAGCCCGTGGTCCGCCCGCTATGGCCTGTCCAAGAGCGGCGATCCCACCCTGCTGGTAGAGGCCAGGGGCCTGAAGCCGGACGCGGTGAGCAACGTCTATTTCTTCCCTGCCGAGTGGGGTCCCGTGGCCACCATGGCCAAGCAGAGCGCCACGGTGACGCCTGAGGGCATTCGCATTCCCCTCAAGAGGGGTGACGCCAAGACCACGATGCCGGCCAACCTTGCCGGCACGCTGGTCCTCACCGAGAAGACGGCCGACGGCAACGTGAAACAGGCCTTCGACCTCTCGGCGAACCTCGATCCGGCGTTCGTGCCGGCCGCCACGGCGTCGCTGGCCAATGCGCTGGGCGCCGAGCAGCTCTCGCTCATGCAGGCCCTGCTGTTCGCGCTGCTGGGCGGCCTGATCCTGAACCTGATGCCCTGCGTCTTCCCGGTGCTGGCCATGAAGGCCGCGGCCTTCGCGCGCCTCGCCGGCCATGAGCGCAACGAGATGCGCCGCGACGGGCTCGCCTATACCGCCGGGGTCCTTGCCTCCTTCGCCGCCATGGCGGGCATCGTGATCGCGATCCGCTCGACAGCGGGCGAGGTGAACTGGGGCTTCCAGTTCCAGTCACCGGTCTTCTCGCTCCTGATCGCCTATCTGTTCTTCGTGGTCGGGCTCAACCTCTCGGGTGTCTTCGAGGTCGGCAGCCGCCTGGCCGGCGTCGGCCAGGGCCTCGTCTCCCGCGGCGGCACCACGGGCGCCTTCTTCACCGGCGTGCTGGCGGTGATCGTCGCGACCCCCTGCACCGCGCCGTTCATGGCCGCGGCGTTGGGCTTTGCCCTCAGCCAGCCCGCGCCCGCCACGATCGCGGTGCTGCTGGCCATGGGTCTCGGCCTCGCCCTTCCCTACCTCGCGTTGTCGATGACGCCTGCGCTGCAGCGGCTGATGCCGCGCCCGGGCCCGTGGATGGACCGGCTGCGCCAGTTCCTCGCCTTCCCGATGTATGCCTCCGCGGTCTGGATGATCTGGGTGCTGACCCAGCAGACCGGCGCCGACGGGGTGCTCTACGCGCTGGGCGGCATGATCCTGATTGCCTTCGCCATCTGGCTGCTGCGGATCGGCACGGCTGAGTCGGCGGGCACTTGGGCACGCCGCGGCCTTGCCGCCGGCGCCGTGCTGCTGGCCTTTGCCGCCACGCTCAAGCTCGACGACAGTCCCGCAACGGCCGCCTCGGCGTCGGGCGGTCCCGCTGCCGGCGTCAGCTTCGAAGGCTGGGAACGCTTCTCGCGCGCCCGCATGGCCGAGGCCGTGGCCGCCGGCAAGCCGGTCTTCGTCGACTTCACCGCCGCCTGGTGCATTACTTGCCTGGTGAACGAGCGGGTCGCGCTTGAAACGCCGGCCAGCCGGAAGGCATTCGAGCAGGCGGATGTCGTCAAGCTCAAGGGTGACTGGACCAATCGCGACGCCGAGATCACGGGCGTCCTGAAGGAACTCGGCCGCGCCGGCGTTCCGCTCTACCTGTTCTGGGCGCCGAGGGCCGATCGGCCGAAGATTCTGCCGCAGGTCCTCACCGAGTCGCTGATCCTGTCGGAGTTGTCGTCAATCCAGCAAGCCAAGCGTTAGGAGGCAGTCATGTCGAAGCTGAATGTTCCCCGTCGTTCCTTGATGATCGGTGGCGCCGCACTCGCCCTCGCCCCCGCCGCAGCCTTTGCCTCCTCGAGCCCCGATATCGGCAAACCCGCGCCGCCGTTCAGCGCCGTCGACAGCAACGGCAAGAGCTGGTCGCTGGCCGACCTCAAGGGCAAGGTCGTTGTCCTCGAGACGACGAATCACGACTGCCCCTATGTGCGCAAGCACTACACGTCCAACAACATGCAGGACCAGCAGCGCGAGGCCGCTGCCAAGGGTGTCGTCTGGCTGACGGTCGCCTCGTCCGCCACCGGCGAGCAGGGCCACGTGACGGCCACGCAGGCCAACGACCTCACCAAGAGCCGCAACGCCGCGCCCGCGGCGGTGCTCATCGACCCGCAAAGCAAGGTCGCGCGCGCCTATGGCGCCACGGTGACGCCGCACATGTACATCATCGATGCCAACGGCATCCTGGTCTACAAGGGCGGCATCGACTCGATCCCCTCCTCGAGCGCCGCCGACGTTCCGAAGGCGACGCAGTATGTCCGCGTGGCGCTGGACCAGGTTCTGTCCGGCAAGCCGGTGGCCGAGGCTTCGACCCGCGCCTATGGCTGCTCGCTGAAGTACCCCAAGACCTCGACCTGACGGTCCGGCCATGCCGCACGACGGCTGGCATCCGCACGACGAGTCTCACGACCATCCCCATCATCACCACGGCCCGCCGACCCGGCGGACCGTGCTGGCGGCGGCAGCCCTGTTGCCGTTCGGCAGCGCAAGCGCCCAGACGGTCGATGCCGCCCAGCGCATCGCCGATGCCGCCAACCGCTTCCTCCTCTCCCTCGACGACGGCCAGCGTCGGAAGACGCTGATCGTCTTCGACTCGGCCAATCGCCTCGACTGGCACTACATCCCACGCACCCGCTCGGGCCTCGCCTTGGGTGAAATGCGTGCCGACCAGGCGGATGCCGCCCGTGCGCTCTTCGCGTCGGTGCTGAACCAGCGCGGCCTCGAACTGCTGGAGGGCGTGCGCCTGCTCGAAGGCGTTCTGCGCGAACAGCAGGGCAGCTTCCGCGATCCTGACCGCTATTTCGTCTCGGTGTTCGGCACGCCTGGCCGCTTTCCCTGGGGCTGGCGCTTCGAGGGCCATCACCTGTCGCTGAACGTGGCGCTGCCCGCACCCGGACATGTCGCGGTGACGCCGTTCTTCACCGGGGCCCATCCCGCGACGGTACGCGACGGGCCCCATCGCGGCTTCCGCCTGCTCGGCGCCTCCGAGGATCTCGCCCGCCAGATCATGGCGGGCCTCAACGACCGGCAGCGCGAGGCGGCGATCATCGCCAACCGCTCGTTCGGCGAGATCGTGGCCAGCCCACAGCGTGAGCAGGATCTCGGTAGTCCTCGTGGGCTGCTACTGGGCGAGATGTCCGGTGCGCAACGCACCCTGGTCGAGGCGCTGATGGACCGCTTTCTCGGCACGCTCGCGGCCGACCTGCTGGCCCAGCAGAAGCAGCGCGTCCTGGAACAGGGGCTCGCGACCTTCCGCTTCGCCTGGGCCGGATCTCTGACGCCCGGCGAGGCGCATTATTTCCGCGTGCACGGCCCCGCCACCCTGATCGAGCACGACAACACGCAGAATGGCGCCAACCACATCCATGCCGTCTGGCGCGACCTCGCCGCCGATTTCGGCCGCGACGCGCTGGCCGACCATTACCGCCAGCAGAAGCACCGTTGAGCGGCTACCGGTTCAGGCCGGAGGCACCAGCCTGGGCAACGCACGGTTCACCAACCGGGAGTGACTCGGGTCCAACCGAAAGAGCCTAAAGGTCCTTCGCTTCGCTCAGGATGACAATGGTGGCGTGATCAACGTAGTGCGCCGATGCAAGGAATGCTGTCATCCCCAGCGTGAGCGAGGGACCTTTGTCTTTGTCGCTATCCCATCTGATAGCCGGGCGTGGACTTGGAGATGGCGATCTCCGACTCGTCCATGTCGTCGATGATGCCCTCGAACAGCGGCGTGGTGAGATAGCGCTCACCGGTGTCGGGCAGCATGCAGAGGATGACCGAACCGGGCGCGGCCTTGGCCGCCACCTGGAGAGAGATGGCGAAGGTCGAGCCGCCGGAAATGCCGGTGAAGATGCCTTCCTTCTGCGCCAGCGCCTTGGCGCATTTGATCCCATCGGCCCCAACGACCGGCAGGAGCTCGTCGAAGTATTTCTTGTCGATGGATTCCTGCAGCACCAGCGGGATGAAGTCCGGCGTCCAGCCCTGGATCGGATGCGGTTCGAAAGCGGGATGGCTGACCGCGGGTGACCCGTCCGCCGCCCGCTCCTGCGCCTTGCCGCTGCCGAGGAGTTGGGCGTTGGCGGGCTCGGTCAGGATGATCTTCGTCTCGGGCCGCTCCCGGCGCAGCGCCCGCGCCACGCCGGTCACCGTGCCTCCGGTCCCGTAGCCGCTTACGAAATAATCGAGCCGGCTGCCGGTGAAGTCGGCCAGGATCTCGCGCGCCGTGGTGGCTTCGTGGATCTCGGCGTTGGCGTCGGTCTCGAACTGGTGGGCCAGGAACCAGCCGTTGGCCTTCGCGAGCTCGACCGCCTTCTGGTACATGCCGAGCCCCTTCTGGGCGCGCGGCGTCAGCACGACCTTGGCGCCCAGCATGCGCATCAGCTTGCGCCGCTCGATCGAGAAACTTTCGGCCATGGTGACCACCAGCGGATAGCCCTTCTGGGCGCAGACCATGGCCAGGCCGATTCCGGTATTGCCGCTGGTCGCCTCGACCACGGTCTGGCCTGGCTTCAGCGTGCCGTTGCGCTCGGCCGCCTCGATGATGTTGACGGCAAGGCGATCCTTCACCGAGCCGCCGGGATTGAAGGCCTCGACCTTGACGTAGATCGTGACACCCTTGGGGGCGAGGGCGTTGATGCGGATGCAGGGCGTGTCGCCGATCGTGTCGAGCACGTTGTCGTAAAGTCGACCGCGTCCCGCAGTGGTCCGGATCTTGGCGCCCATATTCGTCTCCGTTTGCCTGAAGGCCAATCCTACGCCGGTTCGGCGTGGCCACGAAATGCTCGATGCGCAAACCGTATCGACCTTGCGTACTTCGCGCATCCATCGATAGGTTAGTCTCGCAGACGCGGCGACGGGCCGCCTGGAGTTTCGACATGAGCACGGCAGCCGCACGACCGGACATCGACCCGC
>CANIEC010000018.1 GCA_947466085.1 Rhodospirillales bacterium
ACATCCAGCCGCTGATCGATGCCGTCTGGGCGCTCGACCGCAGCGAGGACGTTTCGGCGCTTCTGGCGCTGGCGGTGCCTACTCGACGGTGACGTTGGCGGCCGCCGCGACCGCCTTCCAGGTCGCGATGTCCTTCTGGATGAAGGCCGCAAACGCTTCCGGCGTGTTGCCGACCGTCTGCATGGCCTGCTTCTCCAGCAGCTCCTTGGTGGCGGGATCGGCCAAGGCCTTCACGATCTCGGCGTTCAGCTTCTTGATCACGGCGGGCGGCGTCTTGGCCGGCGCCAGGATGCCGTGCCAGGCCAGCGCCTCAAAGCCGGGATAGCCGCTCTCCACGACCGTGGGCACCTCGGGCGCCACCGGCGACCGTTCGAGGCTGGTGACGGCCAGTGCGCGCAGCTTGCCGGACCTGATGTGCGGCAGGACGCTGATCGGGTCGCCGAACACCACGTTCAACTGGCCGCTGACGAGATCGCCGACCGCCAGCGCCGTGCCGCGATAGGGCACGTGGGTCATCTTCAGGCCGGCCTTGCTGGCGAACAGCTCGGCCACGAGATGGTTGGCCGCACCCACGCCGGTCGACCCGTAGTTCAGGGCGCCGGGCTTGCTCCTGGCCAGCGTCACGAATTCCTGCAGGGTCTTGGCTGGCGAGTCGGAGTTGACGACCAGGATGTAGGGATAGGCCGTCGTCATGGTGACCGGCGCGAAGTCCTTCACCGGATCGTAGGGCAAGGTCTTGTAGACGGCTGGATTGATCGAGATCGGGCCGGACTGGCCGAGCAGCAGCGTGTAGCCGTCGGGCTCGGCCTTGGCCACGAGATCGGTGCCGACGATCGAGCCGGCCCCGCCCTTGTTCTCGATCACGATCGGCTGGCCGGTATTCTCGCTGACTTTCTTCGCCACGATGCGCGCCACCGAATCGGCGCCGCCGCCTGGCGCATAGGGCACCACGAGCTTGAGAGACTTGGACGGAAACTCCTGCGCCCAGGCAGGGCTCGCGACGATGGCCAGCACCAGCACGCCGGCGGCGCGCCTCGTCATCTTCTTCATTGTTTTCTCCCGGGACTTCATTTGCGGCGTCGTTGAGAATACCGCCGACAACGGCTACTGAAACACCGGCATGGGGCAATCTTGCGTCTCTCGAACGGCGTCAGGCCGCCTCCCCCCTCAACTGGGCGAGTCCCCGCTTCATCAGGGCCTTGGTGTAGCGTTCCCGGCCGATATCGGGCGGAACCGCCTTCTTGTCGGGCGGCGTCGTGAATATGGCAGTCAGTTCCTTCAGTTCCGCCTCGGCGAGCTTGAAATTGCCGCGCTTCATGTAGCCCAGGGCGCGGAAGAGGCACTCCTCCTCCTTCCAGTTGGGCTCGCGGTTCCAGTCGTCGAGCTGATGCAGCGCCGCCGCGAAGCGCGCCAGTATCGTCGCCTTGAATTGGGAAGTTACACGATACATGACATCCGCCCGTTCCTGTTGTCTGGCGCGATGGTGCGCGCGCGGCGCTCCTGCCGCAAGCGCCGTGGCCTAAGCCGCCGGCCGGCCCGATGACCCTTCTGGCTCTCTCCGATCCCTTGCGGCACGACCGCGTGCCGCGCGGCACGCTCGTCGATCTTGCGTTGCTCGTCGTCGGCAGCAGCGCCGTGCTGATCGCCCTCATCCTGTGGTTCGACAATGCGCAGGGCGGATTGACCGGCAATGGCGTCTTCAAGAGCCTCGAGCTGAAGCCCTGGGTGGTCGATCCGGCGAACGCGCCGCTCTACCCCTCCAACTATCTCTTCTACCCGCTCTACGGCGCCCTCTGCCGCCTGCTCGACCTTTTGGGTGTCTTTGCCGGCGATCCGCGGCGCCAGCTCACCATCCTCAATGCCGTGAGCGCGAGCCTCTGTACTGGCGTGGCCTATCTGCTCGCGCGTGCGCTGACGGGCGACCGGGTCATCGCCTGGCTGACGGGTGCATTCCACCTCGCGACCAGCCACGTAATGTTCCTCGCCATCGTCAATGAGGACATCATGCCGAGCTACACGGTGATGTTCGCGGCGATGGCGCTGGGCGCGGTCTGGTTCGCGCGGCCGTCGGTGGCCCGCGTAGCAGCCGTCTCCGTGCTGTTCTCGATCGGCTGGCTGTTCGAATGGCGGCTGATGTTCCCGACCCTGCCGGCGATGCTGGCCGCGCTCTGGCTGTGCGAACCGCGCCTCGGGCGCCGCCTCGCCTGGATCGCGCTGTTCGTCGCCTGCATGGTCGCCACGGCGACCGTTGTGGCGCTGGCCTGGCGGGGCCATGCCGGCGCCGTCGGCCCCTTCGATCTCATCTGGACGGGCAAGGCTGTTCGTTCGGTGTGGGCGGGCTTCACCTGGGCCAAGGTCGGCTACCTGTGGGACGGCATCGTGGCCTACCTGCTGGGAACCGGCATCACGACCTTCGACGGGCTTCCCGGCTGGGACATCTGGCGGTTCGCCACGACCTTCTGGCTGCTCGGCATCGCCGGCGTCGCAGGCTCGAACCTGAGGCGCGCCGACGATGGCCCGGCGCGGGCCCTGCTGGCGGTGTTCGGCGTCACCTTCCTCGCCGGTGAGGTCTTCAACCTCTATTCCCAGCCGCAGGACCCTCAGATGCAGATCAACGTCATGGCCTGGGTGACCCCGGCCTGGGCGCTGGTGCTGCTGGCAGCGCACCGGCGCTGGCCGGCGCGCGGCCTTGCCGCCATGGCTGCCGTCACCGTGGCGCTGTTTGCCTACAATGTCTGGAGCATCGCCCCGCTGCGCGGGCTCGACAGCAAATGGCGCGGCGCCATCGAGCGCCTGGAACGTCAGGGCGATCCGGCACGCACCGTCTTCCTGCTGCACGATTTCGACTGGACGATGGTCTACGCCTCGCTGCACTGGGGCACCGCGGAGCCCGGTGTCGCCGGGCTGGGGCCCGCGCCGCAGGCCCTGCCGAAGTTCAAATGGATCGGATTCACCGGCGACGTGCTGCGACACCCCGACTGGAGCACCGAGCGGCATGTCGAGTCCCTGCGGCGACAGATCGACCGCGCCCTGGAGCTTGGCTACGAGGTGATCGTCGTGCGCCTGTGGAACATTCCTGAGGCACAGCTGCTGACCGAGACCGGCATGGTCGCCGATGCCGGCCGTCTCGGTGCGCTGCAACGCATGCTGCGCACCGACTTCGTCGCGACGCCGGTGTCGGTCGATCCGGTCGCGGGTTCCCTGTACCGGCTGCAGCGCGCCGCCGGCCGCTGACGGCCTACATCGTCGCCTGCTGGATGCGCCGCTCGTCGAGGCCGACCGAGCGCGCGGTCTCGACGATGGCGGCCCAGGTATCGTCCGGCAGCGGCACGCCGTCGGCGAGGCGCTGAGCGCGGGTGCGGGATTCCTGTTCGCCGGGCACCAGGATCTCGACGCCGGGCGTGGCCGGCCTGGAGCCCTTCACGAACGAGACGTATTTGGCGATGTCCGTCGGGAAGAAGCCCTCGGCGTCGAAAACCTTGGGATCGACGTAGAAGGAGAGCATCCCATTGGCGAAGCGGCCGCGCTTGGGATCGGTCGCACCCGTGCCCGAGAGCGACCCGCCCAGTATCTCGCACATGAAGGCGAGGCCCGAGCCCTTGTGGTCGCCGAAAGCGCGGATGGCGCCGGTGCCCTTGCTGTGGTCGCGCGGGCCGGTCGGCGTGTAGTCGCCGTAGAGGAGATGCGGGTCGGCGCTCTGCTTGCCGTCGGGACCGATCAGTGCGCCTTCCGGCAGCTTCTTGCCACCCTGGCTCGTCACCAGGACCTTGCCCTCGGCCACGATCGAGGTGGCGAAGTCGAGGACCAGCGGATCCTCGCCAGGCCGCGGGACTCCCACGCAGTAGGGCGCCGTCGAGAAGCGCCGCTCGACGCCGCCATAGGGCGCCACCAGGACGCTGCCCGACGCATTCACGAAATGCACCGAGACGAGACCCGCTTCGGCCGCCATCTCCGCCCAGTCGCCGACCCTGCCGACATGGCCCGCATTGCGCAGGGTCACGGCCGAGAGGCCGTTCTTCAGACACTTGTCGATGCCGATCCGCACGGCCTGCGGTGTCACGGTCTGGCCGAAGCCATACTTGCCATCGACAACGGCGATCACCGGCGTGTCGACCAGCACGTCGACCGTCACGTCGGCAATGACCGTGCCGCTCTTCTTCTGCGAAGCGTAGCGCGGCACGCGCACGACGCCGTGGCTGTCGTGGCCCGACAGGTTGGCGCTGACGAGGTACCGGCCGATGCGACCGCCCTCCTCCTTCGAACATCCCGCAGTGGCAAAGATGTCCGCGACGAAGGATTCGAGCTCCTTCGCCTTGATCGTCACGCTGCCCATGTCAGGACTTGCCGCGCTGCAGGCTCGCGACGTAGCCGCGGTTCCAGGTCGGGTTGATCATGACCTCGTTGATGACGATGTGCGGCGGCAGGCAGGCGATGTAGCGGATCAGGTCGCCGACATCCTCCGACTGCGCCATGCGCTTGCGCTCGGCCGGCGTGATGGGGATCGGCCGCTTGTCGAGGATCGGCGTCGCGACCTCGCCCGGGCAGACCACGCAGGAGCGGATGCCGTTGACGCACTCTTCCATGTTAATCGTATGGCTCATCGCCACCACACCGTGCTTGGCCGCCGAATAGGCCGGCCCCGACAGCAGGCTCGGCACCTTGCCGGCGACCGACGACGTATGGATCAGCACGCCGCCCTTGTTCTTGCGCATCAGCGGCAGCACCGCCGAGGTGCAGTAGAAGGCGCTCGACAGGTTGCCGTGCACGACCTCGTCGACACCCTTGGGCGTCAGCTGCTTCCAGCTCCGCTTCTGGATGTTGAGGCCGGCATTGTTAACCAGGATGTCGATGCGCCGGTGCTTCTTGGCGATCGCCGCGACCGTCTTCTCGACCGCAGAAGCCTTCATCAGGTCCGCCGGCTTCACCTCGGCCTTGCCGCCCGCCTCGGCGATCATCGCCGCGGTCTCCTCGAGCGGCGCCCGGCGCCGGCCGGTCAGCACCACGGTCGCACCGTCCTTTGCGAGGGCCACTGCCGCCGCCTGGCCAATACCCGAGCCAGCACCAGTTACCCAGGCCACTTTGCCCGTCAACGAACCCATGAAAATCTCCTCAACGCCGGAAAGCGGTGATTAAAGCACCTTGCCCGTGCTGTCGTCGATCAGGTGCATGTTGCTGAGGTCGGCCCTCAGCGTCATGGACTGGGCCGCCTCCGCTCCCGCGTTGGGATTGACGCGTCCACAGATCTCCCGGCCATTCACCGTGAAGTAGACGAGCGTTTCCATGCCCATTGGCTCCACCACGTCGATCAGCATGTCGAAATCATGCTGGTTGGACTCGGTATGCGGCTTGGTCTCGGTGATGTGCTCGGGCCGGAGGCCCAGCATCAGGCTGGGCTTGCCGACATGGGCCGTGTAGCGGGCTGTGCGGTCGGCGGGCACCGGAAACGACAGGGTGTCGTTCAGGCGCACGCGCAGGGCGCCGGCTGCCTGCTCAAGCTGGCATGAGATGAAATTCATGGCCGGAGAGCCGATGAAGCCCGCGACGAACTTGGTCGCCGGCGAGTGATAGAGATCGTTCGGCGAGCCGACCTGCTCGATCAGGCCGCCGTTCATTACCACCACCCGGTCGGCCAGGGTCATCGCCTCGACCTGGTCGTGGGTGACGTAGACCGTCGTCGTGCGGACCTTCTGGTGCACCTTCTTGATCTCGGTGCGCATCTGCACGCGCAGCTTGGCGTCGAGGTTGGACAGCGGCTCGTCGAACAGGAACACCTTGGGATCGCGCACGATGGCGCGGCCCATGGCGACGCGCTGGCGCTGGCCGCCGGAGAGCTGCTTGGGCTTGCGATCCAGCAGCTCGGTGATGTCGAGGATCTGCGCCGCCTGCTTGACCCGCTGGTCGATCACGTCCTTCGGCGTCTTCTTGAGCTTCAGGCCGAACGACATGTTCTCGTAGACGTTCATGTGCGGATAGAGCGCGTAGTTCTGGAACACCATGGCGATGTCCCGGTCCTTGGGCGGCACGTCATTGACGACGTGGCCGCCGATCGCGATGTCACCGCCGCTGATCTCTTCCAGTCCCGCGATCATGCGGAGCGTGGTGCTCTTGCCGCAGCCCGACGGGCCGACCAGGACGATGAATTCCTTGTCGCTGATGTCGAGGTCGATGCCACGGACGGCGAGGACTTCGTCGTACTTCTTGACGACCTTACGCAACGTTACCTGAGCCATGTGTCGACTATCCCTTTGTCGCGCCCGCGGTCAGACCCGCAATGTAATAATCCATGAGGAAGGCGTAGATGATGAGCGGCGGCGCCGCGCCCAGCAGCGCGCCGGTCATGATCTGCCCCCAGTTGAAGACGTCGCCCTTGATCAGCGTGGTGATGATGCCCACCGGCAGCACCAGCTCGCTGGTCGAGGTGGTGAAGGCCAGCGGGTAGAGGAACTGCGCCCAGGCCACGGTGAAGGTGAAGATCGTCGCCGCGATGATCCCGGGCAGGGCCACCGGGATGAAGATCTTGGTCAGGGTCTGCATCCAGGTGGCGCCGTCGATCAGCGCCGCCTCGTCCAGTTCCTTCGGGATCGACGCGAAGTAGCCGATCATGATCCAGGTGGCGAACGGCACGGTGAGCGTCGGGTAGAGGATGATCATCGTCCACCAGTGGTTCATCAGCTGGATGCCGAACGTCTCATTCACCCAGGCGAACATCTTGAACAGCGGGATGAACAGCAGCGTTTCCGGGATCAGGTAGGTGAGGAATACCCCGGTCGCCAGGGTGGCCGATCCCCAGAACTTCATGCGAGCGAGCGCGAAGGCGGCGATCACGCTGATCAACATGGTCAGGATGACGACGCAGATCGACACGATCGCCGAGTTCCGGAAGAACACCAGGAACTGGTTCTGCGAGAGCAGGTCGATGTAGTTTTGCAGGGTCGGATTGCTGATGAACCACGGGTTCTTCGCGGCCGAGATCTCCGCGCTGGTCTTCAGCGAGGTGATCAGCATGTAGATCGGCGGCATCAGGAAGAAGATGGCGAACAGCACGAGGAAGAAATAGGACCAGCGCAGCGCCCAGGTCCGGTCGCGGCTCATGCTGCCGTAGTTGGGCCGGGTCGACGCTCCGGTCGCGACTGCAGTGTTGGCCATCAGACTTCACTCCCCCGCTTGGTGATGTCGCGCAGGATGAAGGTCGCGGCGACGGCCAGGATCGGCACCATGAACAGCGACACGGCGGCGCCGAGCGGAATGTCTCCGCCCTCGATGCCGACGCGGAACGCCCAGGTCCCGAAGATGTGGGTGCTGTTGAGCGGACCGCCCGCCGTCAGCACGCGCACGATGTCGAAGTTTGCGAAGGTCACGATCAGCGAGAACAGCGCCGTGATCGCGATGATGTTGCGCATCATCGGCAGGGTCACGTACCAGATGCGCTGCCACCAGGTGGCGCCGTCGATCGAGGCCGCCTCGTAGAGCTGCTCGGGCACGGACTTCAGCGCCGCGAGGTACATAATCATGAAGAACGGCGAGCCGATCCACACATTGACCAGGATGACCGAGAAGCGCGCCCAGCCGGCCTCGCCAGTCCAAGGAATGCCTTCGATGCCGAAAATCGCCAGGAGCCAGTTGAGGGCGCTGTAGGAGGGATCGAACAGCCACAGCCAGGCGAGCGTGCTCATGGCCGGCGGAATGACCCACGGCACCAGCAGCATGCCGCGCCACTTGCGCTGGCCCTTCGCGGGAATGTTGTGGACGAAGTGGGCGACCACGAAACCGATGATCGCCTTGAATATCACCGCCGTGATGGCGAAAAGGCAGGACTGGTAGACGACCAGCCAGAACGTGTCGCGGCCGAACAGGAACTCGAAGTTTCCAAAACCGACGAAGCGGGTCATGCCCTTGTTGAGCGTCGCGAGATAGACCGCGTAACCCGCCGGATAGGCGACCAGGATCGTGATCAGGAGGATCAGCGGCAACGCCATCAGGAAGGCGATGGTCGACTTGCGCTGCATGAGCTTGTGCAGGCTGCTTCGCTGCTGCGACGGATGCCCGGCCGGATTTCGGGCGGCGATGTCTGCCATCGGGTACTCCAAGCCCTGTCGGGCCATGCGGAAACGCCAGGTTGAAACAGGCTACGAGAACAATCTGGACCGTACCGCCGCGACGGACGCGGCGGGCTGTCCCGCCCATGGCAGGACCGCCCGCGCAACCTTCCCGAAACGGTCCTGAGAACCGATTCCGGGGCCGATCCCGGAACCGCCCGCCGATCCCCGTTCGAGGGACCGGCGGGCGGCTTCGCGTTAGTTGCGGCTGAAGCCCTCGAGTTCCTTGGCCGCCCAGTCGAGCGTCTTGTCCATGGCCTCGCCCTTGGCGTAGCGCACGACCATCTGGGTCTGGATGGCCTGGGTGTAGATCTGCTCCGCGATCTTGTGCGGCGCGGGCGCCGCAGCGATCGAGAGCGTCTGGTGGTTGTGCGGGTTCGGGTAGTGGTAGAGCGTGCCCTTGGGCGGCGACTCTTCCGCCCAGACCTTGAAGGTGGTGAGCTTCTCGAACGATGGTATGTCGTACCCCTGCGACGCGTTGGTCATCTTCTCGGCGGAACTGGCCTGCGAGAGGAAGATGATCAGGCTCTTGGCCGCAGACTGGTTCTTGCTGAAGTTCCAGACGCCCCAGAAGTAAGGCAGGAACGGCGCGTAGCGGCCCTTGGGGCCGACCGGGAAGCCGTGCGTCCAGAGCTGCTCGGCGATCTGCGGCGCATCGCGCTTGGCAACGGCCCAGGCGCTGGGCGGGTTCATGATCAGCGTGCCCTGGCCCGACACCAGGAACTTGTTGTTCGAGGCGTCATCCCACGACGGCACGTCGGCCGGCAGGAACTGCATCAGCTTCTTGTAGTAGTCGAGCACCTGGCGGACCTGGTCGTTCTTCACGACGATGTCGCCCTTGGCGTTGACGAGTTGGGCGCCGAAGGCATGGAACAGCGCGCCGGCGGTGTCGACGCTGTCGGACGTCGTGCCGAGCCCCATGCCGAACGGATTGCCGCCCTTCTGGCAGGCCTCCGCCGCCTTGAGGAAGTTGTCGAGGTTCCAGGCGTCCGCCTTGGGGGCCGCTCCGGCCGGGTACATCGCCTGGATGTCGATGCCAGCATGCTTCTTCAGGAGATCGATCCGCGAGCATGGGCCCTTGATCTGGCTGCCCGAGGTGGCCGGCACAGCAAGCCACTTTCCGTTCAGCTTGCCGAGATATTCGACGGTACCGTTGACCGCGCCGTTCTCCTTGATGAGCGGCTCCATGACGTCGTTCATCGGCACGAGCTGGTCGGCGTAGCGCGCGGGGAGCCAGGTCGAGAAGGCGAGCACGTCGTGGCCCGACTTTGCCTGCGATTCGGCGGCGGTGGTCAGCAGCAGCTTGTTGCCCTGCGAGGTGATGAAGTCTATCGAGACTTCGACCTTGTTCTTCTCGGCCCACTCCTTCACCAGAGCCTCAGTCGCCTTGTTGGCGCCCGGCACCCAGTGGTCCCAGAAACCGACCGAGAGCTTGCCGGCGGCATTCGCGCTCCGCACGAACGGCGCCGCCACGAGAGCCGCGGAAGCTGCAGCTGTGCCGGCGACGAATCGACGACGATTGACCTTCATCGAGACCATGTTTCCTCCTCAGAGCCGATTTCGACCGGCAGATTGATCCCAGCCCGCGCTGACGCTTGGGGCACTGGCTCTCAAACGGAGCCTTGCAGCGATGCTATGCACAAGACGCCGGGCAAGCAATGCATTTTGACATGGGATTCGGATTGGAACGGAATTTGACAGGCTGCAGCGAGACTTGGATGCTCCGCCGCCCAGAGCCGTAACGGGGCCTCCAATTCCTGCGAGAGCGTTCTATGAATTGCGTCCTGATCGGGCTCCATCGCCGGATCTACCGGCACCAGATCTGAAAGAAGCGTCCGCCTCCTCATGAATACCGTTCCGATCACTAATCCCTGGCTCGCCGCCGTCGCCCCCTCGCCCATCGGCGAGACCAAGCGCTGGGTGCTGGGACGCAGCTTCCCGGCCGACCGGCCGCTGATCGATCTCAGCCAGGCGGTGCCGGGCTATCCGCCGGCGCTCGAGTTGCGCCAGCATCTGGGGGATTTGCTGCTCGATCCCACGATGCACGGCTACACGCCGATCCTCGGCCTGCCGGTTCTGCGCGAGACCTATGCGGGCCATCTCTCCGATTTCTATGGCGCGCCGATCGCGCCCGCGGAGGTAGGCATCACTTCGGGATGCAACCAGGCCTTCTGCCTCGCCCTGATGAGCATCGCCAAGGCGGGCGATCAGGTGATCCTGCCGCGGCCCCACTACTTCAATCACGACATGTGGATGCGGATGCAGGGCGTCGAGCCGGTGTCGCTCGACTTCCGGCCGGGCTCCGGTGCCGTGCCGAGCGCGGAGGATGCGGAGAAGCTGATCGGCCCCCGTACCCGCGCGATCATCCTGATTTCGCCGAACAACCCGACGGGCGCCGTCTATCCGCCCGAAACAATCCACGCCTTCTACCAGCTCGCGAAGAAACACGGGATCGCCCTGCTGCTCGACGAGACCTACAAGGATTTCCTCCCCGAGGGCGAACGTCCGCACGATCTCTTCAGCCGGCCGGACTGGCGGGGCACCTTGGTGCACCTCTACAGCTTCTCGAAAGTGTTCGCGCTGACCGGCTATCGCGTCGGCGGCGTCACCGCGGGCACCGCGCTGATGGCCGAGATCGAGAAGGCGATGGACTGCGTTTCCATCTGCCCGCCGCGGCTTGGCCAGGAGGCCGCGCTCTACGGCCTGCGCAAGCTGCTGCCGTGGGCGCGGAACAACACAGCGGGCCTCAAGGCACGAGCCGACCTGCTGGGCCAGGGCCTCGAACGCTCCAACCGCTGGCGCCTCGTCAGCATCGGCGCCTACTTCGCCTATGTGGAGCATCCCTTCGCCGGCATGGCTTCCACCGAAGTCTCCAGGCGCATGGCCGACCAGGAGAACCTGCTCACCATCCCCGGCGACATGTTCGGCGCGGGCCAGGAACGCTTCATCCGCCTCGCCTTCGCCAACGTCACCGACGACAAGATCCCGACGGTGCTGGAGCGGCTGGAGCGGTTTGGCGTGTAGGGAGGGCGCTGCGCGTCACTCCTTGCGCAGGATCTTGTCCATCGCCTTGCCCTTCGCCAGCTCGTCCACGAGTTTGTCGAGGTAGCGGATCTCGCGCATGGTCGGCTCCTCGACCTCCTCGACGCGGACGCCGCAGACTACGCCCTGGATGAGCGCGCGGGACGGGTTGGGCTTAGGCGCCTTGGCGAAGAAGGTCTCGAAGTCGACCGCCTTCTTCAATTGTGCCTCAAGCGCCTTCGCAACCAAGGCTACATGAACATTCGCGAAGACCATCGTGTAGTTGCGATGCTTTGCCATGGCCGCGATGCTAGCCTGTCTCCGCCGCCATCAACCATGCGAAGAGGAACGTGCCATGCCCCACGCCACCACGTCCGACGGGGTGAAGCTCCATTATGAAGAGGCGGGCAGCGGCACGCCGATCCTGTTCGTCCACGAATATTGCGGCGACTGGCGGGCCTGGGAGCCGCAGATGCGGTTCTTCTCGCGGCGCCATCGCTGCATCACCTACTCCTTCCGTGGCTATCCGGGCTCCGACGTGCCCGCATCCGGCGACCTGTACGGCCAGAAATTTGCCGTCGACGACGCCAGGCACATGCTCGACCACCTGAAGATCCCGAAGGCGCATATCGTCGGCCTGTCGCAGGGCGCTTTCGCGACGGCGCATTTCGGACGCTGCTATGCCGACCGCGCGCTCTCGCTCACCCTCGCGGGTGTCGGTTCCGGCGCGGGCCGTGAAGGGCACGAGCAGTTCAAGAAGGATGCCGTGACAACGGCCGGCCTCATCCGCAAGCACGGCATGGCGAAGTACGCCGAGAGTCTGACGACCAACCCCACCCGCTCGCGCTTCAAGACGAAGGATCCGCGCGGCTATGCCGAGTTCACGAAGCATCTCGCCGAACATCCCGATGTCGGCGCCGCCAACACCATGGAGAACTACCAGGGCAGGCGGCCGTCGCTCTACGACTTCGAGGAGGAGTGGAAGAAGCTCGACCTGGCGACGCTGATCATCTGCGGCGACGAGGACGATCCCTGCCTGCAGCCCAGCCTCTACCTGAAGCGCGTGCTGCCCAATGCCGGCCTGGCGATGTTCGCCAAGACGGGGCACACGGTGAACCTCGAGGAACCCGACGCCTTCAACCGCGAGCTCTGGAACTTCATCACCCTTTCGGAAGCCGGCAAGTGGACAAGCCGACTGCCGGTCGCCGAGGGCGCCGGCCTTATCTGACGGTCACGGCGTGATTGAGCGGGCCATGGCCGCGTCCGAAACCGGGCGCGGTCTCGATGGCCTTGCGGACATAGTCGCGCGCCCGCGCAACGGCATCATGCAGCGTCATTTCCTGCGCCAGCCCCGCCGCGATGGCCGACGCGAGTGTGCAGCCGGTGCCGTGGGTGCTGCGGCTCACGATCCGGACGTCATCGAAACGGTGGAACTTCCCGTCATGGAACAGCAGGTCGACGACGCGGTCGCCCTCGAGATGGCCGCCCTTCATCAGCACCGCCCCGGCACCAAGCGCCGCCAGCCGCTCGGCGGCGCGCTTCATGTCGGCCTCGACGCGCACCGGAAATCCCACCAGCACTTCCGCCTCCGGCAGGTTGGGCGTGATGAGCGCCGCCATCGGCAGCAGCCTGTCGCGCAGCGCTGCCTCCGCCTCCGTCAGCAACAGCCGGTGTCCGCCTTTTGCGACCATCACGGGGTCGACGACCAGCGGCACGCCGGCCGCATGCCTCTCGATGCCGGCGGCCACGACCTCGATCACGGCGGCGCTGTGGAGCATGCCGGTCTTCACGGCGTCGGCACCTATATCGCTCAACACGACTTCGATCTGCTGGGCGATGAAGGCCGGTTCGACGCCGACCACCCCATGCACACCCTCGGTGTTCTGCGCGGTCAGCGCCGTGATGGCGGTGGCGGCAAAACCGTTCATCGCCGTGACCGCCTTGATGTCGGCCTGGATGCCCGCCCCGCCCCCCGAATCCGAGCCGGCGACGATCAGCACTCGGCCCTTCATGCCGCCTGCCGGGGAATCGCCTCGATGATTTGATCGACGACGCTGTGAACGAGGTCGCAGTCGTCCCCCTCGGCCATCACACGGATCAGCGGTTCGGTGCCCGACTTTCGCACGAGGATGCGCCCGCTCTTGCCGAGCCTCGCCTCGGCCGAGGCGATCGCCTTGATCACGGATGCGGCTTGCAGGGCCTGAGTCGCGTCGTCGACGCGCACGTTCTTCAGCAGCTGTGGCACGGGCTCGAAAGCCCGGAAGAGCTCGCTCGCCGGCCGTCCTGTGCGAATCAGGACGGACAGCGCCTGCAGCGCCGCCATCAGCCCGTCGCCGGTGGTGGCGTGGTCGGTCATGATGATGTGACCGGATTGCTCGCCGCCCAGATTGTAGCCGTCGGCCCGCATGCGCTCGAGAACGTAGCGGTCGCCGACCTGCGTGCGGACCAGCTTCAGCCGCCGCGCGTCGAGATAGCGCTCCAGGCCGAGATTGGACATGACCGTCGCCACGACGCCGCCGCCCGACAGCAGGCCGTTCCGCGCCCACTGGTCGGCGATGGTCGCCATGAGCTGGTCGCCATCGATGACCGCGCCCATCTGGTCGACCATGATGACGCGGTCGGCATCGCCGTCGAGTCCGATGCCGATATGGGCATGGTGCGCGACGACCTGCTCCTGCAGCACGCCGGGATGCGTCGAGCCGCAATTGCCGTTGATGTTGAAGCCGTCCGGCGAGACGCCGACGCGAATGACCTCGGCGCCGAGTTCGGTCAGCACCGTCGGCGCCACCTTGTAGGCAGCACCGTTGGCGCAATCGATGACGACCTTGAGATCGCTGAGGTCCAGTCCGCGCGGCGCCGATGCCTTGACCGCCTCGATGTACCGGCCCTGCACGTCATCCAGCCGCTGCGCGCGGCCGATGGCGGCGGCATCGGCGAGAACGAGATCCGAGGGCGACGTCACCAGCGCCTGGATCTCGGTCTCCACCGAATCCGACAGCTTGAATCCGTCCGGACCGAACAGCTTGATCCCGTTGTCCTCGTAGGGATTGTGCGAGGCGGAGATCATCACGCCGACATCGGCGCGCATCGACCGCGTGAGGAAGCCGACCGCGGGCGTCGGGATCGGCCCCAGCAGGAACACGTCGACGCCCACCGAGAGAAAGCCGGCCGTCAGCGCCTGCTCCAGCATGTAGCCCGACAGGCGCGTATCCTTGCCGATGACGGCGCGGTTGCGATGGGCCCCGCGGTGAAACACCTGTCCCGCGGCCATGCCGATGCGCATCGCGATTTCGGCGGTCATCGGGGCGGTGTTCGCACGACCGCGAACGCCGTCTGTGCCGAAAAGTGAACGAGCCATGACCGTGGTTTTACCGCATCGCCTCGAAGACCGCGAGAGCCTGCCGCGTGGCGACGACGTTGTGGACGCGGACGATCGAAGCCCCACGCCGCACGGCTTCGACGGCCAGAAACGCCGAGGCAGGATCTCGATCGGCGGGCTTTTCGACGCCCGTCAGTCGACCGATGAAGCTCTTGCGCGAGCAGCCGATCAACACCGGGTACCCCGCCTGCGCCAGACGCTGCGTCCCGGCGATCAGGGCCAGTTCCTCCTCGACCTTCTTGCCGAAGCCGAGGCCGGGATCGAGGGCGATGCTCTGCCGTTCGACGCCTGCCGCCTGGCAGGCAGCGGCGCGATCGAGCAGAAACCGCCGGACATCCTCGACGACGTCCTCGTAGGCCGGACCGGCATAGCGCTCCTCCGGCCTTCCCCGCCGATGCATCAGGACGACCGCCGCCTTGCGCCGCACCACCAGGGGCAGCAGGGCCGGGTCGTCGCGCAGCGCCGACACGTCGTTGACGATGCGCGCGCCGACGGCCAGTCCCGCTTCGGCGACCAGTGCGCGACGTGTGTCGAGGGAGACGACGGCGCCGTGCCGTACCAGGCCTTCCACGACGGGGAGAACCCGCCGGCATTCCTCCTCGGAGGAGACGGCCGCCGACCCGGGGCGCGTAGACTCACCGCCTACATCCAAGATGTCGGCCCCTTCCGCCACGAAGCGCAGGCCATCGTCGATGGCCCGCGCCGGGTCGAGGCGTTCGCCGCCGTCGGAAAAGGAGTCGGGCGTCACGTTCACGATCGCCATCACGAGAGGGCGATCGAGCGGGAGGCCCGCGAAGCTTCGCGTCAAACGCCTGGCTGAGGCTCGGGGCTGGCGCCCGGCGCGGGGCCTGTGGTGGTCGGAACCGAGGCGCGGCGACGGCGATCGGACGTGCCGGCGCCACCGGTGTCGTCGCGCACGACTTTCTCGCCGCGCAGGACCGTGCCGATCTCGTCGTTGCTCAGCGTCTCATACTCGAGCAGCGCCCTGGCGACCGTATGCAGATCCTCGAGGCGCTCGGTCAGGATCGTCCGGGCACGTCCTTCGGCCTCCTCGATCAGGCGGCGGACCTCCTGGTCGATCAGCTGCGCGGTCGCCTCGGAGACGTTCTGCGTCTGCGTGACGGCGTGGCCCAGGAAGACCTCCTGCTCGTTCGCCTGGTAGCGCACGCGCCCGAGCTTCTCGGACATGCCGTAGGCGGTGATCATGCCGCGCGCCGTCTGGGTGGCGACCTGGATATCGCTGGCGGCGCCCGTGGTCACGTTATCCGGTCCGAACACCAGCTCCTCGGCCAGCCGGCCGCCGAACATGATGGCCAGCCGCGACTCGAGGTACTGCTTGGTGTGGCTCAGGTGGTCGCGCTCCGGCAGCTGCATGGTGACGCCCAGCGCGCGACCGCGCGGAATGATCGTCACCTTGTGCAGTGGATCGCTCTTGGGGACATGCATGGCAACCAGCGCATGGCCCGCCTCATGGTAGGCCGTGAGCGTCTTCTCCTCGTCGGTCATGGCCATCGAGCGACGCTCGGTGCCCATCAGCACCTTGTCCTTGGCGTACTCGAAGTCGCCCATGGTCACGAGGCGCTTGCCAACGCGCGCGGCGCGCAGGGCGGCCTCGTTCACGAGGTTGGCCAGATCGGCGCCGGAGAAACCCGGCGTACCGCGGGCCAGCACCCTCGGATCGACGTCCGGCGCCAGCGGCACCTTGCGCATGTGCACCTTGAGGATCTTCTCGCGGCCGCCGACGTCGGGGTTCGGCACCATGACCTGGCGGTCGAAGCGGCCCGGACGCAGCAGCGCGGGATCGAGCACGTCGGGACGGTTGGTCGCGGCGATCAGGATGACGCCCTCGTTCGCCTCGAAACCGTCCATCTCGACCAGCAGCTGGTTCAGCGTCTGCTCGCGCTCGTCGTTGCCCCCGCCCAGGCCGGCGCCGCGATGGCGGCCGACCGCGTCGATTTCGTCGATGAAGACGATGCAGGGCGCGTTCTTCTTGGCCTGTTCGAACATGTCGCGCACGCGGCTGGCGCCGACGCCCACGAACATCTCGACGAAGTCGGAGCCCGAGATCGTGAAGAAGGGCACGTTGGCTTCGCCGGCGATCGCGCGCGCCAGCAGCGTCTTGCCGGTACCCGGAGGACCGACCAGCAAGCAGCCCTTGGGGATCTTGCCACCCAGACGCTGGAACTTCTGAGGGTCCTTGAGGAAGTCGACGATCTCCTCGAGTTCGCCCTTGGCCTCGTCGATGCCGGCGACGTCATCGAAGGTGACGCGGCCGTGCTTCTCGGTCAGCAGGCGCGCCTTGGACTTGCCGAAGCCCATCGCGCGGCCGGTGCCGCTCTGCATCTGGCGAAGGAAGAAGATATAGACGCCGACGAGCACGAGCACGGGCAGCCAGCTCACGAAGATGCTGCCGAGGTTCATCCCCTCTTCCGCCGGTCCCGCGTCGACGCGGTCGACGTTCTTGATGAGCATCGGCATCAGCTGGTCGTCGGGCGGCGTGCTCGGCGCGTAGGTCGAGAACTTCTGCACGCCATTGCGCGGCTCGCGGAAAGTGCCGTTGATCGTATTGCCCTGGATGCGGACATCCTGGACCTGCCGCTGCTCAACCGCGCGAACGAACTCGGAGTAGGAGATCGTGTTGCCGGGGGTCCGCGTCGCCCCGCCCTGGAAGACGCTGTAGAGAAGCGCGAGCAGCAGGACGATGACGATCCAGAGGGCAGCGTTGCGATTGAACGGGTTCACTGATGGCTTCCGTTAAATGAGGCTACGATCAAGATGGGTTGCGGCCGCCGGGTAGCAAGCGAAAAATGCAGCCGGAATCAAGGGCTGCCTTCCTTTCCTGCCATTTTCAGGTCGGACAATCCACTCAAGCTGCCGCGAGCCGGCGGCTTGCCGCAGGGTGAACTGGCAGCCCGACAGGGTGAAATCCTCTCCCCGGCCCGATTTGCCGCGGTTCGGCGCTCCCGACATCCGGACCAGGGCCCGATCGACCCGGTCCCGCCGCGGCGGATGATCGCCGCCTCCCAGAGCCCGTACGATCCGGCTCACCAGCCGGGTGCGAGTGTCGAGCGGCAGCCGCCCGAAGGCCGTACGGTCGATCACCACGCTGCCGTCCTCGCGCGACTCGAGAAGCGCAGCCCCCACCCGGGCGGCCCGCACCTCCTGACCGGCACGCACACGGTCTGCATCCGGCGGTCCGGCCTCGATCGCCCCCGAGAGGCGCAGGCGAGCCCGCTCGAAGCGCGGATCGATATTTGAAGGATCGTCGATCCAGGCGACGCCGCGCGACACGAGCGTGGCCGACAGGCATGCCCGCGGCACCGAGAGCAGCGGCCGCAGGAGGCGAACCTCGGGCCACTCGAGGAGGGCCGCCATGCCCGCCAGGCCATCCGGACCGCTGGCGCGCGCCGCGCGCATCGCAATCGTCTCGGCCTGGTCGTCGGCATGGTGGGCCACCAGAAGGTGGAGAATGCCGCGCTCGCGGCAGATGTCGCGCAGCAGCCGGTATCGGGCGGCGCGCGCCGCTTCCTGGAGGCCGGCCTGCGGCTTGGCCCCAGCCCAGCGCAGGACGAGGCTTTCGATACCGCGGCCTTGCAGCAGGTTCGCCGTCAACGAGGCTTCCCGCGCTGCCTCTGGTCGCAGGCCGTGATCCACGATCAGTGCCAGAACCCGGCCCCCCTGCTTCGCCGACCATTCGTGCGCCAGGAAGGTGAGGCTGAGCGAGTCGCGGCCGCCGGAAACGGCGACAGCCAGTTCGGGACGTGCCTCGAAAGGTTCGAACGGCGCCATCAGGCGCGCGAAGGCCGCTGCATCGACGGGATGCGGCTCGGCGGGATCGCTCACCCGCACCCGTTCTTCTGCCGCTCCTGGTCGATCCGCCGCTTCTGCAGGTCGGTCGCCCGCGGATAGTCCTGGTTGAAGCGCGCGAACACCGCACAGGCATCGGGCTTGCGGCCCATCAAGGCCATCGTGATGCCGAGCTTCAGGAGATTGTCGGGCCCTTTCGGGCTCGTCTTGTAGACCTTGTAGCCCTCGGCAAAGGCCGTGAGGGCATTGTTGTAGTCGCGACGCGCGTAATAGGTCTCGCCCAACCAGTATTGCGCGTTGCCGGCCAGCTTGTTCTGCGGACTGCGCTGAATGAAGGTCTTGAAGCCGCGCTCCGCGCCGGCGTAGTCGCCGTCCTGCAGCTTCTTGACGGAATCGTCGTAGAGCTGCTCGGGCGTGGCACCAGCCGGCGCCGGGCCTGGCGTCGGCGTCGAAGGCGCTGCCGGAGCGGCGGCCTGCGCGCCTGGACGCGGCGCGGCGCCCCCAGCGCGGGCACCCCCGCCCTTCTCCAGCTGCTCGATCCGGTACTCGTAGTCGGCCTGCATCTTCTCCATCTGCTGCTGCAGCCTCGCATTGCGATTCTGCAGCTGCTCGAGTTGGCCGGTAAGGTTGGTGAGAGACTGCTGGAGCTGATTGAACCGGTCTTCGATGTAGACCGCGTCTCCCCCGCGCTGCGCCGCGGCCGCCGTGGGCAAGGCGAGGGCAACGAGGAGGACGAGCCGGGACGGGAGGATCTTCATGGCCAACGCTTTGTTCACATCAAACGCGGCCATTTTCAGGCATGGCCGTCCTGTCTCCAAATGAAAACGCCGGTCGCATGACGACCGGCGTTTCCTGCACTCGCCTCGTTTGAGACGATTCTACTCCAGGGCCGTTACGGCGCGGCGGTTGCGCGACCAGGCCGCTTCGTCGGAGCCGACCGGATCCGGACGCTCCTTGCCGTAGCTGACGGTCTTGAGACGCGACGCGGGAATGCCCTGGGCGATCAGGTACTGGCGCGCGGCATTGGCGCGGCGCTCACCCAGTGCCAGGTTGTACTCGCGCGTGCCACGCTCGTCGCAGTGACCTTCGACGGTGATCTGATAATTGCCGTACTTCTTCAGCCACTCGGCCTGACGGTTCAGGGTCTGGCGGCCGTCCTCGCGCACGGTGGAGGAATCGGTGTCGAAGAAGACGCGGTCGCCGACGTTCTGCCGGAAGTCACCGACCGATCCGGGCGTCACGGTTGTGGAGGCCGCAGAGGCCGTCTGCGTGTCGTTGTTGCTGCAGGCTGCGATGAGGAACATCGCCGCAAGGGCCGACAAAGCCTTGATCATGCTCATTTTTCGATCCACTCCCTGACGGAATCGACCCGGGCGAGGGGTACGCACGGGTCGACAGAAATGATCATATATTTCGCTACTGCGGAATCAAGGGCGACCAGGCCGGATCCGAAGCATCGGTCGGCGTCGGGACCTGCCGCTCGAATCGACCGGTGATGTCAATCTGGTGCAGCGAGGCTGCACCGGCGCGGCCACCCGAGCTGGGCTGCTGGCGGAAGAACATCAGCACGCGTCCATTGGGCGCCCAGGTCGGACCTTCGACGAGGAAGCCGCTCGCGAGCATGCGTTCGCCGCTGCCGTCCGAGCGCATTACGCCGATGCCGAAGCCGCCCGATCCGATCTTGGTGAAGGCGATGAAGTCGCCGCGCGGCGACCAGACCGGCGTTGCGTAGCGTCCGTCACCGAAGCTGATGCGTCGCTCGCCGCCCCCGCCGGCACTCATCACGTACAACTGCTGGGCACCACCGCGGTCCGAGTTGAAGACGATCTGCGATCCGTCAGCCGAGAAGCACGGCGATGTATCGATGGCCGGCGAGTTGGTCAGGCGGCGGAGCTGCCGGCCGCGCACGTCCATCTCGTAGATGTTGGTGCGGCCGTTCTCGGCGATGCTCATGACGACCTTGGTGCCGTCCGGCGAGAAGCGCGGCGCGAAGCTCATGCCCGGGAAGTTGCCGAGCAACTCGCGGCGACCGCTGTCTACGTTCTGCAGATACACCCGCGGCGGCCCGTTGTTCTCGCCGTAGGCCATGTAGACGATCTCTTGCAGCGTCGGCGAGAAGCGCGGCGTGAGAGCGATGGTCTTGCCATCGGTCAGGTAGCGGTTGTTGGCGCCGTCCTGGTCCATGACGGCGATCCGCTTGGTCCGGTTGTTGCCCGGGCCGGTCTCGGAAACGTAGGCGACGCGGGTGTCGAAATAGCCCTCCTCGCCGGTCACGCGCTTGTAGATCGCGTCGGAGATGATGTGGGCGAGGCGCCGCCAGTTGCTCGGCTGACTGGTGAAGGACAGGCCGGTGGCCTGCTGGCTCGTGACGACGTCCCACAACCGGAAGTCGACCTTGATGCTGCCGCCCACCGAGGTGACCTGGCCGACGACGAGGCCTGCCGCGCCGACGCTGCGCCAGTCCGGGAAGCGCGGCGGTGAGGTGGCGTCGACGTCCTTCTGGATATAGGCGCTGGATGGAATCACCCGGAACAGGCCGGAATTCTGCAGGTTGTTACGGATCACGCCCGCCATCTGGGCGCCCACCGCATCGCCTTTGAAATCGACGATGGCGATCGGCACCGGCTCGAAGCTCGGCCGCGTCATGTCGATCGTGAGCTGGGCGCGTGCCGTGCCCGCAACGCCGATGGTAGCGAGGGCGGCACCGCCCAGCAGGGTCGTCCGTCGGGGAAGCATCATGTCGGACCTCTTCATCTTAAGGCTTCTATTAGGGTGGAGGGGTCTTAGTAGTCACGTGGATCGAAATTGAAGGTGATGGTTCGCCAGCTCGTGAACTTCTCTGGCGAAAGCGGCCAGGGCTGGCAACGCGGATTCATGATCGCGCGATGCGCGGCGTCGGCCGCGGCGCGGAAGACCGGATCGCTGTTGTAGCGACCGGTGTCGCGCAACTCGGCTTTCACCGGCGTGCCGTTCTGGTTCATCTCGACGGTCAGCGTGATGACCATCGCCTGGTCACGCGAGCCGCCCTGCGTGTTCCAGCAGGGCCGGATCTTCTGGCGCACGCCCTCGATCTCGCTCGCCGTGACGACAGCAGCCAGGTTCGGCGCGGCCGGCGCCTGGCGCGTGACCTGCTGCACGGGCTTGGGGCTCTGCTCCGGCGTCTGGATCTTCTGCTGCGACTGCTTGTTCTTGAGGATGTCGTCGATCATCGAATCGACGCTCTGTTTGGGTGGCGCAGGCTTGGGCGGCGGCGGCTTCGGCGGCTCGGGCTTCTTGGCCTCGGGCGCGGGCTTGGGCGGCTCCGGCGGCTTCTCGACCTTCGGCGGCTCCGGTTCCTTGGGCTTCATCGCCACCAGATCCTCGACCGGCTTGGCCGCCTCCGTCTTGGGCTTCTCCTCCGGCTTGGGCGGCGTCGGCGGCTTGGGCGGCTCCACAATCTCGGGCGGCTTCGGCGTGGGCGGCGACGGCGGCGGCTCGGCCGACTTCACCGGCGGCGCCTTGGTCGTCTCCTGGGCGATCGGCGCGTCCTTGGGCTGCGGCGGCAGGTTGGCCACGGTCGGCGCGCCCGCCTTCTTGTCGATCGCCTCGAACTCGACCATCACCGGCTCGGGTTCCATCGGCGGCGGCTTGCCGAAGAAGTCGAGATTGAGCACCGCCGCCCCCAGCACGAAGACATGCACCATCGCCGACACGACGGCCGGTGTGCGCATCTCGATGCTGGCGGGGTGACGGCGAGCCATCGTCCTCTTCGTGTCCGTTGTCTCAGCGCCGGGGCGTTGGCGCCGCGGGTTGCTGCGGCGGTTGCGGAGCGCGGGGAGCGGTCTGGCCGGGCGTGGCCGGCGTGACGGTGCCGCCGCCTCGTCCAAGGGCTTGAGCCTGTTCGCCGAGCAGGCCGAGCTGGCGGAAGCCGCTGTCGATCACGACGCCCATGACCTCCATCATCTTCCCGTAGTCGACGCTCTTGTCGCCCCGCATGAAGACACGCTGGTCGGGCTTCTCCTCATGCACGGCCTTCAACTTCGCGCCGAGTTCCGCGATATCGTACTTGGTTTCGCCGAGGAACACCTCACCCTGCGAGTTAACCGAAACCACCATCGGTTCGTCCTTGCCGCCGACCTGCTGGGCACTGGTCTTCGGCAGGTCGACCGGCACGCCGACCTGGAGCAGCGGCGCCGTCACCATGAAGATGATCAGCAGCACCAGCATGACGTCGACCAGCGGCGTCACGTTGATGTCGGCGATCGGCGTGTAGCTCCGTCGCTTGAACTTGCTGCCCGACGAGTTGGCGCCGGGTGCCGGGATGACGCCCGACATCAGACCTGTTCCTCGAGCTGACGCGACAGGATGGTGATGAATTCACCGGCGAAGGCCTCGAGCTGCTGGGCGTAGCGCGAGACCTGGCCCGACAGGATGTTGTAGGCGGCCGCCGCGGGAATCGCCGCGACCAGGCCGATCGCGGTGGCGAACAGCGCCTCGGAGATGCCGGGCGCCACCACCGCGAGCGACGTGTTCTTCGACTGCGCGATGTGGCTGAAGCTGTTCATGATGCCCCACACCGTGCCGAACAGGCCGACGAAGGTGGCATTGGCGCCGACGGTGGCCAGGAAGCCGAGCCGCTTCTCGATCCCCTCCATCTCGCGCTGGATGGTGACGCCCATCACCTGCTCGATGCGCTGGCGGAGTGCCGCGCGCGCCGTGGCGCTGGAGGCGAGGCCCTTCGAGACGGACCGGCGCCATTCGCGCATCGCTGCCGAGAAAATGCTCGACATCGGATCGTCGGGTTTGGCACCGACCCGGTCGTAGAGGTCTTCCAGCGATACGCCGGACCAGAAAGTGTCCTCGAAGGCCTGGGCGCTGCGCTTCAGGGAGCGAAGCCGGAGAACCTTCTCGAAAATGATCGCCCACGACCAGAACGAGGCCAGCAGGAGCAGGATCATGATGGCCTTGACCACCCAGTCGGCCTGCATGAACAGGCCGTATACGGACATGTCAATTGTCCCCGTGCCGCCGCCGAGGGGGGCTCCGGCGACCTGCGCAAACGCGTCCATTTATGTTCTCCGTTGGTTCAAGAGGGTTGTATCCGAATATGGCGTGAGCGGGGCGATCCACTCACGGCTACCTGGGCCAGGGCAGTCCGCACGAGCGGCGGCAATCGGACAGGCCGGCCGCCCCCGCCCATACAGGCGACGACGAGTTCGGCTCGAACCAGGATCTCTTCATTGCGGCGCGCATGCTGAATCATGTCAAGCGACGCGCCGCGTAACTCACCACAGCTGGTGACGATCTCGATGGTATCGTCCAGCCGCGCCGGCTTGAGGTAGTCGATGGCGCAGCGGCGCACGACCCAGTTGATGCCACGCTCCTCGCGCAGCGCCATGTGCTGCTGTCCCAGCAAGCGGAGCAGTTCCGTCCGGCCCCGTTCGAGGAAGCGCAACCAGTTCGCGTAGTAGACGATCCCCGCGGCATCGGTGTCCTCGTAGTAGACGCGCAGCGGCAACACGTGGCTGCCCTCGTCGAGGCGCCCCGAGGTCGGCGCCGGGTTCATGCGTCCTCCGGCGGGTCACCCGCAGCCAGAAGGTCGAGCTGCTGCTTCTGCCCCTTGGGCATTGCCAGACCGAGATGGCGATAGCCGGCCTCGGACAACAGGCGGCCGCGCGGTGTGCGCATCAACAGGCCGAGCTGCATCAGATAGGGCTCGATGACGTCCTCGATCACGTCACGCTGTTCCGCCAGCGCTGCCGCCAGGGTCTCGGCGCCTACCGGCCCGCCGCCGTAATTCTCGGCGATGCAGGCGAGGTAGCGGCGGTCCATGGCATCGAGCCCCCGCCCGTCAACTTCCAGCCGCGTCAGTGCCGCATCCGCTACCCGGGCATCGACGCCGGCATCGCCGGCAACTGCCGCGAAATCGCGGACCCGGCGCAGCAGGCGGTTGGCGACGCGCGGCGTCCCGCGTGACCTCTTGGCGATCTCCGCACTGCCATCTGGTGCGAGCGGCATCTTGAGCACGCGAGCGGCGCGCTGCACGATCGTCTCGAGTTCGGCCGGTGTGTAGAACACCATGCGCAGCGGTATGCCAAAGCGCTCCCGCAAGGGCCGGGTCATGAGGCCGGATCGCGTCGTGGCGCCGACCAGGGTGAACGGCGGCAATTCGATGCGCACCGAACGCGCGGCCGGCCCCTCGCCGATCATCAGGTCGAGTTGGAAATCCTCCATCGCGGGATAGAGGACCTCCTCGATTGCAGGATTGAGACGGTGAATCTCGTCGATGAACAGTACATCGTGCGGCTGTAGATTGGTGAGCTGCGCCGCGAGGTCGCCGGCCTTCTGGATCACCGGCCCCGAGGTCGCACGAAAGCCCACGCCCATCTCGCGCGCCACGATCTGCGCCATCGTCGTCTTGCCGAGGCCCGGAGGTCCATGCAGCAGGACGTGGTCTAGCGCCTCGCCGCGCCCCTTGGCGGCGGCGATGAAGATCTTGAGGTTTTCGCGGACCTGCTTCTGGCCGATGAAGTCGTCGAGCGTCTGCGGACGCAGCGCCAGTTCGGCGGCGTCTTCCTCGGAGCGCTTGCCCGTGACCAGGCGTTCGGGCGCGGCATTCATCGCGCAAGCTCCTGCAGGCCGGCGCGGATCACGGCATCAAGCGGGGCCTCGGCGCCGAGCCGCTGGCTGACGCGGGCGACGGCTCCGAAAGCCTCGACGCGCTTGTAACCGAGATTGACCAGGGCGGAGACCGCGTCCTCGTTGATCGATCCAGGCGTGCTCGCCGGCGCGCCAGGCCTGCTCGCGGTCGCAGGCGCGGGGGCTACGCCGAACGCCGCCGCCTTGTCCTTCAACTCCGTGGCGAGGCGCGCGGCGAGCTTCGGCCCGACCCCGGGCGGTCGGCTCAGGGTTGCGCGATCCTGCGCCGCGATCGCGCGGGCGATCTCGTCGGGCGACAGGGTCGACAGGATCGACAGCGCCACGCGGGCACCGACCCCCTGCACGGTTGTCAGGATGCGGAACCAGTCGCGCTCCCCCGTCTCCAGGAAGCCGTAGAGCGCAATGGCGTCCTCGCGCACGATCGTCTCGACCAGCATGGTCGCCGCTCCGCCGACGGAAAGGTCGCGCAAGGTGCGGGCCGAGGCCGAGACGAGATAGCCGACGCCGCCGACATCGATGACGGCGCTGTCGGTGTCGACCGAGTCGACGAGGCCCTTCAGCTTGGCGATCACAGCGCGGCCTCGATGCGTCGCGCCGTGGCGCGGTGATGGGCGTGGCAGATCGCGACCGCCAGCGCATCGGCGGCGTCCTGCTTGGCATCGACGCCCGGCAGTAGCCGTCCGACCATCATGGCGATCTGGTTCTTGTCGGCGTGGCCCGCCCCGACCACCGACTTCTTCACCAAATTGGTCGAGTACTCGAAAACCGGCAGGCCGGCGCGGGCCGGCGCCAGCATGACGACGCCGCGCGCCTGACCGAGCTTCAGGGTGGAACCCGGGTTGACGTTCACGAAGGTCTCCTCGACCGCGGCCTCGACCGGCCGCTGCGCTTCGACGACGCCGGCGACGCCCTCGAACAGTTCCCTCAGCCGCTCGGCCAGCGTGCCCGACGTCGCGACCTTGACGACTCCGTGCGCCACATGGCGCAGCCGGTTGCCCTCGACCTCGATCACGCCCCAGCCGGTCAACCGCAGGCCGGGATCGAGGCCGATCAGTCTCATCCTGCCCGGCTCAGGCCGCGAACTTCGCCAGAGCGTCGTCCGACACCTCGAAGTTGGCGTAGACGTTCTGGACGTCGTCGTTGTCTTCCAGGGCCGCGATGAGGTCGAGCAGGGTCTGCACCATCTCGCCTTCGATCGGCGTGCCGGTCTTGGGACGCCAGGTCAGCTTGGCCACGCTGGGCTGGCCCAGCGACTTCTCAAGCGCCTCGCGCACCACGTTGAAACTGTCCTGGGCGCAATAGATTTCGTGGACCGCGCCCTCGCCCTCGCCGCTCACCACGTCATCGGCGCCGGCTTCGATCGCCTTTTCCAGCACCTCGTCGGCGCTGCCGACGGACAGCGGGAAGCGGAACTCGCCCAGCCGGTCGAACATGAACGACACGCTGTTGGATTCCCCCAGGTTGCCGCCGTGCTTGGAGAAGCTCGACCGGACCTCGCCGGCCGTACGGTTGCGGTTGTTCGTGAGCGCCTCGACGATCACGGCGACGCCGGCCGGGCCGTAGCCTTCGTAGCGCACCTCATCGTAGTTCGCGTCCGCATCCGGCCCCGAGCCGCGCTTGATCGCGCGATCGATCGTGTCGCGGGTCATGTTGGCGTCGCGCGCGGCGATCACGGCCGCCCGCAGACGCGGATTAGACGCCGGATCGGCGGCACCCAACCGGGCCGCCGTCGTGATCTCGCGGATCAGCTTGGTGAAGATCTTGGCCCGCACGGCGTCCTGACGCCCTTTGCGGTGCATGATGTTCTTGAACTGGGAATGCCCCGCCATCGCCAACAACCAGATTAGGTAACCGGAAGAGGCGGCTATACCACTTCTCGTGGGTTTTGGCAGGCTGGAGACGCTTTCTGAGGCGCTCGGGACAAAAAAAGGCGGGGGCCGAAGCCCCCGCTAAAAAACGTCGGAACCTTGATTCCGACGCCCCCTCTAACCTTGAAGACAGTGCGCCAATCCGGCGAAAAACCGTTTAACATCAAAAGGATGCCGGTTTTTCCCCAGGCCGTCAACGACCCTCTTCCAGGCACCGCTAATAGGTGTGCGAGGCGTCGGTGGGATACAAGATGCGGGAAAGTCAGGCGGCGGGGGCCAGCCGGCCGCCGACCCTGACCGGCCGGATCGACTTCGCCAGCCCGGTTTTGTCGTCGGTTTCGACAACCGCCGCGCACAAGGTCCCCTCGCCCTCGGCCGGCGACAGGCGCTCGCCCGGCATTTTCCGGATGAATCGCTGCATCGCGACCTCCTTCTTCATGCCGATCACGCTGTCATAGTCGCCGCACATGCCGACATCGGTCTGGTAGGCGGTCCCGCCGGGCAGCACCCAGCCATCGGCCGTGGGGACATGGCTATGGGTGCCCAGCACAGCCGACACGCGGCCATCGCAATAGTGGCCGATCGACTGCTTCTCGCTGGTGGCCTCGCCATGGACGTCGACCAGGATCAGGTTGGCGGTGCCGCCCAGTGCATACTTCGACAGTTCGGCGTCGAGCCCACGAAACGGGTCGTCGAGCGCGTCCATGAACAGGCGGCACATCACGTTGATCACCACGATCTTCTGGCCGCGCGGCGTCTGGAACAGGTTGGCGCCCCATCCCGGCGTACCGGGCGGAAAATTGATCGGCCGCAACAGGCGTTTATCCTGTGCGATGTAGGGGATGATCTCGCGCTGGTCCCAGGCGTGGTTGCCGGTGGTGATGCAGTCGACGCCCGCCTCGTGCAACTCGGCGCAGATCTTGGCGGTGATACCGAAACCGGCCGCCGCGTTCTCGCCGTTCACCACAACGAAATCGAGCCCGAGTTCGCGGCGCAGCCGCGGCACTTCCCTGACGACCGCGTCGCGGCCGGCGCGGCCGACAATGTCGCCGCAAAACATGATTTTCATGCGTCAGACAAAGGCGCAAGCGCGACGGTCGGTCAACAGCCAATCGAGTCGCTGGTCGTCGGCGCCGTGCGGTACGTCCGGAACGAGCTGGAGATCGAAGCCGACGCCGATTGCCGTCACCTTGCGCCGCCGGCGCAGGTCTTCGAGCGTGCGATCGTAGAAGCCGCCGCCATAGCCCAGTCGCCAGCCCTCTTCGTCGCAGGCCAGCAATGGCACCAGCAGGACGTCGGGCTCGAGCGTCTCGCACCCGGCCGAGGGCTGCAACGTGCCGAAAACGCCGAATTCCAGCGGATCGCCGGGTTGCCAGGCGCGGAACGACAGCCGTTGGCCGCGGCCGTGCACGACCGGCAGGGCCAACCGGCATCCCTCCCCGTGCAGATGGGTCATCAGCGGCCGGATATCGATCTCGTCCTTGATCGGCCAGAAGCCGGAGACGACGGCGGGCACCTCAACGGGGCATTCCAGCTGGTAGATGTCGAGCAGTCCGGCGGCCGCGTCGCGGCGCTGGTCCTCGCCAAGGCCTTGCCGTCGGATCATCATGGCGGCGCGAAGCGCTCGTTTGCGGTCGATCAGGGTCATTCCGGCAAAAGAAGCAAAGTGGGGCGGCTCCACGATGGGCCGTGGCTCGTAGAACCTCCAAGGCCTGCGTAAGCAGGTGGGCGTCGTGTGGCCTAGACCAAGGTCAGAGCCAGGAACAACTCCCAGGAGTTCTTATTGGCCCCGGGGTTTTAAGCGGGCCACGCACCGCGCAGAATTCCGCCCCACGTCCAATGTAGGGACTCGGAGCACCCGTCGCAATGAGAGGGCACCATGCGGCTGCAGATCCCTCGCTTCGCTCGGGGTGTCAGGATCCGCCTACGCGGCTCCAGACACCTTCTTCGACATCTTGTCGACGCGGGCGGTGATCAGCTCCTCGAGCGCGGTGGCCAAGGTATCCGCGCTGTCCGTTGCGGTGACGCGCGCATTCTCCGCAGCCTTGGCGACACCGCGCGCCTCGCGGCTCTCCTCCGCCAGCAGCAGCGAAGCGAACACCAGCAGCTTGAATTCCGGCGTGCCGGGGAGCTGGCGGCGCAGTTCGCTGACCTTGCCGTCGACATAGGTGGCCAATTCCTGGACACGCGCTTCCTCGCCTTCGCCACAAGCGAGTTCGTAGGTACGACCGGCGATCTGAACCGAAACCTGCGGCATTTTCCGCTTCTCCTGTTTTATTGCGCCTTGTTCGGCGTCTGAGGGGTCCTGAAGTGTGCCACGTCGCATCCTGCGACGCACGCCCGGGACTGGGGAAAGAAGGAGATCCGTCAGGACTGATCGGCGGCCAGCAGGGACCGGATGTATTCCATCGCGCGCTCGAGACGACCTTCGACCTCGGTCGCCACCCGCTTCAGCTCCTGATGCTCGCTTTCGACCTTGGCGAGACGGGCGGCGAGTTCGTCGGAACGCTCCCGCTCGACCCGCAGACGCTCGTCGACCATCGATTCGAGACGGCTCAGCGCGCTGTCCACTCGGTCCGTTACGCTGGCTGCCTTGGACATTATTCCCCCGACAGCGGATCGCCGTTGGTCACCCGGCTGAATCTGCTCCATCGGGCGAGATTAAGTGGTGTGCCTGTGAGCGGTCAACATCTGGGCCCTGTGGAGGGCAAATGCCCGCAAGATGTTGGCTTTGCCCGAGTTTTTGCGCATTGACGGGCAAAGGGGTGGTCGTCATGTTGCGCGCCATCCGAAAACCCATACGGCACAAGCATAAAATGACCGATCAAACCGCTGCCCCGCGCGACATGGCGAACGCCATCAGGGCCTTGGCCATGGACGCCGTGCAGCTGGCGGATTCGGGGCATCCCGGCATGCCGATGGGCATGGCCGACGTGGCCACGGTCCTGTTCTCCAAGTTCCTGAAGTTCGATGCCTCGGAGCCCAACTGGCCCGATCGCGACCGCTTCATCCTGTCCGCCGGCCACGGCTCGATGCTGCTCTATTCGCTGCTGCATCTCACCGGCTATGCCGACATGACCCTCGACGAGCTGAAGAAGTTCCGCCAGCTCGGTGCCCGCACCGCGGGTCATCCCGAATATGGCCATGCGAGCGGCATCGAGACGACCACCGGCCCGCTGGGCCAGGGCCTCGGCAACTCGGTCGGCTTCGCCCTCGCCGAGCGCATCCTCGCCGAACGGTTCGGCCGCGACGTGGTCGACCACTACACCTACGTGATCGCGGGTGACGGTTGCCTGATGGAAGGTGTCGGCCAGGAGGCGATCACGCTGGCCGGCCACCTCGGCCTCGGTCGCCTGATCGTGCTGTTCGACGACAACGGCATCTCGATCGACGGCCCGACCTCGCTGTCGACCTCCGAGGATCACAAGAAGCGCTTCGCTGCCGCGGGCTGGCACGTGCTCGCCGTCGACGGACACGATGCCGAGGCCGTCACGCGCGCCATCCGCAAGGCGCGCAACGTTACCGACAAGCCATCGCTGATCGCCTGCAAGACGGTGATCGGTTACGGCGCGCCGACCAAGGCCGGCACTGCCGCCACGCACGGCTCGCCGCTGGGCAAGGACGAGATCGCCGGCGCCCGCGCCAAGCTCGGCTGGAACCATGGTCCGTTCGACATCCCCGAGGCGGTGTTCTCCGCCTGGCGCAAGATCGGCGCCCGCGGCAAGTCGGCCCGCCGCAAGTGGAACAAGAACCTCGCCGTCATGGCGCCCGAGGATCGCGCCGAGTTCGACCGCCGCCAGAAGGGCGACATCCCGCCCGCCGTTGGCGAGGCGATTGCCACGTTCAAGGCGAAGATGGCCGTCGAGAAGCCCTCCTGGGCCACCCGCAAGTCGAGCCAGGAGGCGCTCGAGGTCATCAATCCGGTGTTGCCCGACACGGTCGGCGGCTCAGCCGACCTGACCGGCTCGAACAACACCAAGACCGCGACGCTGAAGGGCGCCTCGCGCGCCGATACCGCCGGCCGCTACATCTATTACGGCATCCGCGAGCATGCGATGGCGGCGGCGATGAACGGCATGGCGCTGCATGGCGGCGTCATTCCCTACGGCGGCACCTTCATGGTCTTCACCGACTATTGCCGGCCCTCGATCCGTCTCTCGGCCCTCATGGGCGTGCGGGTCATCTACGTGATGACGCACGACTCGATCGGCCTCGGCGAAGACGGCCCGACCCATCAGCCGGTCGAGCACCTGCCGGCCCTGCGCGCCATTCCCAACCTGCAGGTGCTGCGTCCCGCCGACGCCATCGAGACGGCCGAATGCTGGCAGATCGCACTGGAATCCAGGCACGTGCCGAGCGTGCTCGCGCTCACCCGCCAGAACCTGCCGACCGTGCGCGGCGCCGGTGATGAGAACCTGTGCGCCAAGGGCGCCTACATCCTCGCCGGCGAAGAGACTGCCCCGATCCGCCTGATCGCATCAGGCTCGGAAGTGCAGCTTGCCCTTGCCGCCCGTGATCTCCTCGCCAAGGACGGGCTCGCCGCCGCGGTCGTCTCGATGCCGTCGTGGGAGTTGTTCGCGGCGCAGGAAGACACATATCGCACCAGGGTCATGGGCGGCGACGGCACGGTCCGCGTCGCCTGCGAGGCCGCGACCGGCTTCGGCTGGGAGCGCTGGCTCGGATCGAAGGGCGCGTTCGTGGGCATGAAGGGCTTTGGCGCTTCGGCCAAGGCCGCGGAACTCTACAAGCATTTCGGCATTACGGCCGAAGCGATCGCACAAGCGGCGCGCCGGCTGGCGCAATAACGGAGGGAAGAAGATGGCTGTTCGTGTTGCAATCAACGGCTTCGGCCGCATCGGCCGCAATGTGCTGCGCGCCATCATGGAGTCGGGCCGCAAGGACATCGAGGTCGTGGCGATCAACGATCTCGGTCCGGTCGAGACCAATGCCCACCTCTTCCGCTTCGACTCGGTGCATGGCCGCTTCAACGGTGAAGTGAAGGTCGCTGGCGACACGATCGATGTGGGCCGCGGCCCGATCAAGGTCACCGCCGAGCGTGATCCTTCGAAGCTGCCGCACAAGGCGCTGGGCGTCGACATCGTGCTCGAGTGCACCGGCTTCTTCACCTCGAAGAAGGCGGCCTCCGCCCATATCGAGGCCGGCGCGAAGCGCGTCCTGGTATCGGCCCCCGCCGACGGCGCCGACCTGACGGTGGTCTATGGCGTGAACCACGACAAGCTCACCAAGGACCATATCATCGTCTCGAACGCCTCGTGCACGACGAACTGCCTGGCCCCGGTCGCCAAGGTCCTGCACGACGCGGTCGGCATCGACCACGGCTTCATGACGACCATCCACGCCTATACGGGCGACCAGCCGACGCTCGACACGATGCACAAGGATCTCTACCGCGGCCGCGCCGCGGCGATGTCGATGATCCCGACCTCGACCGGCGCCGCCAAGGCCGTGGGCCTCGTGCTGCCGGAACTGAACGGCAAGCTCGACGGCGTGTCGATCCGCGTGCCGACGCCGAACGTCTCGTGCATCGACTTCAAGTTCGTCGCCAAGCGCAAGACGGACAAGGAAGAGATCAACAAGGCCGTGAAGCTCGCTGCCGCCAACCAGCTGAAGGGCATCCTGGGCTGGACCGACCAGCCCAACGTCTCGATCGACTTCAACCACGACCCGCACTCGTCGACCTTCCACATGGACCAGACCAAGGTCCTGGAAGGCACGCTGGTGCGCGTCATGAGCTGGTACGACAACGAGTGGGGCTTCTCCAACCGCATGGCCGACACCGCCGTCGCGATGGGCAAGCTCGGCTGATCCAGCCACTCCGCGAAGAAACGACGGGCGCCCCTCGGGGCGCCCGTTTTTTTGCTGGGAGCTATGAATCTCGCCGCGCCTTGATGCCGCGAAACGCCTCCTCGATGTCGACGGGTTCGTGCTGCGGCGGGTGCGCCGCCTGCAGGGTCACGAGACCTGCCAGGTGGCCGAGCATCAGCTTCGCGGCCTTGTCGGCCTTGCCGCCCAGGATCGCGTCGGCAATGTCGCCATGGTCGTGCGGGCCGGCGCAGTTGGTGAGCTGGCGCGGTGCGGCCAGCGAAAAGTGCATGGTGGAGCGCGTAAGCAGACCGCGCAGCAGGCGCGTCAGCTCGTCGTTGCCGCAGAGTTCGGCAAGCAGGACGTGGAACTCGCCCGACAGTTCGAACAGGCGCCCGCGATCGTCGCGCCGGGTGGCGGCCTTCTCCTCGGTGACATGCGCCTTCAGGCGCTTCGCCGCAGCCGCCGTATGGCCCTCGCTGAGGCGACGCACGATCGCGGCCTCCAGCATCGAGCGCACGTCGTAGATCTGGCGCATTTCCTCGACCGTGAGAGAAGGCACGAAGGTCCCTCGATTGGGGATCGCGGTCAGCCAACCCTCGTGCACCAGCCGGTGCAGTGCCTTGCGCACGCGCTCTCGGCTGACGCCCAGCACGCGCGCCAGCGCCGGCTCCTGCAGCTTGGTACCGGGGGCGAGCCGGCCCATGTGCATCGCCCGCCTGATCGCGCCATAGACCGCCTCGTCGGCGGCGACGTCGCCCTTTCTCGGCTTACGCGGCATCGATCTCCTCCACCGCGGCGACCAGCAGCCTGAGGCCCTGCGCAAAGTCGGCGAGGTCCATCGCCTCGTCGGGATTGTGGCTGCCATGCTCGTTGCGGATGAAGATCATCGCCGTCGCCACGCCCATGATGCCGAACACCGCCGCATCGTGTCCCGCCCCGCTCGCCATCGGCAGCGCCTCGATGCCAAGTTGCTTCGCCAGCCGTTCGAGCCGCGCGCGGTGTCGGCGGTCGATCGGGCCCGGCTTCGCGTTGGTGAACGCGCCCAGATCGATCGTGACGCCGCGACGCGCGCCGATCTCCTCGGCGATCTCGCGCAGCCGCCGGTCGATTGCGAGCAGCACCTCGTTGTCCTCGCTGCGGATGTCCATCGAGAACCAGACTTCTCCCGGGATCTTGGTCATCGTGTGCATGGCGGTGTCGGTGTGGAACTGGCCGACGGTGCAGACGAGATCCTTGCCCGCCGCCTCGTGCTCCAGCCACAGTGCTTCCAGCCGCGACACGAACTCGACGCCGGCCATCACCGCATCGTTGCGCGACAACCGCGGCTCTGCGCCGGCATGGCCGTAGCGGCCGACGATGTGCGGATCACGATATCGGAGGTTGCCGCGGATGCCCGTGACGATCCCGACCGGCAGACCGCGTTGCACCAGCACCGGCCCCTGTTCGATATGCAGCTCGAGGAAGCAGGCGATCCGCCCGGGATCGAGCTGAGGCTCGCGCGCGCGGATCCGGTCGGGCGCGAAGCCCGCCTCCTTCATGTGCTCGGCCAGCGTCCGGCCGGTGTCGGGACGCCGGCAGGCATCGAGCGCCGCGGGTTCCAGCAGGCCGAAGGCGGCGCGGCTGCCGATATAAGGCGCGGGAAACCAGGAGAGTTCCTCGGCGCGCACGCCCATGATGGTGATGTCGCGCTTCGGCATTCGCCCCGCGCGATGCCAGCGCGCCAGCATCGCCATGCCGGCGACGACGCCTGCCGCGCCGTCGTAGTTGCCACCCTCCGGTACCGAATCGAGATGCGAGCCCGTCATGATCGCGGGCAGCGAACGGTCCTGCCCCGGCAGGGTCACGTAGAGGTTGCCGGCGGCGTCGGTCCGCGTCTCCAGCCCCATCGACTGGCCGATGCCTTGCATCAGGTCATGCGCCATCTGCTCGCCCTCGCCGTAGGACGCGCGGGTGACGCCGAGGCGGCCTTTGGAATGGGCGCGCAGGTGCTCGAACCACTGCCCTGCCAGGGCGGTTTCGGGATCGAGGTCGCGGTGGAGTTCGGTCATGGGCCTGCCGGCGGTTGGTAAAATTATGTGCACATAATGCCAAGAAATGTGCACATCCTGTTGGAGGACGACATGCAAGGCGTGAGCCAGACGCGCGACCTGGTGGGCTATGGCGGGACGCCGCCGGCCTGGAAGCTGCACGGCGGAGCCCGGCTCGCCGTCTCGATGGTGGTCAATTTCGAGGAGGGCGCGGAATTCGCTGTCAGCGACGGCGATCCGCAGGCCGAGAAGATCTCCGAGGTGGTGAGCGTTGTACCGCCGGGACGGTGGGACCAGGGCAACGAGCAGATCTTCGCCTATGGCATGCGTGCCGGGATCTGGCGCATGCTGGCCGCCCTCGAGAAGCACCGGGTGCCGGCCACCTTCTACATGTGCGGCCGCGCCGTTGAGCGCCTGCCGCAGCTCGCCCGGCGGATCGTTGACGCCGGCCACGAGGCGGCCTGCCATGGCTGGCTGTGGCGTCCCCATGCCGAGTACGCCGACCGCGAGAGCGAACTCCGTGATCTCCAGCGCTGCGTCGAGGTCATGAAAAGCGCGACGGGCCAATGTCCTACGGGCTTCTTCTGCCGCGGCAGCGAAAGCCCGGAGACGCGCTCCATCCTGCGCGAGCTGGGCTTCGGCTATGCCAGCAACGGCTTCGATGACGACCTGCCCTACTGGGACCGGACGGACGCGCAGCACCCGCTGCTAGTCCTGCCCTATGCGCTCGACAGCAATGACATGAAGTTCTTCCATCCCAACGGCTTCGTGCGCGCCGGCGAGATGGTCGACTATGTGCGCGACGCCATCGACACGCTTCTGGAGGAAGGCGAAGCCGGCCATCCGAAGCTGCTGAACATCGGCTGGCACCTCCGCATCGCCGGTCGCCCCGGCCGCTTCGCCGCCTTCAAGCGCGTGCTCGAGCTGCTCGAATCCTACGGCGACAAGGTGTGGATCGCGCGTCGCGACGCGATCGCGAAATCGTGGCGCGAGCAGTTCCCGGCATGAGGCGGCATCCCAGGGTGGTTGGCATGCCCCTTGCGTTTGCCTCGTGAGGGAGGCGGAACAGTTGCAGGAAGCCGTGAAAGCCAACGCAGCGCGCGCGCTGGACGTCGAGGATCTGAGCGTCCGCTATGGAACGTCGACCGCCGTCGACGGCGTGACGCTTGCCATCGAGCCCGGCGAGGTGGTGGCGCTGCTCGGACCTTCCGGCTGCGGCAAGACAACCCTGCTCAGGGTCATCGCGGGCTTCGTACGCCAGGCGGCAGGCCGCGTGCGCGTCGACGGCGCCACCATCGACCACCTGCCGCCCAACCAGCGCAACATCGGCATCGTCTTCCAGAACTACGCGCTCTTCCCGCACATGACGGTGGCCGAGAACGTGGCCTACGGCCTGCGCGCCCGCGGTCTCAAGGGCCCGGAAGTCGAGGCCAGGGTCTCCCGGTTCCTAGAGACCGTCCAGCTCGGGGGCTTCAGGGAGCGCCTGCCGCGCCAGCTCTCGGGCGGCCAGCAGCAGCGGGTGGCGCTGGCGCGCGCACTCGCCATCGAGCCCTCGATCCTGCTGCTCGACGAGCCGTTCGCCGCGCTCGACCGCAACCTGCGCCTCGACATGCAGATCGAGATCAAGCGCCTGCAGCGGACGCTCGGCCTCACGACCATCCTCGTCACGCACGACCAGGACGAGGCGATGAGCGTCGCCGACCGCATTGCGGTCATGCACAAGGGCAAGGTCGAGCAGTTCGACACGCCGGTCGCGATCTACGATCGTCCGCAGACGCTGTTCGTGAACGGCTTCATCGGGACCACCAACCTGATGAACGGCAGGGTTGCTTCCCTCCAGAACGGCAGGGCGACCGTCGCACTGGACGCAGGCGCCACGATCGAGCTTGCCGCCCCGGCCGGTCTCGGCATCGGCGCGCCGGTGCTGATGTCGGTGCGGCCCGAGCAACTGGCCCTCTCCGCAATCCCCGGCCCGGATGCCTGGAAGGTCGAGCCCGGGCTCGCCCTGCCCATCGGCGCCCAGCTGGTCCACGAGGCCCGCACGACCGACGGCACATTCCTGAAAATCATCGAGCCGCGCCGTGCGGTTTCGAACGATGCGGTCCGGGTTTACTGCACCCTGGCCGCCGATGCGCGTCCCACGCTGTTCCCGCGTTCCACCTGACAACCACGGAGACTCTTCCATGTTTAGCCGCAGACGCCTGCTCGCCGGCGCCACCGCCCTAGGCGGCGCCGCGTTCCTTCCCTCGATCGCGCACGCGAAGGGCAGCGTCGCCGCCGCCATCTATCCTGGCACCTGGGAAGAAGCCTTCCGCGCCATCGTGGCGCCAGCCCTGAAGAAGAAGGACAGCGTCGACCTCGAACTGCAGCCGCTCTTCGCCGTCGACCAGGTTGCCAAGGCCAAGGCCGCGCGCGGCGCGCCGCCGTTCGACGCCTTCGTGCTCGACCCGGGTCCGCGCATCACCGCGATCCAGGACGGGCTGTTCGACAAGATCGACATCAAGAAGATCAGCAACGCCTCGAAGCTGCCGGCTGGCCTGGTCGACGAGTGGGGTATCGGCGTCAACGCACAGGTCGTGGGCATCGCCTACAATCCGAAGAAGGTTCCCGCCCCCAAGGGCTGGAAGGACCTGTTCACCGATCCCTGGGTGTCGCGTCTCGGCCTGACCGGCTTCCAGACAACGTTCGGCACGGTGTCGCTGATCGAGATCGCCAAGGTGTTCGGCGGCTCGGAAACCAACATCGAGCCGGCACTGGTCGAACTTAAGAAGGTGCTGCCGAAGATCGCCGCGGTCGGCCAGCCGGCCGCCATGCCGGGCCTCTTCCAGCAGGGCCAGTGCGACGTGATCTACACCAACACCCAGACCGTCGCGACCCTGAAGGGCCGCGGAGTCGACATCGAATTCGTGAAGCCCGAGACCGGCGCCATCACCTTCCTGACGACCCTGCATATCGCCAAGGGCGCCACCGACGTCGAGAACGCCTACAAGTACCTCGACATCGTCGCGGGCAAGGAGGTCCAGGAGGCGCTCACCAAGCCGCCCTACAACTTCATCCCGGTGAACAAGGATGTCCCGCTGCCCGATTACCTGCCGATGAAGAACCTCGACGAGATGTCGAGCTTTGTCCGTCACGACTGGGCGAAGATCAATCCGCTGCGCGCCGGCTGGATCGAGAAGTTCAACAAGGAAATGGCGAAGTGATTTCAGCCTGCCTCCCCATTCAAATGGGGAGGTGCCCCTGTCTTCGGGGGCGGAGGGGTCATGATCGATGCGAACAATGACCCCTCCGTCGCCTGACGGCGCCACCTCCCCCGCTGACGGGGGAGGAAAGCGCTCCGTCCTGGCCGAGTGGCAGCTCGCGCTGCCGCTCGCGCTGGCCTTTGCATCGATCTTCCTGGCGCCGCTGCTCATGCTGGTCGGCGTCAGCTTCTTCAATGACGACAAGATCACCCAGCCGGGCTTCGGTCAGTGGGCCAAGTTTCTCGGCGATCCCTTCAGCTACAAGGTGATCGCCGACACGATGCTGCTCGGCCTCAAGACGGTGTGCGCCACCATCGTGATCGGCTATCCGCTGGCACTGATCTATCTCGATGCCTCGCCGCGCCTGCAGAAGGTACTGATCTTCATCATCGTTATGCCGCTGTTGCTCTCCGTGGTGGTCCGCACCTTCGCCTGGATCGTCGTGCTGGGCCGTGAAGGCGTGGTGAACACGCTGCTGATGCAGTTCGGCATCATCTCCGAGCCGTTGCGCCTCCTGCAGACCGAGCTCGGCCTCGTGATCTCGCTGACCCAGATCGAGATGCCGCTGATGCTGCTGCCCCTGATCAGCGTGATGTCGCGGCTCGATCCCAATCTGCGCGACGCCTCCTCCGCCCTTGGCGCCTCGCGCTGGCGCACCCTGTTCAAGGTGATCGTGCCGCTCAGCATGCCTGGTCTGGTCGCGGGCTGCCTGCTGGTATTCGCCAGCTCCACCACCGCCTTCATCTCGCAGACCGTGATCGGCGGCGTCCGCCTGATCTACCTGCCGCTGCTGATCTGGCAGCAGTCACTGGTCGTCTTCAACTGGCCCTTCGCCGCCGTAGTGTCGCTCACGCTCCTCGTTTCGGTGCTGACTGTCGTGAGCGCGCTGTCCTATCTGGGTCGCCGCTCCGGAGGCTATGTCCATGGGTAGGCGCCGCAGTCTCGCCGACCTCTCCTACAGCCTCGTGATCGGCAGCCTGGCCACGCTGGCGCTGCTGATCATCGTGGCGCCAGTGGTGATCGTGCTGACGACGTCGTTCACCGAGGGCCGCTCGCTCAAGTTCCCGCCGACCGGCTTCTCCCTGCAATGGTACGAGGCCCTGTTCGATGCCTCGAAGTCGAGACAGATCCATCGCGCCGTCTACAACTCGCTCGAGGTGGCCGCCTGGTCGACCGGCTTCGGCATCCTGTTCGGCAGCATGGCGTCGCTCGGACTGGCGCGGAACCGCCACAGGCTGGCGCGCGTCGCCGACGGGCTGTTCATGTCTCCGCTGGTCCTGCCCGGCCTCACCTTCGGCCTGGCGGCGCTGATGTACTTCACGCTGATCGGCTTCCGCCCGTCGCTGAACCTGATCATCGCCGGCCACATGATCGTGACCGTGCCGTTCATCATTCGCACGACATCCGCCAGCATCTCCCAGCTCGACCCGGCGCTGAACGATTCCTCGCAGAGCCTGGGCGCAAGCTGGTTCTACACGATGCGCCGCGTGACCCTGCCGCTGATCGCGCCCGGCATCTTCGCCGGAGCGTTCCTGGCGTTCATGGCCTCGATCGACAACGTGCCGGTGTCGCTGTTCCTGTCGACGGCGCGCACCGACATGCTGCCGATCCGCATGTGGGGCATGATGGAATCGACGCTCGACCCGCGCATCGCCGCCGTGTCGGGCGTGTTGATTACCGCCGCCTTCCTGCTGATGCTGGTGATGGAATGGACGGTGGGACTGACCCGCCGCATGCGCGACTGACGAGGACCCGCCAATGGAACTGATCCCCCAGCCCCTCACCAAGGAAGCCTTCGCCCCGTTCGGCGACGTGATCGACGTACCCGACGTGCCCGGCCGCAACTACTACGAAGACGCGCTGGGCAACCTGCGGCCGACCGCGCATGCGAGCCTCTCGGTCAGCCTGAAGGCCGAGACGCCGGACCGGCCGCTCCACAGCGACTATATGGAACGTCACGAGTTTTCCTCCCAGACCTTCGTTCCCCTCGATGTCGAGCGCTGGTTGATCGTCGTGGCGCCGCATGCCGCCTCTGGCGGTCCCGACGTGAGCGGCATGAAAGCCTTCATCGCCACCGGCAAGCAGGGCGTCACCTACCGGCCCGACACCTGGCATCACGGCCTCACCGTGCTCGACCGGCCCGGCCGCTTCGCCGTCTTCATGTGGCGCGACGGCGGCAAGGGCGACGAGGAGTTCGTGCCGGTGACGCCTTTCACCATCCCCATTCCCTGATCCGGAGCTGAGACGATGCCCTACGAGGTCCGCCGCGATTTCATCGGCTACGGCGCCAACCCGCCCGATCCGAAATGGCCCGGCGGCGCCCGCATCGCCGTGAACTTCGTCATGAACTACGAGGAGGGCTCCGAACCCTCCATCCAGGACGGCGAAGGGCATACCGAGATCGGCCTCAGCGACGCGGCCGGCATGGGCCAGTCGATCCAGGGGCGCGATCTCGCCGCCGAAGGCCTGTTCGAGTATGGCAGCCGGGTCGGCTTCTGGCGGCTGATGCGTCTCTTCCAGGAACGCGGCCTGCCGATGACGATTTTCGGCTGCGGGCTGGCGATGGAACGCAATCCCGAGGCCTCGGCCGCCATCGCCAAATCGGGCTTCGACGTCTGCTCGCATGGCTGGCGCTGGATCAAGCACTACGAACTCGACGAGGCGACCGAGCGCGAGCATATCCGCAAGGCGATCGCCGCCATCCAGAAGATGACCGGCGAGCGGCCGCTCGGCTGGTACTGCCGCTATGGACCCGGCGTGAACACGCGTCGGCTCGTGGTCGAGGAAGGCGGCTTCCTCTACGACAGCGACTATTACGGCGAAGAGCTGCCCTTCTGGTTGACCGTCGACGGCAAGCCGCAGCTCGTCGTGCCCTACTCCGTCACCAACAATGACGGCCAGTTCGGCGCGTCGATCGGCACGTCGGACCAGTGGTTCTCCTTCGTGCGCGACGCCTTCGACATGCTCTACCGCGAAGGCGCGACGCAGCCCAAGATGATGTCGATCGGCCTGCACATGCGCCTGATCGGCCATCCCGCCCGCGCCGTCGGACTGCAGCGCCTGCTCGATCACATCCAGAAGCACGAAGGCGTCTGGGTGACCCGCCGCCTCGACATCGCCCGGCACTGGATCAAGACCCATCCCTATCCGGGCAAGGGCCTGAATGAGTAGCACCGTGTATTGTGGCGGCAATGGACCACCCGGTGATCCTGGTACGCGACTGGAAGCAGACCGAGGCGGCGCTGCTGGCGGCGCGCGCCTCGGGCACGGCGCCGGTCCTGCTGACGCCTGAAGATGCCGCCTCGTTCTACGGCGCGGGATATCTCGGCGCCCTGCAGGAACGCGCGCGCGAAGAGTTCCCGGACGTGGCCTTCACGCTGATCGTCGATTGCGGCGACGCGCCGGGCTACGCACTGGCCTGCCTGCGCGCCGGGGTGCGCACGCTGTCGATGCGCACCTGGAACGAAAAGATTGCCGATATCGCCCGTCAGATGGGCGCCGAACTGGTGAGGAGACCTTCATGAGCTGGCAACCGACTCGCGACCTGATCGGCTATGGCCCCAATCCGCCCGATCCGAAATGGCCGGGCGGCGCGCGCCTCGCGATCAACTTCGTCGTCAACTACGAGGAAGGCTCCGAACCATCGGTCCAGGACGGCGAAGGCTACACCGAGACCGGCCTCACCGAATCGAGCACCTCCTCGATCGGCCTGAAGGGCCGCGATCTCGCCGGCGAAGGCATGTTCGAATATGGCAGCCGGGTCGGCTTCTGGCGCATCCATCGCGCCTTCCAGGAGCGCGGAATGCCGCTCACCGTGTTCGGCTGCGCGCTGGCGCTGGAGCGCAATCCGCTCGCCGCACAGGCGATCAGGGCCGCCGGCTGGGATGTCTGCTGCCATGGCTGGCGCTGGGTCCGCCACTTCCAGCTCTCCGAAGCCGAGGAACGCGAGCATATCCAGAAGGCCATCAAGTCGCTGGAGCAGACCGTCGGCGAGCGGCCGGCCGGCTGGTACTGCCGCTATGGACCCAGCGTGAACACCCGCCGCCTGCTGATCGAGGAAGGCGGCTTCACCTACGACAGCGACTACTACGGCGAGGAACTGCCCTTCTGGCAGACGGTCGAGGGCAAGCCGCACCTCGTCGTCCCCTATTCGCTGACCAACAACGACGGCAAGTACGCCGCCGGCATGGTCCACTCCGACCAGTGGTTCGGCCTGGTGAAGGACGCTTTCGACGTCCTCTACAAGGAAGGCGCCACCCAGCCCAAGATGATGTCCGTCGGCCTGCACCAGCGCCTGATCGGCCATCCCGCGCGCATGGCAGGCCTCTGGCGCTTCCTCGACTACGTCCAGAAGCATCAGGGCGTCTGGGTCACCAAGCGCCTCGACATCGCCAAGCACTGGATCGCGACGCATCCCTACCCTGGCAAAGGTCTGAACGAATAGCCCTCAGACCTTCGCGCGCCCGGCAACCATGCGGACCTTGCCGGGCGACGCGAACCAGATCGAGGCGGCGCCCAGAACGCTGAAGCCAAGCGCCACGATGAAGGCCAGGCGATAGGCGCCCTCGTAATCGTAGAGCACCCCGGTGATCCACGGGCCCGCGGCGCCGCCGGCCAGCAGCGAGACCATGATGATGCTGAAGATCGACCCGAAGTGCGGGCCCTCGAAGATCTCGGCCACCACCGATCCCATCAGGCTGGTGAAGGAATAGCCCAGCGCACCCTGCGACAGGACCATGAGATAGAGCAGCGGCTCCGACGGTCCGGCGCCGAGCGCCAGGAGCGCCGCATAGCAGATCACGAAGCCGGAGCCGGCGATCGTCCAGACGATCTCGCGGCCGATCCGGTCCGACAGGGCGCCGAGCAGGATCTGGCCCGGGATGCCCACCATCGCCACGAGGCCCAGCGCCCAGGCCGCTTGCATCGGGCCGAAGCCGATCTCGACCAGATACTTGGTCTGGTGCACCTGTACCGCGTACCAGGCATAGCCCGTGCTGAAGAAGCCGATGCAGAGCCACCAGAAGCGCTGCGTGCGGACGGCCCTGGCGACGGTCCATTCGATGGCGACCCAGTGCGGATCGACGATGGCCGCGGCACGACGCGCGGCGGCGGTGCCCGCCTCCTTCGCACCGTCCGGCAGCAGGCCGAGATCCTGCGGCCGCTTGGTGACGAACAGGTTGATCGGCAGCAGCACGAACAGGGTCATCAGCCCGAGCGCCCAGCAGGCGCTGCGCCAGCCGTCCTTCAGGATGATCGTCTGCAGCCAGGGCAGGATCAGGATCGCGCCGACGCCCACCCCGGAAAAGGCAAGGCCGGTCGCCAGCGCGCGGCGGCGCACGAACCAGTTGGGCAGATACTGCGACTGTACGGAAAAGCTCATGCAATTCGCTCCGGCACCCACCAGGACGCCGAGCGTCGCGTAGAGCTGCCATGGCGAGTCGATCACGGTGGCGCCCAGCAGGCCCGCCGCCGTCAGCACGACGCCGATCTCGATCACGAAGCGCGGTCCGCGCCGGTCCATGGTCCGGCCGACGACCGGACTGATCACCGCCGACACCAGGAAGCCGAAGGAGAAGGCGCCCGCCGCCAGGCCGCGATCCCAGCCGAACTCGTCGACGATCGGCGGGAACATCAGCGAGAAGGCGGTGCGGGTGGTCACGCTCACCGCGACGGTCAGGAAAGCGATCGCGATGATGACCCAGCCGAAGAAGAAGGGCAGGCGCGCCGCGAACGACGCCGGTCGTACGGGCAATTGGGGAGACGGCACCGACTTATCCTTTTTCTGCGTTTCGCCAGACGCATCGTGGCCCGGAGGGGGTGACAGCCTGTCCCCACGCCCGCCCCGAGGTCAATGACGCGGCAGGTAGTCGTCCCTCCCGGGGCCCTGCCGGGACTTGAACCGGCCCTCCGGCACCGCTATCACCGGCTCCGTTTCCCCTCGAATGAACCGCTTTGGGAGCTGGCCCGTGAAGATCACCCGTACCGTCAAGAAGATCCTCGACAACTACGAGAGCGATTGCCCCGGCACCAAGGCCAATCTGGCCCGCATCCTGATGCATGGCCGCCTGGGCGGCACGGGCAAGATGGTCATCCTTCCCGTCGACCAGGGCTTCGAGCACGGCCCGGCCCGCTCCTTCGCGCCGAACCCGGACGCCTACGACCCCCACTACCACTACCAGCTGGCCATCGATGCCGGCCTGAACGCCTACGCCGCCCCGCTCGGCCCGCTCGAGGCCGGCGCCGACACCTTCGCGGGCGCCATCCCGACCATCCTCAAGTGCAACTCGGCCAACTCGCTGTCGACCAACAAGGACCAGGCCGTGACGGCCACCGTGGCCGACGCGCTGCGCCTGGGCTGCTCGGCGATCGGCTTCACGATCTACCCGGGCGCCGAAGACCAGTACGAGATGATGGAAGAGATCCGCGAGCTGTCGGCGGAAGCCAAGGCGGTCGGCCTGGCCGTCGTCATGTGGTCCTATCCGCGCGGCGGCAAGCTCGACAAGGCCGGCGAGACGGCGCTGGACGTCTGCGCCTACGCCGCCCACATCGCGGCCCTGCTCGGCGCCCATATCATCAAGGTAAAGCCGCCGACCAACGTGCTGTGGCAGCCCGAGGCGAAGGCCGCCTACGAGAAGGCCAACGTCGACATCTCGACCATGGCGGCCCGCATCAAGCACGTGATGCAGGCGACCTTCAACGGCCGCCGCATCGTCGTCTTCTCGGGCGGCGAGGCGAAGGACCTCGAGGGCCTGTTCACCGAGATCCGCAGCCTGCGCGACGGCGGCGCCAACGGCTCGATCATCGGCCGCAACACCTTCCAGCGCCCGCGCGCCGACGCGCTCGACATGCTGGACAAGATCATCGCGATCTATCAGGGCAAGATGTAGGAACGAGCAGAACAGCGATGCTTCAAGGGCGTTGGGTAACCTCCGGGTAACTCAACGCCCTTTTGCTTTGTTGGCGCAGCGTCGCTGCACACGCCCAGACCGGAAAGGTCAGTCGTGGGGTATCGCCGCCGGAGGGGTCAGGTGGCGTCGCTTCCCTATGGCGTCCACCTTGCCGTACTGAAGTCCGACGGATCAAAACGCGCTCCCTGTCGAGCTTCAACGGCACGACCTCTGGTTGTGGCCTGTCGGGGGCTGCTACAAATTCCACAACCTTCATGAGGGCGCTGCGTGCTTGTTGCCGATCTCGCTCCTTTTCAAATCGGCCACACTTCCAGCCGGACTTGTGTCCTCGCCGTTCGGCGAGTTGCTCCTGTGGGTCTGCCCCGCGAGCGTTCTGATGCCGCTGGTGTCAATACCGTTTTGCCGCGGATGATTGCTGGATGATGGCGCCACTCGGATGGTTCTTGAGCCGCATCACGATATGGGCTCAGAAGCGCGACGGGCTGGTTATCGATTCTGAGCTTGTCGCGGGCCGCGCTCCCGGGTGGGCCAGGTCGACCTTCTGGCTCTTGGTCCTGCTGATGGCTTGGCCTTTCGCACTCTGGGGGCTCATGCGGACTTTGCCCGACGCTTGGGTGATAGACGTTGCGCAAGCGACCTGGAGACTGCGACCCGGCACGTCGAACTTTTCGTTACTCTACTGCACCGGCGAGTGCCGCGATCTGGTCTTCGGGGTGATCGCGCTGCCTGCGGCCTGGGTTGTCGGCGCCTTCGGTGCGGTCTGGTGGTTCAATATCTCCGCCGCACGCGTTCAATACCAGCGAAGGCTCGTGCAAAGCCAACCGTCGCCCGTCGATAGAGCGACCGGCATCGACAGGATTGCGCTCACTTTTCGGCGCTGGCCAATTACGGCTGCGCTGCTCGTTTCTTGCGTCGCCCTGATGACTAGCGTGCTGTCAGAATTCGTCGGTCAGGTTCACTATGGTCAGGACGGCGCCAGCACGGTGTATACGACCTGGCGGTTTGCCCTCCCGTGCGCCGTCCTGAGCCTGACGATCGCCTCTACAGGAGCGCTGGCCGCTATAGTGCGGCGCCTGAAGCAACTGTCGTAGGAGTAGAACGATACTGGTGTGCGGGTTGCTGCAAGACCAGTCCTCCCCGGCGCCGTACGGGCATGTCCCCATCGTGCGAAAGCTGTTCACCGTCGAGGAGCTGATCTGGCAGCTGAACCGGACCAGGGCGGCGGCCGCGCGGAAGATCTGCTGACCGGACGCAGGGGCGGAAAAACGCACACAACCGAAACAAACGAAATAGTCGAAACAACTGAAGGCGGAGAGGCCCTCCGGACGTGCGTAGACGGTCGAAAAGTCCGATTCCGACAGAAATACGCAACAAAAGAACCAACCGAGACGGCGTCCGCAACAAGAATGCGCCGCGGACCCGCTACAGGAGGCCGTTTTCTCGAACGTACTTCGCGACCTCGCGCGCTATCAGCCCGTGGGCCGCCTGGTTCGGATGCCCGTCGCCCACGATGTAGAGGTTCGTGCCCTTGTCCCGCTCGCGCTGGAACGCCTCGGTGAGGTCGAGCAGCCTGGTGTCGCCGATGACGCGCTGC
>CANIEC010000019.1 GCA_947466085.1 Rhodospirillales bacterium
ATTGAAGATCGCGATCGCGCCCGGCGCGAGGCAGCGATGCGCCTCTTTCAGGGCACGCGCGGGATCCACGTTGGCGTGGCAGAGGACGTCGAGCGAGACATAGGCCCCGAGGGCTCCACCTCCGATCGGCATTTCATTGACCGAGCCCGAGAGGACCGGCCGGCCCGCCTTGGCCTTTGCCATGCCGGCGGCCACCGGGTCGTATTCAAGGCCGACGGTCGGCCGGCCGGCGACGGCCGGCCCCAGCACCCGCAGCATGCCGCCGGTGCCGCATCCGGCATCGAGGACCGGTCCGCCGGCCTTCGTTCGCGACAGCGCCCGGGCAAGCTGGTTCGCGACCAGCCGGCGCAGGCCGCGATACCACCACATGCGGTCTTCGACCGCATGCATCTGCTCGTACTCGGCCCGTTCCACGAAGCGGCCTCTCCCGGGAAGTCTCCTCTTCCCGTCCGCTTATGATATCTTCACCCCGCCTTGCCAACCGTTCACACCAAACCTCCGACCATTCCGCCGCGTGTCGAGCAGCTCCTGCTGATATCGCTGTTCGCGCTGCCGATCCTCTGGCTCGCAGGCTATTTCTTCCCGCCCATCAACCACGACGTGGCCGCCATCCTCGACGTGTCGACGCGCTGGATCGGCGGCGAGAAGCTCTATGTCGAGGTCCTGGACGAGAACCTGCCGCTGACCTTCGTCGTGCACGGACTGCCCGTGCTGACGGCCAGGCTCCTGCCCGGCACGGTCGCCTTCTGGTTCACGGCCTGGGTGGTTGCGGGCATCTTCGCCTCTTTCTGGGCCTGCCGGCAGCTCATCCGCCTCGTGCCGTCCGCCGACCATGCCCTCACCGAGGCGCTTCTGCCACCGGTGCTGCTGTTCCTGTTCACCGTGCTGCCCAACGAGCATTTCGGCCAGCGCGAGCACATCATGTTCGTGGCCTGCGCGCCCTACCTGATCGCCTCGATGGCGCGCGCCGAGGGCGTGAATCCGTCGCGTTTCGCCTCCATTGCCATCGGCCTCGCTGCGGGCGTCGCGCTGGCCATGAAGCCGCACTATCTCGCCATCCCAGCCGCGGTCGAACTCTACCTGCTGGTCCGGCGCGGCGTGCGCCCGACCTTCACCGATCCGATCCCCTGGGCGATCGGGCTGCTTGCGGTGGCGCACCTCGCTCTGATGTACCTGGTGTTTCCGGAGTTCGGGTATTTCGTGTTGCCGCTGGCGGTCGAAGCCTATGCGCCGATCGGCGATTCGGGATGGCGCGAGGTTCTGACCAGCAACGTGCTGGGACCCACCCTGCTCGCGCTGGCGATCTTCGGCCTGCTCGCCGTCGTGTTCACCAAGACCATCGCCGCGCGCGTCCTCGTGGTGTTCGGCGTCGGCGCCGCGCTCTCGGCCATCGGCCAGGCCAAGGGCTGGCCCTATCACGTGCTGCCGGCGCTTTCGGCCGCGATCCTGCTCGCCGCCCTCACGGTCTCGCAGACCGTGGACCGCTACCTGCCGATCAGCCGCAGCGCGCATCGCCTGCCGGTGGCGGTGATCTGCGCCACCTTCATGGTGTTGCTCTATTTCCAGGCCGCTCTCTACACGCCGCCCTTCTACAAGCAGCGCCAGTTCGAGGCCTCCATCGGCGGGCGGCTGCAGCACATCATCGAGCAGAACGCGCCGAACCGGACCATCCTCGTCCTGTCACCGGGCATCTATCCGTTCTGGCCGATGGTCAACTACATCGGCGGCCGCATGACCACGCGGTTCCTGACCATGTGGGTGCTGCAGGGGGTCTACGCGACCTGCGACGACTTCCCCGCGCTCTACAATCCGCCCGACACGATGGGCGACTCCGAGAAGTTCGTGTTCGACACGCTGAGCGAGGACTTCGCCCGCGAGCATCCCGACCTGCTGATCGTCGACCGGATCGCCGGAGTGCCGCGCTGCCAGGGCAAGGAGTTCGATTATCTCGACTACTTCATGCAGCACCGGGTGTTCGCCGACGCCTTCGAGAACTACGAACACCTGATGGACTTCGACCGCTACCGGATCTACCGGCGGAAGAAGACGAAGAAGTAGCCGGATCTGTCGTCCTGAGCGCCGCGAAGGGCCTAGCGGAACGACCAACACACTCCGTGGCTAGCGCGAGATCCTTCGCTACGCTCAGGATGACAAAGAACTGCTCACCTCTTCCAAGGCGGAGAAAGCGCTGCGGCGCGTGCCGTCTCGGGGATCTTGTCGGGATCGGGGACCTTGAAGACGCCGGAAGCCACCAGCACGATCTCGCCGCCGCAGACGAGGTCGCAGCTGGCGAAGCAGAAGTTGATCGTACGCCGCGCAATGCGCGCCTTGCCTTCGAGCCACTGGCCGAGCTTCGCGCCGCGCACGAACTCGCTGGTGAGCGAGATCGTGGGATGCGGCCAGAACATGCCGGTCGAGAAGCCCGAGCCCACGCCCATCACCATGTCGGCGACGGTGACCAGCAGGCCGCCATGCGCCACGCCCATCGGATTGCCGTGCCGCTGCTCCAGCGGCAGGCCGATCCTGAGCCCGTCCTCCTCCGCCTTGAACCAGAGCGGTCCCAGGAGCGAGACGAAGTCGTCGGTGACGTCGAGCCTGCGGAAGCCTTCCGGTACGGAAGCGATCATGGATCGAGCCCATCCCTGGAGGCCACGAGACGGTCGAGCATGGTGCGCACCACCGGATCGAAGGGCGTGGCGCGGTGCGTCTCCTCGTTCAGCGACACCATGATCACCTTCTGCACGGCAGTGCAATTGCCCTGGCCGTCGAACAGGCCCTGGCCGATCACGCATTTGCGGTCGTGTGCCTCGACGAGGCGGCAGCAGGCGACGGCCGTGCCCGGATAGAACATCTGTCGCTTGAAGTCGGCCTCGATGCGCCCGACGACCAGGCGGAAACGCGGCAGCCCCGCCCGCACGATCTGACGCAGGTAGGCAACGCGGGCACTCTCCAGCAGCTCGAGAAAGGCGCCGTTGTTGATGTGCCCGTTGGCGTCGACGTCCGCGAAGCGCAGGTTTTCAGTGGTCGAGAAGCCGTAGATGCCGCGGTCGGCAAGATCGAACGCCATGAAGACTAGAGCTCCGAGAATTCCAGGGTGAGATGCGCGGCTTCCGACGGCGGGACGACCAGCCGGCCGGAGTCGGGCTTCGTGAACCTGACGCCGTTCTTCTTCAGCAGGCCCTCGCAGGCCGCGAGGTTCTCGACCCGCACCGTGAGCAGCGCCGGATGATCTTCCGACCGTACCGGCGTGATGCCGGGATAGCGGACGGCATAGTCCTTGGGCGTCATGTAGCGGATTGGCTGGGTGCCGGTGTCGACCACCAGCCCTTCGCCCTCGCGCTTGACGGAACCCGGCCCGAAATACTTTTCGAGTTCGGGAATCCACTTGGCCGGCTGCTCGGCGATCACGGTAACTCCCAGGATGCCGCGCGCGCCGTTCGGATGGGCGGCCCATTCCGGCCGGTAGACGAATTCGGGCGTCTGGTGCTCGCAGACGAAGAAGCCGACCACCGGCATGTTGTCCTTGGGGATGCGCACCGTGCGGAACTTGGCGAGTTCCATCTTTCCCGCGACCTCGACCGCGCGGTCGAAGAAAAGCGGCGCATCGGGATTGAGGCCGGCCGCCTTGAAGGCTTCGTAAGCCACGTCGGCGCCATCTGTGGCCAGGGCCACGTTGGCGAGACCGCCTCCGCCCTTCAGCCATTCGCGCCGCTCGGCGTTGAACTCGGTATCCTCGACGATGCCCAGGATCTCGAAATAGTCGGTGTCGAAGATCATCAGATGGTTGGCCGTACCGAGCTTCTTGTGGAAGCCGCGCGGCTGGACCTGGAAGCCGAGCTTCCTGTAGGCCGCCTCGGCCGCGTCGATGCCGTCGACCATGACAACCACATGGTCAAGCCCCTTCACCGCACGCTTCATGCCGGCCTCCTGCGCACCATGTTGACCCCCTTGGAGGTCATGACCAGTTCGTCGTTCTGATTGACCGCAGTCCAGTGCTCGTGGATGACACCCATGGTCGGGCGACTCTTCGACGGCACCTTGCCGGCGCACTCGACCCATGCGGTGAGCGTATCGCCCGGCCGCACCGGCTTCAGCCAGCGCAGCTCGTCGATGCCCGGAGAGCCCAGCGCCGTGCGCTTGTCGACGTAATTGTCGACGAAAATTCTCATCAGCTTGGCGGCGACATGCCAGCCGGACGCACAAAGCCCCCCGAACAGAGAGGACTTGGCGGCTTCGGCATCGACGTGAAAGCTCTGCGGGTCGAATTTTTCGGCAAACTCGACGATTTCCTCAGCCGTGAAGCTGGTCGAGCCGAGAGGGTATTTCCTGCCGACTTCGTAGTCTTCCCAGTAACGGGGCTCTGCGGATTGCATGAGTCGGTCTTCGCAGAGCATGGGCGATCACGCAAGCATGTCCTCCGACACGGGCTATGGTAGCTTTGCACCCGGAAGCCAGCGCGTAATGACCGATACCAATCTCGTCCGACGGCTCACAACGATCCTCTGCCTCGACGTGGTGGCATTCAGCACGATGTCGGCGCGCGACGAGGAGCATGCGCTGGCGCTGCTGGCTGCCCGTCTCGATTCGGCCGGCACGCTCGTTCGCCAGCATCACGGACGCGTCTTCAAGATCACCGGCGACGGGCTGCTGGCGGAATTCGCGAGCCCGGTCGAGGCCGTCCGCGCCGCCCTCGAGATCCAGGAGGCCATGCGCTCGGCCAACGCCGGCGCGAAGGCCAACGACCAGCTCGTCCTCAGGATCGGCGTCAACCTGGGCGACGTCGTGGAGAGCGGCGACGATCTCATGGGCGATGCCGTGAACGTGGCGGTACGACTTGAGTCGATCTCCTTGCCCGGCGGCATCTGCATCTCATCGTCCGTCTACGACCAGATCGTCGGCAAGCTGATGCTGGGCGCCGAGGATATCGGCGATCAGCACGTCAAGAACATCCCGCGTCCCATCCATGCCTACCGCCTGACCGTCGACGGCGCGCGCCCGGGCGCCGCCCCCCATCCCGCACATGCCGCGGCCCGGTCGATGCCGCGCACGCGCCTGTTCCTGGCCGGCGGGGTCATGGCGATCCTGGTCCTGGGCGCGCTCGCCGGGACCTTCTATCTGCGCCATCCTTCGGCACCGCCCTCCCTGCAGACCGCCGAGCCCACCTCTGCCCTGCCGGTCGCGACCGCCCCCGTCCCGGACACCGTCGCCACCGAGGCCGTCCCCCGCGTGACGTCGCCGGCCGCCTCGCCGGTGCCGGCTGCCCCTCGGGCTGCCCCGCAATCGGCCCCCGCGCCTCGTCGCTTCGCAGCCAAGGATGTTCCCTTCGTCCCCGACTTCCATTGGCGCGCCCTGCAAAACTATGCCGACGCCCCCGGCGCCAAGGCCTTCGCGCTGAACGTACGCGGCATTTTCGCGGCGGCCATCGACAGGATCGACGAAGCAGCCGCCCGCCGGGCCGCCGTCGAAGATTGCAACCGCAAGGTCGAGAGGGACGTGCCGATCGTGCGCGCCTACGACGGCTGTGCGCTCTACGCGGTCGAGAACGACGTGGTCTGGGCGTTCCGTTCGCCACCCATGCCGCCGCCGCCCTATGTGCCTTCAACGAAGCCGTCGCCGCCGATTACCCTGGATCCCGCGACGGTGCCGTTGCTGCGCCCGGCAGCCCGAGACCGGCTGGCCGCCCGCTACCTAACCAGCCAGCACACCCGCGCCCTGGTGCTGGGGCACAACGGGTTCGACTGGTGGACACCAAGCGAGACCGACACCGACGCGATCCGCCGCAACCTGCAGATCTGCGGTCATCTCACGGGACGACCTTGTGTCGTCTATGCCCTGAAAAACGAATTGCTGGTTCGCACGCCGCAGACAATGCGAGCCATCGATATCTTGACCCCCCAGGACATGAGCGGCCTGGATGACGCCCAGACCAAGGCGCTGGATCAATACCTGATTGCCGACGGCTGGCGTGCCGTCGCGCTCGCCGCCAATGGCCGTATCGGCGTCGCCACGAACCGGCCGAGCGAGCAGGACGCCACAGCGACGGCGCTACAGGCCTGCCGCGATGCCGGCGGCTCCGAATGCGCCATAACGGCCATCGGACCGTTCAGGGTCGCACCGCTTTAAGTCCCGTTTCAGGCTGCAATCGCCGGTCGGACGACACACATCCGCAGAGGGCCGCGAGGGGCTTGACCGGCCCGGGCACCTGCCCGTATTCTGCGCCTGCGAGTAAGTCGCAACACGGGAAGAAACGGCCTTCAAGGCATGTATATCTGCATCTGCAAAGCCATTCGCGAACGCGAGGTCGATGCGGCCGTTCGGGCCGGGGCCCGGCGTCCAGCCGACGTCTTCAGGGCCTGCGGAAAGAGCCCTCAATGCGGTACCTGCGCCTGTGACATGCGCGACCGCATTGCCCATGCGATCGCCCATGAACGTTCGGTTGAGCCGACGCTCCTCGCGGCCGACTGATTCCCGGCTCCCGAGCGCTCAGCTCGGGCCCTTCCCTTCGCCGATCTGGCTCTGAAGATAGTTCTGCACGCCCACCTTCTCGATCAGACCGATCTCGGTCTCGAGGAAGTCGATGTGTTCTTCGGCGTCCTCGAGGATGTCGACCACGATCTCGCGGCTGACATAGTCCTTCGCCGCCTCGCAGGCCGTCACCGCCTCGACCAGTGCGGTGCGCGCGGCGGTCTCGAGCTTGAGGTCGGCGTCGAGCGCCTCCGGCACGTTCTCGCCGATAGCGAGCCGGCCCAGGTCCTGCAGGTTCGGCAGGCCGTCCAGCATGAGGATGCGCTCGATGAGCTTGTCGGCGTGCTTCATCTCGCCGATCGACTCCTCGTAGATCTTCTTGCCGAGGCGATCGAAGCCCCAATGCTTCATCATGCGGGCGTGGAGGAAATACTGGTTGATCGCCGTCAGCTCGTTCTTCAGGAGCTTGTTGAGTTCGGCGATGATCTGCGGGTTGCCCTTCATGGCGAACTACCTCTTTGAATGGGTCGGCCCTCACAAATACTCACCGCTTTCCGGCACGCAACCACAGAGTGAGCGACTGAGAAACGTTCGCTGAGGAAATCGCGCGCATCGTCTTCACAGCCAGCGAGTGAGAACGACTTGCCCGATTTCGGGCGCTCCCGCACGCCGGCGACAGCGCGGCACGATCCCACACAGGGATTCGGGGCTTTAGGATTTTACAGGAAAAAACGTAGCGCCACCGCAACGCGCAACGTCATAAGGTGAGGTGCGTTCATGTCGGACGCCGCCCGCCCGGGACGTTCCGGGCCAGCCAGCTGAGGATAGCGTTATGTCCAATTTCACTCTTCCGAAACTCCCCTATGCCGATGACGCGCTCGCGCCGGTCGTTTCGGCCAACACCATCTCCTTCCACTACGGCAAGCATCACAAGGCCTACGTCGACAAGCTGAACGAACTCGTCCCCGGAACGGCCTACGAGGGCCTGTCGCTCGAAGAGATCGTGAAGAAGTCGGCCAAGGACGAGAAGGGCAAGGCGATCTTCAACAACGCCGGCCAGACCTGGAACCACACCTTCTACTGGAACAGCATGGCGCCCAAGGGCGGCGAGCCGACCGGCAAGATCAAGTCGGCGCTGGACGACAGCTTCGGCGGTCTCGACGCCTTCAAGGCGGCCTTCAAGGCGGCGGCCGTCGGTCAGTTCGGCAGCGGCTGGGCCTGGCTCGTCAAGGGCGCGGACGGCAAGCTCAAGATCGAGACGACCGCCAACGCCGACACCCCGATGGCCCACGGCGGCACCCCGCTCCTCGTCGCCGACGTGTGGGAGCACGCCTACTACCTCGACTTCCAGAACCGCCGGCCGGATCACATCCAGGCCTGGCTCGACAAGCTCGCGAACTGGTCGTTCGCCGAGGCAAACCTAGGCTAAGGAGCAATCGATGCTGGGCACCATTCTTCTGATCGTCCTGATCCTCATCCTGATCGGGGCGCTGCCGACCTGGCCGCACAGCAGCGGCTGGGGTTACTATCCGAGCGGTGGTATCGGACTGGTGCTCATCATCATCGTCATCCTGCTGTTGATGGGACGCATATAGCGGCCCACTCCGCAGACAAGGGGGCGCCTTCGGGCGCCCCTTTTATTTGGGCGTCAATATCTGAAGGTGAGGTTGATCGAGCCGAACTGGGTGATGCGATCGCGCTCGAAGAACTCCGGCGTGCGCAGGACCTGGGTATAGGAAATCCGCGTTCCGCCCCAAAGCACCGCCAGTCCCGCCTGGAGCTCGCCAACGAAGGGCCGGCGAGACACGCGCTGACTGAAGCCGTCGGTATTGCCGTCCAGGAAGATGTTGCGCGCCACCGCCTGCCCGTCGACGCCCGCGAACAGATACCAGCCGAAGCTTCCGTCGCCAATGAAGGCGTCCGATCCAGGCAAGGCCGGCCGGGCCCGCGTCGGCCCGAAGTCTTCCCGCAGGTTCTTGCCGATGCGCGCCGTGCCCCCGACGCTGCCATAGGTCGCGACGTTGCCGACCGCCACCGCCGCGCGCGGGATGAAGTCCACCTCGAGTTTGGGATTGTCGATCAGGACGGCGCGACCGGTGCGCCAGCGCCGCTCGAAGGAGAGGCCGACCGTGGGTTCGTTGTGGAGCTGGTTGCCCCAACCATAGGCGGGCGACACGCCAATCAGTTTGTGGAAGTTGTTCTGCACGAACTCGCCGCCCGCGGCCGGTCCGATCACGCCGAGATCGAGCTGAAGCGTATCGAGGCGCGTCGGCTCGTCGATGCCGGTCCGGAGGTCGTGGCGCTTGTACGTGTACTGCAGCGCAAAGCTCGCATAGAGCCAGGCGGCGTAAGGCCGGTCATTGTAGATCGGACTCGTCACATAGGTGTTCTCGGGCGTGTAGATGTTCTGTCCGGCGGAGATGGCGACGCGCCGGATCACGGAATCGGCTGCGGCTTCACCCAGGAAGGTCGGAATAGTGGTCAGCGCCACGATCCCACGGGGCATCTCCGTGATGGCCGGCGACAGCCACCCGACCCGGACGCCGTTGGTATAGTCGCGGTCCGACCGGCCAAACCGGTTGAACACGTCGTTCTCCACCTGAAACGTGTAGATGCTGCGCTGCTCGTCCTCGGTGGCCGAGGCACGCGGCGCGGGCTTCTCGCCGTCTGAGGACTGGGCGCCGGCCGGAGCGGAGGCGGCACAAAGAACGGCCATCGCCAGAGCGACGGTCATGGCGAAGGAATGATGCATTCCAGCAGGAACGCAACGCCCGTCGTTAGGTTGCGGTCAGCGAACGTTCACGGGGGCTGCGCGGTCCCACAGATCTGCACGCCACCACACCGCGATCACCAGGGTGAAGACGATGCCCAGCACGCTGTACAAGGTCCCTGTCATCGCAAAGCCGCCCCACTCGACCAGCGGACCCGACAGCAGCAGCCCGAGGGGCATGCCGTACACAGCGAGCATCCGCACGCCCATGACGCGGCCACGCAGCGCCGGATTGGTGACCCGAAGCAGGATCACCGACATCGGGATCATGCAGAAGCTCTGGAACAGCCCCGCCCCGAACAGAACGATCTCCCCCAGCAGCGGCGTCGTGAGCCACGAGAAAACCAGGTTGAGCGACAGCCAGACGAGCGTGCAGGCGATCATCGTGCGCGCCGGCCGCATATGGGCGCCGTACAGGGACACGAGGATCGAGCCGGTGAGCGCTCCGCCGGCGAAGCTGGCGATCAGCCAGCCGAGCCCGGTCTGGTCCATTCCGTAGACGTCCTTGGCCACATAGGCGAGCAGCGAGCCGGTCAAGGGATAGGCCGCGAAATTCACCAGGAACGCCAGCAGCATCACCGCACGGACGACCGGCGTCGACCAGACATAGGCAAAACCCTGCCGCAGGGCCGCGAGAGCCGACGGCGTAGCCTCACCGTCGCTCAGGATCCGCAGCCGACGGGTCCCTACGCCGAGCGTCAGCGCAAGGCAGAGAGCGTAGACGCCGCAGACCGCCACATAGGCCAGCCCCGAGCCCAGGGCCGCGACCAAGGCGGCACCCGACAGCGCGCCGACGATGCGGGCGGAATCGGCGGTGGTCCGCGATACGCCCATGGCGCGCATCAGGTAGTCCGCCGGCATGGTCTCGCCGACGAGCAGATTGCGCATCGTGATGTCGGAGGGACGGATCAACCCCATCAGGGTGGCGAGGATGAACACCGGCACCGGCGATGCCAGGCCGGTCAGGAACAGGCTCATCAGGCAGGCCGCCAGGATGAGGTAACCCAGACGCATCAGAAGCAGGACGTTGCGGTTGCCGATCCGGTCGCCGGCCATGCCGAACAGGGGCGAGATCAGCGTACCGAGGAACTGCAGCGAGCCGAACACCGCCAGCGCCAGGACCGAGCCGGTCGATACCAGCACGAACCAGCCGAGAATGACGCCTTCCATCTCGAACGCCCAGGAGGCGAGGAGATCGGAGGGCCACTGGAAGCGGAAGCTTCGAATCCGGAAGGGCGCCAACGCGGGCGCTCGTGCGATGAGGCTCAATTCCTGTTCGTTCCCTCACCCTGCGCGTTCTGTCGGGGCGCTTCGGGCAGGGTGAGGCTGCGCTCTCACGCCACGGACTGCAAGGATCGCCTCGGCATGGCAAATCCGCACTAATGGCGGAGCTTGGCCCTGGAAAACCCTAATTCTAGTGGTTCTATTGCGCATTCATTCTGAGAATTTGACCGGCTTCCGGTTGCGTTGGGGGCCGGCTCAGAGCATTGTGACAGTGAATGCCGTCAAGCGGTAAATAGCTCGAACCGCGTGCGGGTTTTGTCTTGGAGAAGTCCGCGATGGGCGGTGCCGTGAAGCGTACGAAGTTTCATCTCATTCTGATCAAGCCTACTCATTACGATGACGATGGCTATCCGATCACATGGCTTCGGTCGCACATCCCCTCGAACACGCTGGCCGCGCTCTATGGTCTCGGCGAGGACTGCCGTGCGCGGCAGGTCCTGGGGCCGGACGTGGACATCGTCATCCACCCGATCGACGAGACCAATACCCGCGTCCGCCCTGACCACCTGATGGCCAAGATCGAGCGCAGCGGCGGCAAGGGCTTGATCTGCCTGGTCGGCGTCCAGACCAACCAGTATCCCCACGCGGTCGATCTGGCGCGCAAGTTCCTGAAGGGCCGCTTCCCGGTGGCCATCGGCGGCTTCCATGTGTCGGGCTGCCTGTCGATGCTGCCGGTGATCCCGCCCGAGATCCAGGAAGCCATGGACATGGGCGTCTCGATCTTCGCCGGCGAGGCCGAGGAAGGCCGTTTCGACCTCGTGCTGCGCGACGCCATGAACGGCACCATGAAGCCGCTCTACAATTACATGGACGATCTGCCGGGCCTCGAGGGCGCTCCGACCCCGCATCTGCCGCCGTCGGCGCTGTCGCGCAACGAGGGCGGCATGTCGAGCTTCGACCTGGGCCGCGGCTGCCCGTTCCAGTGCTCGTTCTGCACCATCATCAACGTGCAGGGCCGCAAGAGCCGCTTCCGCACCGCCGACGATCTCGAAGCGATCATCCGCGAGAACTACAAGCAGGGCATCACGTCGTTCTTCATCACCGACGACAACATGGCCCGCAACAAGCACTGGGAAGACTTCTTCGACCGGCTTATCGAGCTCAAGGAGAACGAGGGCATCCAGCTGTCCCTGATCATCCAGGTCGACACCCAGTGCCACCGCATTCCGAACTTCATCAACAAGGCGCGCTGGGCCGGCGTCTATCGCGTCTTCATCGGCCTCGAGAACGTCAACCCGGACAATCTGCTGGCCGCCAAGAAGCGCCAGAACAAGATCACCGAGTACCGCAAGATGCTGCAGGCGTGGCACAACAGCGGCGCCTCGACCTGGGCCGGCTACATTCTGGGCTTCCCCGGTGACACACGCGCCTCGATCCTGCGCGACATGGAGATCATCAAGAAGGAGCTGCCGCTCGACATCCTCGAGCTGTTCATGCTGACGCCGCTCCCCGGTTCGGAGGATCACCAGACCCTGTGGAAGCAGGGTGTGTGGATGGACCCCGACCTCAACAAGTACGACGTCCATCATCGCTGCGTGCATCACCCGAAGATGAGCGACGCGGAGTTCGAGCAGGTCTATCGCGAGGCCTGGAAGTCATACTACACGCCCGAGCACATCGAGACGGTGGCCCGCCGCCACGGCGCGATCCCCGGCCGCGACCCGGCCGAGCCGGCGCGCTTCATGACCATGTTCAAGATCATGTTCGAGGCCGAGGGCGTGCATCCGCTGGAAGGCGGCGCGGTGCGCATGAAGTATCGCCTCGACCGCCGCTACGGCATGCCGATCGAGCCGATCGGCGTGTTCCACTACAAGGTGGCGGCGGATTTCTGGCGCAAGCTCAAGATCTACGCGCGCCTCACGCTGCAGGGCATCGCCATCGGCCGCAAGGTCAAGAACGACCCGAAGCGCCTCGAATACACCGACCTCGCGCTCCAGCCCGTGATGGACGACGACATGGACAAGCTGTCGCTGTTCGCCGAGACCTCGGGCGGCGGTGCGGCCGTCAACAAGCGCCGCGGCGAGGATCTCGCCCGCGCCAAGGTGGCGGCCCAGCAGAACCAGCAGCGCCTGGCCGCCGCGGAATAGCGGCGTCGCAGTCTGGCGGCGCGTGCCTTGCACGGCGCCGCCAGTCTCCCTCGAAATTTCTAGTGAATGACCGGCGGCGTGACTTCGCCGAGCCCGTCCGCGTCGGTGGCCGAGATCGTCGTGCGTATCATGGAGCGTTCGCGCGTGTAGTCCCACGGGCGACCGCGATGGAGCATCGCGCGGTTGTCCCACATCACCGCATCGCCCTGGCGCCATTTGTGGCTGTAGACGAACTCCGGCCGCGTCGCCTCGTCGAGGAGCTGCGCGAGAAGCTGACGCGCGTCGCGGTCGTCCATCCCGTCGATCGCATAGGCATGGCTGGCGACGTAGAGCGCGCGTCGGTCGTTGGCCGGGTTCCGCCAGTTCAGCCGCCAGCGCACCGGCGGCAGCGCCTTGCGCTCCTCGGCATTGGCGAGGTCGGGATGGATCTGGTCTCGGCTGTTGGCGTAGGAATGGGTCGCCACCGCCGTCTTCAGCTTCTCCTGCAGGTCGGCCGGCAGCCGCTCCCAGGCGAGCCGCGTCGAGGTGTACTCGGTCTCGCCGCCTTCGCCCGGCAGTACGCGCGCGGTCAGCACGGAGGCGAGCGCCGGCGTCTTCTTGAAGGATGAGTCGGTGTGCCAGAGCGCATTGGCCTTGGCGATCAGCACCTGGCGGTGATCGGGCGGCACGATCTCGCCCTGCTGGCCGACATTGGTCAGGCGCGAATAGAAGCTGTTCTCGCCGAGCGATGCCGCCTTGGTCAGCTCCAGCGGACCGAAGGCGCGGCTGTAGGCGACCTGGATGTCGTCGGCGATCTGCTGGTCGCGGAACACAAGAAGTGAATGCGTCTCGAAGGCCTCCCGTACGGCTTTGTAGGCCTGGGCGTCCGTCGCAACGTCGAGCAGCGAGACGCCCTTCACTTCGACGCCGAAGCCATCGGCCAGCGGGATCAGTTGCATTGCGTTCCTCCTCGCAGTTTCTTTTGTGACCGGGATTTTATCGCACCGGCGCGGTTGGCGGCTATAGTACGATTCCTGCACCCGAGGCATTGCTGTATCCCGTATGGCCGTCCAGTCCCCGCCCGCTCCCCGCCTCGCCTTCGTCTGTGCCAGCACCGCAACGGCCCGCGAGGCAAAGGCACGCCTCGAAGCGATCTACGGCGCGGCGACGGCCGCCGAGGCCGACATCATCGTCGCGCTGGGCGGCGACGGGCTGATGCTGCAGGCCTTGCACCGCAACATGCGGCGGCTCAAGCCGATCTACGGCATGAATCTCGGCACGGTCGGCTTCCTGCTCAACACCTACAAGGAAGCCAACCTGCTGAAGCGCCTCAAGAAGGCCCGCCAGGTAACGCTGACGCCGCTGCGCATGCTGGCCACCAACACGCGCGGCAAGGTCTCCGAAGTCCTCGCCATCAACGAAGTGTCGCTGCTGCGCTCGAGCCGCCAGACCGCGCGGATCGAGGTCGCGGTCGACGGCCAGAAGCGTTTGCCCGAGCTGCATTGCGACGGCGTGCTGGTGGCGACGCCCGCCGGCTCGACCGCCTACAACCTCTCGGCCCACGGACCGATCCTGCCGCTGGGCGCCGGGCTGCTGGCGCTGACGCCGATCAACGCCTTCCGGCCACGGCGCTGGCGCGGCGCGTTGCTGTCGCGCACCTCCAAGGTCGAATTCACGATCCTCGATCCGAAGAAGCGTCCCGTCGCGGCGGCGGCCGACTCGGTGGAGATCCCCAACGTCGCCCATGTCGCGGTGACCGAGGCCATCGACACCAGGCTCACGTTGCTGTTCGACCCCGAGCACGATCTCGAGGAACGGATCCTCAAGGAGCAGTTCGCTCCTTGAGCGGCAAGGACACTCCCCTAAAGCCCGGGAAGAAGAGGATCATCGGCCACGAGGGCTGGCAGCCTCTCGCCCTGGCGCTCGCCATCGGCACGGCGGGTGGCTTCGTCTTCGACTGGCTGCGCATGCCGCTCGCCTGGATGCTGGGCGCCTGCGTCTTCTCCACCGTGGCCGCGTTCCTTGGCCTGCGCGTCGGCATGCGGGTGCGGCTGCGGCAGGGCATGATCATCATCCTGGGCGTGCTGCTGGGCTCTTCCTTCACACCGGAGCTGGCTCAGCGGCTGGGAGAGTGGGCGGTCAGCTTGTGTGTCCTCACAGGCATGACCATGACCGGCGCCACCCTCTGCTACGCCTGGCTGCGGCGCGTCACCGACTGGGACAGGGTCACCTGCTACTTCGCGGCCATGCCGGGCGGGTTGAACGACATGACCATCATGGGCGGTGCCATGGGCGGCGAGGAGCGCTCGATCGCGCTCGCCCACGCACTGCGCATCCTGACGGTCGTCCTCACCATCCCGGTCTGGTACCGGCTGGTGAACGGCGCGCAGACCAGCGTTCTGACCATGGTCCGTGAACCGACGGGGAACGACTGGCAGGACTATGCCATCCTCATCGCCTGCGGCGTGATCGGAGCGATCGTCGGCCGCCTGCTGCGCCTGCCGGCGAGCTTCATGATGGGCCCGATGATCGTGAGCGCCATTGCCCATCTCGGCGGTTTCACCAACTCGCAGCCGCCGGGGTTTCTGGTCGCGGCGGCGCAGGTCGTGGTCGGCACCGGCATCGGCTGCCGCTTCGTCGGCACCAACTTCGACAGACTGCACAAGGAGATGGCGGCCTCGGTCGGCGCCGCCTTCATCCTCATTGCCTGCGCGGTCGGTTTCGCCGAGATCACCCACGCGCTGACCGGCCTCAACCTCGACGCCACCGTCCTGAGCTATGCTCCCGGCGGCTTCGCCGAGATGAGCCTGATCGGCCTGGCACTCGGCATCGAGGTCGCGATGGTGGCGACCCACCATCTGTTCCGGTTGTTCCTGATCATCATCACCGGCCCGATCGTCTTCCGGACGCTTCTGAGACGCGCGCGCCGCTGATCGGGCTGCTCGGCCGAGGCGATCCAGGACGTCCTGAACCGATCCTCGCGGTATCCAGGTACCCCTCCGGGGAATATCCCGGGTTCATTTCATTTGTTTCGTTTATTTCGTTTATTTCGACTGCGCGCCTTAAATCGCGACGCCCTAGGCCCGCACCGTGATGCCGCCGTCGACCACCAGCAGGTGGCCGTTCACATAGGACGATTGATCCGAGGCGAGAAAGAGGGCGGCATTGGCCGTGTCCCAGCCCGTGCCCATCTTGCCGGTCGGCGAGGCGCGGTCGCGGATCTCGATCATCTTCTCGTAGGCCTGGTTATGGTCCTTCTCGCTCCTGGCATACTGCTCGGCCAGGAAGTCGATCATCGGCGTGTGCATCAGGCCGGGCAGGATCGCGTTGCAGCGAATGCCCTTCTCCGCGTACTGCGAGGCGATCGCCATGGTGAGCGAGTTCACTGCGCCCTTGCTGGCATTGTAGGCCAGGTACGAAATCCCCTTGGGGCAGCGGATCGAGGCGATCGAGCTCACGTTCACGATCGCGCCCTTGCCCTGCTTCTCCATGATCGGCAGCACGTGCTTGGCGGTGAGGAAGAAGCTCTTCACGTTGACGTCGAACACGCGATGCCACTCGTCCTCGCTCAGCTCGACCGGCCCGCCCTGCGAGCCGATGCCGACATTGTTGTCGAGGATGTCGACCCGGCCCCACTTCGCCATGCAGGCATCGACCATGGCCTTCACGTCGGCATTGTTCGAGGCGTTGGCCTCGTAGGCGACCGCGAAGCCGGGACCGACCTCCTTCTCGATCAGCCCCACCGTCTCCTCGGCGGCGGCCCGCTTCAGGTCGACGCAGAATACCCGGGCGCCCTCGCGGGCGAAGGTGATCGCCGTGCACTTGCCGTTGCCCCAGCCGGGTCCGCTCGAGCCCGCCCCGACGACGATCGCCACCCTGTCCTTCAGCTTGCCTGACATGCCGCTCCGCTCCCGCTTCATCTTCCTCTCCCGTCTTCCGGGGAGGGAATTGTTGAGATCGAGCCTAGCACGAACGGCCGGTCTGGAATCATGGTGACGATGCGACACGCCCCGTCCATGATCGTCGCCATGGACACAAACCATCACGAGACCATGATGCGCCAGGCCCTCGAACTCGCCGCCGTCGCGGACAAGGAAGGCGACATGGGCGTTGGCGCGGTGATCGTTCGGGACGGCGAAATCGTCGGCCGCGGACGCAACCGCATCCACACTGGCAACTCGCTGATCCATGCGGAGACCGACGCCATTTCCGATGCCTGCCGCACGCTCGGCACGGACGACTTGTCGGGCACTACGCTCTACACCACGGTAGAGCCTTGCCCGATGTGCGCCGGCGCCTTGTTGAACGCCAAGGTAGGCCACTGGGTGCTGGGCCTTCGCTTCAAGACGGTGGGGCGCAACTTCGGCCGCTACTCGGTCGAGACGTTTGCCGAGTTCGTGGGCGCCGACATCAAGTTCACGACCGGCATCCTCGAGGAGGAGTGCCTCTCTCTGCGCAGCCGCTACTTCGAGCGCAAGTGATGGGTGAGCGCGCGGGCCAAGCCGTGCTCTAGCTCACCCAGGGGCAGCCGTTCGTCAGTGTCCCGACACCGGGCGTCGCTGCTGCGACCTCGAAGATGGTCTCGCGCAGCGCCACCAGCCGGGCGCGCAATTCCAGCGGGCTGGCCGAACCGGCGCCCGCGTGGGAGGCAGCCGGCAACAAGAAAACATGGAGGAGCGTCCATGCGTCGTCGTGCGTTCACCGCCTCGGCCTTTGCAACCGCGCTCGCGTCGCCTGCGATCGCCCAGGCGCCCTGGCCCGCCAAGCCGCTCCGCCTCGTCATCCCCTATCCGCCGGGCGGGCCGTCGGACGTCTCGAGCCGCATCGTCATGGAGCGCGCCGCGCAACTCCTCGGCCAGGGCGTGCTGTTCGACAACAAGGCCGGCGCCTCGGGCATGATCGGGGCGGAGTTCGTGAAGAACCAGCCGGTCGACCATCACACGTTCCTCACCACGACGACGGCGATGGTCTGCATCACGCGACACCTGCAGCCGATTCCGTTCGACCCCGATCGCGACATCGTCCCGGTCTCGCGCATGACGACCTCGTGGGGCGCTTTCGCCGTCCATCCGTCGGTACCGGCCAACACGGTCGCGGAGTTCGTGGCCTATGCGAAGGCCAATCCGGGCAAGCTGAACTATGGGTCGGCCGGCCTCGCCACCATCACCCACCTGTTCGGCGAGATGCTCTGCCTGGAAGCCGGCATCCGGATGACGCACGTTCCCTATCGCGGCAGCGCGCCCGCGACCAACGCGCTGCTGGCCGGCGAGATCCAGGCGCAGTTCGACCAGACCACCTTGCCGCACATCAAGGCGGGCAAGCTGCGCGCCCTCGCGATGCTGGCCGAAGTGCGCCACCCGGATTTCCCCGACGTCCCGACCCTGCAGGAGACCGGTTACGGCAAGGAAGGCGGCGATTCCTGGTTCGGCATCCTCGCGCCTGCGGGCACCTCACCCGAGGCGATCGCGCGGCTCGACAAGGCGATTGCCGACGCCCTGCGCGCGCCCGACATCGTCGCCAGGGTCCACAATGGCGGCATGCGCGTGACCTATCTCAACCCCTCGGATTTCAGGACGCACATCGGTGTCGAGAGCGCGATGTTCGGTACGATCATCAAAAAGGGCGATATCAAGCTGCCCTGACGACAGTGGCGGCACGGAGCCACGGCCCATCGGTTGAACGCGGCGGACTCCCGACCGGGGCTACCTATCGGTTCGCACAGAGCAGCATACGCCATTGACGTATATACGCCAATGGCGTACACATACCAGAATGACCTCGCTCCTGGCGGTCGTCGAAACCGAACTCTACATCGCTCAGGCGGCCAAGCTGCTGGACGAGGCAGAGCGAGCCGCTATCGTCGATGCCGTGGCAGGTGCCCCGATGATGGGCGTGCTGATCAAGGGCACGAAAGGCCTGCGCAAGATGCGCATTGCCCTTCAGGGCCACGGCAAGAGAGGCGGAGGTCGCCTGATCTACTGGTTCCATTCGGAGGGATATCCGGCGGTCCTCCTGATGGTTTATGCCAAGAATACCGCCGTCGATCTGACCAACGAGCAGCGCCGGCGCCTGATCGCCGTATCTGAGATGCTCCTGAAAGACTTTGGAGATGGAAAATGAAGAAGAAGGACTTCGATCTCCTCCTGAAGAGCGTGGATCAGGCGCGCGCCTATGCCCGCGGCCGGCGGACGACGGGAACGCGCGTCCAGGTGGTTCAACGCACCGACGTCGCGGCCATACGAGCCCGGACGAAGCTGTCCCAGGAAGCCTTCGCGCAATGTATCGGAGTCTCGGTCGGTACGCTGCGCAACTGGGAACAGGGCCGGCGCAAGCCTGATGGGCCGGCCAAGGTCCTGCTGGCACTTCTGGAACGCGATCCCCGCATCGTCGAGCGCACCCTGTCGAAGGCCGCCTAGCCGCTCATCCCTTCGACCACACTTTCGGCCACAGGAGCGACAGGAGCAGCACCGCGAGCAGCCCGCCGCCCGCGGCCACGAACGCGAAGCGGTAGCCGGCGAGGAAGCCGCCCGTGTTCATGAAGCCCTGCGCGCCATGGGCCTGCAGAGCGGTCAATACCGAGGCGCCGGCGACGATGCCGATCGTGCGGGTCAGCAGCGAGAGGCTTCCGGCGACGCCGCGGTCGCGGGCCGGCAGGGTCGCGGTGACGATGTCGGTATAGGCGACCGTGAGCAGGCCCTGCCCCATCCCCTCCAGCACCAGCAGCGCCGCCACGACGAGCACCGGCGTGTCGATGCCGGTAAAGCCCAGCGGCAGCAGGCCGAGGCCGACGCAGGCGACGCCCGCGAACACCGTGGGCCGCTGGCCGATACGGCTCACGAGGAAGGCCGAGAGCGGCGCCCCGGTCAGGCTGCCGCCATAGGCCATCGCCAGCACGATGCCGACGCCCAGCGGCGTCAGCTTCAGCACGTTCACGAGGTAATAGGGCGTCAGCAGCAGGATCGCGAAGCCCGCGAGGTTGGCGAGCGCATTGAGCACGTTGGGGATCGTGAAGCGCGGATCGGCAAAGAGCGACGGCCGGATGATCGGCTCCGGCACCCGGTTGGCGCGGCGGACATAGGCCACGATCAGGCCCAGCGCGACGAGGGCCATCGCCAGCGCCCACGGGCCCGGGATCTCCTTGCGCTGAGAGAAGGTGAGCGACAGGAGCAGCGTGCTCATGCAGGCTGCCAGCAGCACCGCCCCCAGCGCATCGAACGGGCGCGAGTCGGGCTTGGGCGAGGGCAGCAGACCGGACAGAGCGAGCGTCACGAGCGCGAGCGGCACGCGCACCCAATAGACGGCGGGCCAGCCCCACAGTTCGACCAGTGCACCCCCCAGGAACGGGCCGACGGCGGCCGCAATGGCCATGGTACTGGCGAACCCCGCCAGCGCCTTGGTGCGGTCGCTCTCGGGAAACAGCGAGGTGGCCAGCGCCGGCGTACAGGACAGGGCCAGCGCCGTGCCGACGCCCTGTGCGCCGCGCGCCCACAGGAACAGCGGCCAGTCCGGCGCCGCCGCGCAGGCCGCGCAGCCGAGCGCGGAGATCGCGAGGCCGATGCGGAAGATCAGCCGGTGCCCGAACAGGTCGCCCAGCTTGCCGCAGACCAGCATCAGCGAGCCGTAGACCAGCACGTAGCAGATCACGAGCCACTGCGCGTCGCCCAGCGCCACCTTGAAATGGGCCGTGATCGCCGGCAGCGCCACGTTGACGGCAATGTCGAGCGGCGCGAGCGACGCGCCCAGCCCGACGATGGCGAGGCCGAAGGCCGGGCGGACCGTCATCGAAATACGCCGTCGTCCTGAGCGAAGTCGCCCGAAGGGCGGCGCAGCCGAAGGACCTCTCTTCCGACGCACGACGACGTCTCGAAAGGAAAAGAGGTCCTTCGACTACGCGCCGTTGGCGCTTCGCTCAGGACGACGGGGGGAGTTGTCAAAATTCGGTGTCGATCAGAGGTGCTTCTTCAGGAATTCGAACATCCTTTCCCACGCCGCATTGGCCGACTTCACGTCGTAGGCCTCGCTGCGCTCGTTGGAGAAGGCATGCGCGGCGTCGTAGCGGAAGATCTCGGGGCTCTGGCCCGCGCCCTTCATCGTCTTCTCGAGCGCGTCGACGGCCGCCGGCGTGCACCAGTCGTCCTTGTTGGCGAAGTGGCCCTGCAGCGGCACCGTGATCTTGGCCGGGTCGGCAAGCTGGCCCGGCGGGATGCCGTAGAAGGGCACGCCGCAGGAAATGCCGCCGATCCTCGCGCAAGCCGCGATGGTCAGCGCGCCGCCCATGCAGAAGCCCATCACGCCGACCTTGCCGCCCATTGCGGCGAGGTACTGCACCGCCCCGGCAATGTCCTGGTCGGAGGCGCCGACGAAGTCGAGGCCGCTCATCATGTGGTTCGCCTCGTCCGGCTTCTGGGTGACGCGGCCCTTGTAAAGGTCGGGCGCCAGCGCGTTGTAACCCTGGCGCGCGAAGCGATCGGCGACGCCGCAGATCTGGTCGTTGAGACCCCACCATTCCTGGATCACGACGATCCCCGGCTTGCCCTTGCCCGCCTCGGCCAGATAGCCCTTGCAGGTCGATCCGTCGGGACGCTTGAAGTCGATCAGGTTGCCCATGTGATTGTCCTCCTCAATGTGTCCTGAACTCTACACCGACCTCACCCTGAGGAGCACGCCGAAGGCGTGCGTCTCGAAGGGTGGGATCGCGCACCGTGCCTGTTGCCCATCCTTCGAGACGCATCGCTGCGCGACGCTCCTCAGGATGAGGGAATTCGCTAGAGAAGTTTTCTGAGCTCCGTCTTCAGGATCTTGCCGTAGTTGTTCTTCGGCAGCGCCTCGATGAACTTGTAGTCCTTGGGGCGCTTGAAGCGGGCGATGTTGTCGAGGCAGAGCTTGTCGAGCTCGGCGGGCGAGAGAGTCTCGCCGGTGCGCGCGACGACGAAGGCCACCACCTCCTCCCCCCATTCCGGGTGCGGGCGGCCGACCACCGAACATTCGGCGACGCCGGCATGGAGGTTCAGCACGTCCTCGATCTCGCGCGGATAGATGTTGGAGCCACCCGAGATGATCATGTCCTTGGAGCGGTCCTTGAGCGTGAGCAGCCCTTCCTCGTCGAAGGCGCCGACATCGCCGGTCCACAGCCAGCCGTCGCGCAGCGAGCGCGCCGTGGCCTCGGGATTGTTCCAGTAGCCCGCCATCACGGGATCGCCCTTGGCAATGATCTCGCCGACCTCGCCCACCGGCAGCGGACGCCCCGCCTCGTCGACCACCCTCACCTCCATGCAGGTATCGGCGCGTCCCGCCGACGCCAGGCGCTGCTCCCAGCGCGGATGGCTGCGGTCCCAATGATACTCACGGCTGAGATGGGTGATGCTCATCGGGCTCTCGCCCTGGCCGTAGAGCTGCATCAGCTTGTTGCCCAGCAGGTCGAGCGCGCGCTTGAGATCGGAAACGTACATTGGCGCGCCGCCGTAGGTGACGAGCCGCAGCGCATCGGGCTGCAGCTCCGCCACGCTGCCATGCTCGATCAGCCGCTTCACCATGGTGGGCGCCAGGAAGATCGAGCATTGCGGCCAGCGGTTCATCAGCTCGACCGTCTCGGGCACCTCGTACTTGCCGCTCTCGGGGAAGACCTGCACCGAACCGCGCGCCAGCATCGGGAAGTTCCACAGGCCCGAACCGTGGCTGATCGGGGCGGCATGCACGATCGAGCCGCCCGGCGGCGGGCGGTCGACGTCGGCGAAGTAGTTGAGCGTCATCGCCAGCAGATTACGGTGCGTCAGCGTCGCGCCCTTGGGGCGTCCGGTGGTGCCCGACGTGTAGAACAGCCACGCCGGGTCGGTGGGCTCGGCATCGGCGATCGGGCTCGGGTCGCCCACCGCCATGAAGCTGTAGGAGCGCGTCGTGACGTCCACGATCTCCTTCAGTTCGGGCGCCTCCCGGGCGGCCTCGGCGATCGTATCGGCGAGATCGGGCGTCACGAAACAGAGCTTGGCGCCGGAATTCTCCAGGATGAACGCGAATTCCTTGGCATGCAGCTTGGCGTTCATCGGCACGGCGCAGAGGCCGGCATGCCAGATCGCGTACATGACCTCGATCGATTCGACACAGTTGGCCATGGCGAAGGCCACGCGGTCGCCGCGCGCGAGCCCGAACCGGGCGGCGAAGTGGGTGCTCATGACCGAGACTTTCCGCCACAGCTCCCGATAGGTGAGGTGTGGTGACGCTCCGCGGGCAAGCGCGGGCAGGTCGTGGAACTCCTGCGCGGAGCCCAGCAGCAGATGGGCGATGTTCATGGGCCTCGTTTCCTCGCGCCCCGACTATTGCAGGCGCGGCATCGACCTTGCAATGTGCCGCCCATGCAGGATTTCGATTTCGCCATCGTCGGCGCCGGCATCGCCGGGGTCTCCGTCGCCTATCACCTCGCCCCCCATGCGAAGGTGATCATCCTCGAGCGCGAGAACGTGCCCGCCTATCACACGACCGGCCGCTCCGCCGCGCTGCATTCGGAGACCTATGGCAGCGCCCAGATCCGCGCCATCACGGTGGCCTCGGGCCGCTTCTATCGCAATCCGCCGCCGGGCTTCGCCGACCATCCGCTGCTGACGCCGCGCGGCGCGCTGGTCGCGGGCCATGCCGCACAGGAAGCCGCCGTGAAGGCCGCCGCCGCCGACTATGCACGGCTGGTGCCCTCGGTGCGCTGGCTGGAGCCCGCTGAGGTCCTGCGCCGCCTGCCGATCGTGAAGCCGGAAACCGTCGGCGGCGGTGCCGTGTTCGAGCCCGAGGCCGACGACATGGACGTGGCGGCGATCCACGGCGGTTTCCTGAAGGGCGCGCGCGCCGCCGGCGCGGTGCTTCGCCTCAACGCCGAAGTCCTCGGCCTCGCCCGGTTCGACGGGCTGTGGAACGTGACCTTGCGCGACGGCGAAACGGTGCGCGCGGCCAACATCATTGACGCCGCCGGCGCCTGGGCCGACGTGCTGGGCGGCCTTGCCGGCTGCGTGCCGGTCGGGCTGGTACCGAAGCGGCGCACCGCCTTCACGTTCGACGCCCCGCAAGGGCTCGACCTCGGGCCGCTGCCGATGCTGATCGACTTCGACGAGAGCTTCTACTTCAAGCCCGAGGTCGGCCAGTTCCTGGGCTCGCTCGCCGACGAGACGCCCTCGCCGCCCTGCGACGCCCAGCCCGAGGAGATCGACGTCGCCACCGCCGTCGAGCGCATCGAGACCGCGAGCACGCTGCAGATCCGCCGCATCAAGAACAAGTGGGCCGGCCTGCGCTCCTTCGTGCACGACAAGAACCTGGTCGCGGGCTACGACCCGAAGATCCAGGGCTTCTTCTGGCTGGCAGGCCAGGGTGGCTACGGCATCCAGACCGGCTACGCCGCCGGCCAGCTCGCCGCCGCGCTGGCGCTGGGCAAGCCCCTGCCGGCCGAAGTCGCCGACCTCGGCGTCACGGAGGAGTCGCTGTCGCCTGCCCGCTTCGCCGTGCCCGACGACGCCTGACCGGGATGACACGGGAATCGACCCTCACTATGGTCGCCCCCGAGTGCCCCCGTGGCGGAATTGGTAGACGCCAGCGACTTAAAATCGCTTGATCCGTAAGGATCGTGCCGGTTCGAGTCCGGCCGGGGGCACCAAAGTGCCGGCAGCGCAGTCAACATCAACACCAACCTCATGCTGAGGAGCGCTCCGATGGAGCGCGTCTCGAAGCATGGGCACGAACACCTCGTCTGTTGCCGATCCTTCGAGACGCGGTCCGGAGTTTACCCCGAGGTATTCGAGGGGGCCGCTCCTCAGGATGAGGGGGTGCGGGTCGACTTGAAGTGGAAAGACTCTAGGCGTTTGCCTTCGGGGTTCCCCGCAAGCCTGCCAGACGGGCGGCATCACGGCTTGATGCGAATGCCGCGATTCGTATCGATTCCGCCATGATCGCCGCCTTCTTCTTCCCGTTCGAGTAGAAGGCGTTCTTCAAGTAGGTGAGTTGTTCGTCCAGCTGTTTGCCTTTGATCGCGTCGCCAGCCGCAACGGTCGCGATGACGATCTTCATGATCTGGAAGAGCGCTTCCTCGTTCTCAGTGAGGATCGCACTCGCGGCCTTCTTGCCGTCCTCTGACATGGGAGCCTCGCCTGTTGGGGCCAGACTTCTAGCCGGGGTCCCCAATCTGCGAAAGGGATCAGCGCTAGTCCCGGTAGTGACAGGCCGCCCAGTGACCCGGGCGCTTCTCCTCGAGGACCGGAGAGCGCTGGCTGCAGTCGGGGCGCGCGATCGGGCAACGGGTGTGGAAGTGGCAGCCCGACGGCGGGCGGATCGGGTTGGGCACGTCGCCCTGCAGCATGATGCGCTTGCGCTTGACCGTCGGGTCGGGGATCGGCACGGCCGACAGCAGCGCTTCCGAATAGGGATGGATCGGCGTGTCGTAGAGTTCCGCCGCCGGCGCGATTTCGACGACGCGGCCGAGATACATCACGGCGATGCGTGTGGAGATGTGCTCCACCACGCTGAGATCGTGGGCGATGAACAGGTAGGTCAGGCCGAACTGTTCCTGCAGGTCCTCCAGCAGGTTGATGACCTGCGCCTGGATCGACACGTCGAGCGCCGACACCGGCTCGTCGCAGATCAGCAGCTTCGGCTCGACGGCGAGCGCGCGGGCGATGCCGATGCGCTGGCGCTGGCCGCCCGAGAATTCGTGCGGGAAACGGCGCATATGGTCGGGCCGCAGCCCCACCGTCTCGAGGAGCTGCACGACGCGGTCTTCCATCGCCTGGCGCGACTTCACCAGCTTATGGATGATCAGCGCCTCGCCGATGATGGCGCCGATGGTGAGGCGCGGATTGAGCGACGCATAGGGATCCTGGAAGATGATCTGCATGTCGCGCCGCATCGCCTGCAGCGCGTTGTGGTCCATCTTCATGACGTCGGCGCCCTGGAACCAGACCTCGCCGGAGCTCGGCTCGATCAGCCGCAGGATGCAGCGGCCGGTCGTCGACTTGCCGCAGCCCGATTCGCCCACCACGCCCAGCGTCTCGCCGGCCTTGATGTCGAAGCTGACGCCGTCGACGGCATGGACCTTGTCGACCACGCGCGACAGGATTCCACCGCGGATCGCGAAATGCTTGCGCAGGTCGCGGACCGAGAGAAGCGGCCTGGCGGTTTCCGGGGCCGTCCCGGCCGACTGGGAAGCAACAGGGGCGCTCACAGCACGCACCTCACGTAATGGCCGGGCCCGACTTCCTTGAGCGGCGGCAAGCCCTGGCTGCAGACGTCCATGGCGAACTTGCAGCGCGCGGCGAAGCGGCAGCCCGGCGGCGGATCGAGCAGGTTCGGCACGGTGCCGGCGATGGCCTCGAGCCGCTGCTTCTTCTCGGCCGAGCGATCGACGCGCGGGATCGAGCGGATCAGGCCCTGCGTGTAGGGATGCCGCGGATTGCCGAACAGCGCCTCGACGGACGCCTCCTCGACGACATTGCCGGCATACATCACCGTCACCCTCTGGCAGGTCTCGGCGACGACGCCCATCGCATGGGTGATCAGCATGATCGCCATGCCGAACCGCTCCTTCATCTCCTGCATCAGTTCCAGGATCTGCGCCTGGATGGTGACATCGAGGGCGGTGGTCGGCTCGTCGGCGATCAGCAGCTTGGGCTGGCAGGACAGCGCCATGGCAATCATCACCCTCTGGCGCATGCCGCCGGAGAACTGGTGCGGATAGTCGTGCACGCGGCGCTCGGGGTTGGGAATGTCGACCAGCCGAAGCATCTCCGCCGCACCGGCGATCGCCTGCCGGCGCGACAGCTTCTGGTGCAGCGCGATCACCTCGGCGATCTGGTCGCCCACCGTGTAGACCGGATTGAGCGAGGTCATCGGCTCCTGGAAGATGATGGCGATCTCCTTGGCGCGGATCTTGTCCATCTCGTCCATGGACAGCGGGATCAGGTCCCGTCCCTGCCACAGGATCTGCCCGGCCTCGAAGCGGCCGGGCGGCATGTCGATCAGCTTCAGCACCGAGCGGGCGGTAACGGTCTTGCCGCAACCCGACTCGCCCACCACGCCCAGGGTCTCGCCGCGGTCGATGTGGAGGTCGACGCCGTCGACGGCGCGCACCATGCCGTCGTCGGTCTTGAACCAGGTCTTGAGACCGCGAATGTCCAGCAGAGGTTCGGCCACGCTACACCAGCCCTAGAGAACGCGCCGCGGATCGAGCGCGTCGCGCAGTCCGTCGCCGATGAAGTTGATCGCCAGCACCGTGATGAAGATGAGGGCGCCGGGGAACAGCGCCCAGTGCGGGGCGATGTCGAGATAGTCCTTGGCGTCGCGCAGCACGCTGCCCCAGGTCGGCACGTCCGACGGGAAGCCGAGGCCGAGGAACGAGAGCGTCGACTCGGCGATGATGGCGGCGGCGACGTCGATGGTCGCGACCACGATCACGGGCCCCAGCGCATTGGGCAGGATGTGCTGCGTCACCTGGCGCAGACGCGACGCCCCGAGCGCGCGTGCCGCCTCGACGAACTCCTTTTCGCGCAGGGACAGGAACTGGGCTCGCACCAGCCGCGCGGCGGACATCCAGCGCGTGCCGCCGATGACCGCAACGATCAGCACGAAGGCGCCGCCCTCGACGCCCAGCACACCCTTCACCGGTTCGCGGAACAGGTAGATGACCAGCAGCAGCAGCGGAAGCTGCGGCAGCGACAGGAAGAGGTCGGTGACCCACATCAGCGCCGCGTCGACCCGTCCGCTCGACATGCCGGCGATGGCGCCGACCAGCACGCCGAAGAAGATGGCGACGACCATCGCCGCGAAGCCGACCGCGATCGAGATGCGGCCGCCGTAGATCAGCCGCGACAGCAGGTCCTGTCCGAGGTCGTCGGTCCCCAGCGGGTGTTTCCAGGACGGCCCCTGCAGCTTGGCGGCGAAGTCGATCTCGTTGATCGGCACGCGCCAGATGAACGGACCGGCCAGGACGGCGAACAGGATCACGGCCAGGGCGAAGGCCGAGACCAGCGCCATCCTGTGCCGCCGGAAGCGCCGCCAGGCCTCATGCCAGGGCGAGAATCCTTGCGCCTTGCGCGCGGCGGGTGGCCCGCCGGGAGCGCTAGCGGAAAGCGATGCGGGGGTCGAGCCAGCCATAAAGGATATCTGCGATGAGGTTGAAGATGACGACCAGGCAGGCCGAGACGAAGGTGACACCCATGACGACGGGGGTATCGTTGGCAAGCATCGAGGAGATCAGCAGCGAGCCGATGCCGGGCACGCGGAAGATCTGCTCGGTGACGATGGCGCCGCTGAAGACGATCGGCATCTGCAGGGCGACGAGCGTCACCACCGGGATCAGGGCCGTGCGCACGACGTGCCGGGTGATGACCTTGCGCTCGCCGATGCCCTTCGACCGCGCCGTGGTGACGTAGTCGAGGCGGATGACGTCGAGCACCGAGGAGCGCACGAAGCGCACCAGCGCCGCGCCTTGGAACAGGCCGAGCACCGTGACCGGCATGATCGACTGCTTGATGTGCTCCCAGTAGAACGCCCAGCCGGTCGCGGCGATGTCGGCGCGATAGACGAAGGGCAGCCAGTCCAGCTGGATGGAAAAGACCAGGATCAGCACCAGGCCCGTGAAGAAGGTCGGCAGCGAGAAGCCGATGAAGGCGAAGGTGTTGGCGACCTGGTCGAACAGCGAATAGGGCCGTGTCGCGGCCAGAACGCCGACCGGAATGGCAATGGCGATGGCCAGGATCTGCGACGCGCCGATGACGATCAGGGTCACCGGCAGGCGCTGCATGATCAGCGTGCTCACGTCCATGCGGCTGACGAAGGAGAATCCCCAGTCACCCTGCAGCAGCGCGATCAGCCAGTGCCAGTAGCGCATCCAGACCGGGTCATCGAGGCCGAACTTGGCGCGCAACGCGGCGCGCACCTCGGGCGGCACCGCCGGGTTGGTCGCCAGTTCGTCGAAAGGGTCTCCCGGCGCCAGGGCCAGGAGGGAGAAAAGCACGACGCTGATCCCGAGCAGACTCGGGATCATGATCAGGAGCTTCCGGATTACGTACTGCCTGCTCACGCGATGGACCTGCAAAAAGAAGGCCCTCCCCGCGCGTGGCGGGGAGGGCGAAGCGCACCTAGGCGTCCTTGAACCAGTCGCTGAGGTCCGAGGTATTGTTGTCCCAGCCGCTGATGTTGCAGTTGAGCTTCGCCGCCTTGGCCGACACGGTCGGGCGCTGCACGATGCCCATCACGATCTGGTTCTGGATGGCGAGGTCGTTCATCTTGATGAACGAGGCGGCACGCTTGACGGGATCGAGTTCCACCTCGGTCTCGCGGTAGAGCTTGTCGGCCTCGGGGCTCTGCCAGCGCGTGATGTTGCGGCCCTGCCACTTGTTGTCCTTGGTGGCCGCTTCCCACGAGACGAACTGCAGCATGTGCGTGCCCGGATCGGGCTGGCCCATGGTGGTCGTGTACATCTCGAGGTCGGTGTAGAACTTCGTGTAGGTGTCCGGATTGGCCACGTCCGACGAGAAGAAGACCGAGGCCGTCACCGACTTCAGCTCGATGTCGATGCCCGCCTTCTGGGCCGCCTGCTTGATGATGGCCTGCGTCTTCTGGCGGGGCTGGTTGATCGAGGTCTGGTAGACGAACTTGAGTTTCTTGCCGTCCTTGGCGCGGATGCCGTCCGCACCCTTCTTCCAGCCGGCCTTCTCGAGGATGTCGTTGGCCTTGTCGACATTGAACTCGATCGGGTTGTTCTTCGAATCGAAGCGCGCCGGACCGTAGAGGAAGTTGCGGGTCGCCGGACCGGTGCGGCCGTAGATGTGGTCCTGGATCGACTTGTTGTCGACGAGGAGCGCCACCGCCTTGCGCACTTCCGGATCGCTGAGCGTCGGGTGCTTGGTCTTCAGGCTCGCCCGCTCGCCGTCGACTTCCGTCCACGGGTCGGTCGTGTTCATGAGCAGGAACTCGATATTGCCGCCCGGCGTGATCGAGACGCTGCCCTTGCCGCCCTTCTCGAGGCGCTGGAGGATCTCGTCCTCGACCTGCAGGTTCCAGGCGAAATCGAACTCGCCGGTCTGCAGCACCGCGCGCGCCGCCGAGACGGCGTCGCCGCCGCCCTTCATCTCGACCGTGTCGAAGAACGGCTTGTTGGCCTGGTGGTAGTTCGGGTTCATGACGCCCGTCACCAGATCGCCCGGCTTGAAGTCCTTGAACATGTAGGGGCCGGTACCGACCGGCTTGAGGTTGGTGGGGGCGTCACGCGACTTGGCGCCGATGTAGTCGGCGAACAGGTGCTTCGGGATCAGCATGCCGCGGGTTCCGACGAAGGCATCGGCCCAGAACGGCGTCGGCTTCTTGAACTTCACCGTCACGGTGTACGGGTCGACCTTCTCGACCATGACGTCCTGGTAGGACGCGATCGTATAGGCGGCCGTCGCCGGGTCCTTGGCATATTCCCAGTTGAACACGACGTCGTCGGCCGTGAACGGCTTGCCGTCATGCCAGGTGACACCCTGCTTCAGCTTCCACGTCACCGTCAGGCCGTCGGCGGAAAGGCCGCCATTCTCCTTGGTCGGGATCTCGGCCGCCAGCTTGGGCTTGAGGTTGCCGTCCGGGTCCCACGCCGCCAGCGGCTCGTAGAACAGGCGCGAACCGTCCTGGTCCTTGGTGCCGACCGCGAAATGCGGATTGAGCAGGGTCGGGCCCTGCCACCACAGCAGCTTGAGGGGGCCGCCGCCGCCCCGCTTGGTCGGCTTGTAGGTCGAGGGGCTCTGCGCCATCGCAACGCCCGACGACAGGAGGATCTGGCTCGCCGCCGGCGCGCCGATGCCCACGGCCATCATCGCCTGCACGAAACCCCGTCGCGACAGCTTGCCGGCCTTCACCTTCCCGATGAGGCCACGCAGTTCACGTTCCTTCATGTCAACACTCCCAAGATCCTAGACCTTCCCTATGCCGCCCTCGCTATGCTGCAAGATGCGTGCAATCCTTGATCGTTACAGGCTGTAACGTTGCCGTCAATGACAGCACTTGCTCCGAGGGAGACTCTGAATGGCATGGATATCTCTTTTCCTGGCAGGACTTTGCGAAATCGGCTGGCCCGTCGGGCTGAAGCTTGGCTGGACGGACCAGGGTGCCCGGCCGGGATGGCTGCTTTTCGCCGCGGTTGCCATCGTTGTGAGCGGCGCGCTGCTTATGTGGGCACAGCGCACCATCCCGATGGGCACCGCCTACGCGATCTGGACGGGCATAGGCGCCGTCGGGGCCTTCACCGTGGGAATCGTGGCCTTCGGCGACACCGTCTCGACGATCCGGATCGTGTCGATCGGCCTCATCGTGGCCGGCATCGTCGGCCTCAAGCTCGCCTGAGGGATCAGAACATGAGGATGAAGGACAAGGTCGCGCTGGTGACCGGCGCGGCGAGCGGCATGGGTGCAGCCACCGCGCGCGTTTTTGCCCGCGAGGGCGCCAAGGCCGTGGTGGTGGCCGACATGCTCGACAAGGACGGTGAAGCCGTCGTCGAAGAGATCAACAGGGCCGGCGGCACGGCCACCTTTGTGCATCTGGACGTCACAAAGGAGGAGGAGTGGAAGGCTGCCATCGACCAGACGGTCGCCGCCCACGGCGGCCTCAACGTGCTGGTGAACAATGCCGGCATCTCGGGCTCCGCGGCCGAGGACCTCTACGACACGGCGCTGTGGCACCGGCTGATGGACATCAACTCCACCGGCGTCTTCCTCGGCATGAAGTACGGCATCGCCGCCATCCGAAAGACCGGCGGGCCGGGCTCGGTGATCAACCTGTCGTCGATCTCGGGCATCGTCGGCCAAGCCTACATCCATGTCGGCTACAACGCCTCCAAGGGCGCCGTCCGGCTGATTACCAAGGCTGCTGCAGCGCAACACGGCAAGGAAGGTATCCGTGTGAACTCGGTGCATCCCGGCCTGATGCCGCCGATGCGTACCTCCGGCCGCACCGCCGATCCGGAGCAGCGCGCCAAGACGCTGAAGGGCGTGCCGCTCGGCCGCGCCGGCGAGGTCGACGAGGTGGCCAATGCCATTCTCTTCCTGGCGTCGGACGAATCTTCCTACATCACCGGCGCCGAACTGGTGGTCGACGGCGGCTGGACGGCGGTCTGACGTGGCGGAAGACCGCAAGACCGTCGTGCCCTGGAAAGTACTCGAGTCGAAGTACAACTATCGAGACCGATGGCTGGCGCTGCGTTCCGACACGGTCGAACTGCCGAACGGCCGTGTGCTCACTCCGTTCCATGTCATCGAGCAACCGGACTGGGTCACGGCGATCGCGATCACGCGCGATGGCGGAATCGTCCTGGTCGAGGAATACCGGCACGGGGCGAGACAGGCGGTGATCGAGCTGCCGAGCGGCATCCACGAGGGGCCGGGCGAGCCCGTCGACCAGATGAAGCGGGAGTTGCTGGAAGAGACCGGCTTCGCGGGTGAGGACTGGCATCCGCTTGGAGCATTCTTCGCCAACGCACCGCGGCTCGACAACCGCGTGCACTGCTTCCTGGCCCTCGATGTCCACAAGGTGGCCGAGCCCGCGCTGGACGACGGCGAGATCATCGTGCCGCACGAAGTGCCCTTCCCTCGGTTCCTCGAGGAACTGCGCGACGGGCGCCGCACGTTCCATGGCTTCCAGGGGGGCGCGCTGTGGCTGCTGGATGCCTACGCCCGCAGGACCAGGGACAAGCGCCTCGCAGCGCTGCTGGATTGAGAGCGGGCTGGCTACCGCTTCCGCTCGCGCAACCGGCCCGCGACCGCGCACACCATCAAGCCGCCGATCAGCGAGATATGCTCCATCGCGACGCGGAAGTGCGGTGTCCGCGCCGGCTCCTGCATCGTCCAGAACGGATGGGCGAGCACGATCGCCACGACCAGGAAGCCGCTCAGGATGCCGCAGCCCAGCCACAGCCAGCGATCCAGCAGGATCAGCAGCGAGCCGACCAGCAGCGTCATGATGAGCACGATGTTCAGGAAGCCTGCCGGCTCCAGGCCGAGCGTCTTCAATTCGGCAACGCTGTGCGCAAAGCCGAACAGGTGCGCGAGCCCCGCGCTCCAGAAGACGAAGGTCAGCACCAGCCTGGCCAGAAACCAGCCGATCCCGCTGTCCAGGAAAGCCGCGATCAGCCGCGGCGTGTCGTTTCGACCCATCTCCATTCTCCCCCGAGAAATTCGCGGCGAGACGATAAGGCGACAAGCTGCCCTCTTCCACCCCGTCCGGTTTCGTGCGTAATTCGGCCATGGTTCGCAAACGACCCGACCAAGGCTGGCGCGCGGCGGCATTCGCCGTGGCGCTGTTTGCGATCACGCTCAACTTCTTCCAGCCGCTCGCTCACGCCGTCCTGATGCGCGACGGCGGCCCCGAGGCCGCCGCCCGGACCTGGGGCGTCTTCTGCCTGCCCGCCGCCGACGAGGACGGTTCGCAGGTGCCCGGCCAGCAGGCCGGCAAGATCCACGAATGCTGCCTGGGGCTCGCGCAGGCGCCGGCGCTGGGCGAGCCTTCAGATACCGCCTTCCTGCTCGTCGAACGCGTCGCAGAGACGATCGTCTTTGCTGCCGACGACGAGGCGCTGGCCCCCGTCGGCATCCGCGACGGGCCCCACCGACCGCGCGGTCCACCCTCCCACGTCTGACGCCTGAACCCGCGACGCGCCCTGCCGTGCGTCGCGTTCGCTTGTCATTCGTGGGGAGATTTTCATGTTGTCCGTTCGCGTGGCCACGGCCACCGCCTTCGCAGCCCTCGGGCTGATTCCGCTGCTTGCCCGCGCCCAGGGAGCGCCGCCAGCGGGCGATCCAACACCACCCGTCACCCAGCAGCCCGTGTCGCTACCGCCCATCACGGTCAGCGCCGGCCGCGGCTCCGACCTCCAGAAGCTCGACGTCAGCACGACGGTCATGACCCGCGAGCAGATCCAGGCCACGCCCGAGACCGGCGTCGACCAGATCGTGAACCGCATCCCGGGCGTCTGGCTGCCGAACATCCCGACCGGCCAGCTCCATCCTACGGCCCAGCCCGTTAACATCCGTGGCTTCGGCACCAGTACGACCATCAACACCCTGATCATGGTCGACGGCGTGCCGGTCAACGATCCCTACTTCCGGACGATGAACTGGAGCACCATCCCGAAGAACTCCGTCGAGCGCATCGAGGTCATCCGGGGCGGCGGCGCCACCAGCCTGTGGGGCAACATGGCAATGGGCGGCGTGATCAACATCATCACGCGCGAGCCGACGGGCACCGCGGTCTCGGCCGACACGAGCTACGGCAGCTACAACAGCTCCACGGCGGAAGCGGCCGGGAGCTATGTCGTCAACGACAAGGTCAAGGTTGGGGCGAGCTACAATCATGCCCAGAGCTCGGGCTACAATCTGACGCCCGCCCAGTACCGCAACGCCAACCTCGTCGCGACGGCGTCCAAGGCCGACAATATCGCCGCCAGCGTATTCGTGACTCCCAACGACAAGCTCAAGCTGTTTGCAAAGGGGTACTGGAACCAGACCTATGAGGACGGGCTGGTCTGGACGTACGCGCACAACAACTGGTCGACCTATCGCCTGCTGGCCGGCGGCAGCTACAAGTTCGACGAGAATCAGTCGCTGAACTTCAGCGGCTGGGTGAGCGGGGGCTCGTTTGGAACCATCAACGTCGCGAGCGGCGCCTACAACCTGAACAACATCAACGCGACCAATCAGTTCGTCAGCCAGATCGAAGCCGCGCCCAACTCGGACATCGGCGGCTCCGTATTCTACGAGGGCAACTTCGGACCGCTCCGGGACGTCAAGATAGGCATCGATGCCCGCCGCACGATGGTGACCGACTACAACAACCTCTATGCCAGCGTGTCGGCCAATCCCACGACCTTCATCGTCAACGGAGAGCACCGGTTCCAAGGCATCTTCGGACAGGGCACCTACCGATTTACCGGCATTCCGGTCGACATCACGGTCGGCGTGCGCGGCGATTTCTGGCAGGCCATGAATGCCAGCGTCCTCACGACGAACTCGAGCAACCTGAACGTGGTGCCCAATGCGAGCGCGGCGAGCTTCGATCCGCGCATCGGGATGAAGTTCTATGCGAGCGACGAGCTGACCCTGCGCGCCGCGATCTACCGCAACTTCTCGGCGCCCGGCATGAACCAGATGTACCGGGTCTTCGCCAGCGGCACGAGCTACACGACGATCAATCCCAACCTCGAGCCGATGACGAATTTCGGTCAGGAGGTCGGCTTCGACTTCGAATGGAAGGGCTTTACCCTGTCGGGCACCTACTTCAACAACAACCTCAACAACTTCATCGACTTCATCACGGTCTGCAACACCAACCCCACCTGCGCAGCGCCCTATGTCACCGCGGCGGGGCTCGGGCCTGCCTTTGCGACGGTCCGCCAGTACCAGAACGTGGGCAACGCCACCTTCCAGGGCCTCGAGCTGATCGCCACCTGGCAACCGTTCGAGCAGCTGCGGCTGACCGGCGGCTTCACCCAGACCACGGCCTACCTCACCAGCTCGGTGAACCCGACCCTGGTGCGGACCGGTGTGCAGCTCGGGCAGGTCCCGAACTACATGTTCACGGCCGGCGTCGAGTGGCGGCCGATCGAGACCCTCATCCTGACGGCCGCGCTGAAGTCGTTCCCGCAATACTGGAACGACACGAACCATACGCAGTTGAACGATGGCGCGACCCTGATCGACCTCGGCCTGCGCTGGACACCCGTGAAGGACGTCGACATCTATGGCAGTATCCAGAACCTGACGAATGTCCAATATCTGGCGCAGGGCTATTCGCGAACCTCGTTCGAGGGCTCGACCTACAGCGCGTCTTCCATCCCGCAGCTCGGCATGCCGCTGACTGCGAGCGCCGGCCTGAGGGTGAAATTCTGATGCGCTCGCTCCTCGCCTTTGCCGCCTTGCTGTTGTTCGCCGGTACCGCCGCCGCCCAGCATCAGCATGCCAAACCGGGTGCCGCCGGGCCGGAGGCCTTCACGGCGACGCCCGCCTTCGGGCCCGACGGCACGCTCTGGCTGGTTCGCGCGATGGCCGACAAGATCGTCGTGGTGCGCTCGACCGACCTCGGCAAGACCTTCTCCGAACCGGTCGCGGTGACGCCGGAGCCGATGAACCTCGACTGGGGGCCCGATGCACGGGCCCGCATCGTCGTCGATCCCGAGGGCGGGGTCGTCGTCACCTTCGCGATCTTCCAGGACCGCAACTTCAACGGCCGCGCCTTCTTCTCGCGGTCGAACGACAACGGCGCGTCCTTCAGCAGGCCGCGACCGATCACGACCGACTCGACCAGCCAGCGCTTCGAGACGGCGGCCGTCGATCCCGCCACCGGCCGCGTCTTCGCGGCCTGGCTCGACAAGCGCAACGTCGCCAGGGCGCGCGCCGCCGGAAAGCCCTATCCCGGCGCAGCGCTGGCCTATGCCTGGGAGGATGGCGAGGCGGGGTTCGGCCCGACCTCCATCGCCCTCGACAATACCTGCGAATGCTGCCGCCTCGGGGTGGCCTTCGCGGGCGCCGGCAAGCCTGCCGTTGTGTTCCGCAACATCTTCCCCGGCTCGGTTCGCGACCATGGCGTCGTCACCTTCAAGGACGAGAAGACGCCGGGCCCCGTTCGCCGCGTCAGCGCCGACGACTGGAAGATCGAGGCCTGCCCGCATCACGGGCCCAGCATCGCCATCCTGCCGGACGGCTCCTATCACGTCGCCTGGTTCACCGACGGCTCGGCTCGCAAGGGCCTGTTCTATGCCCGCGCCGACAATGGCGACACGCCGTTCGGTGCGCCGCGCGCGCTGTCGACACCCAGGCGCCAGCCGGCGCGGCCGTATCTCCTGGCCAACGGCACCGCGCTCCACCTCGTGTGGAAGGAATTCGACGGCACCAAGTCGACCGTGCGCTGGCAGGTGAGCCGCGATAGCGGCCGCAGCTGGAGCGATCCACGCACCGTGGCCGATACGGCGGACGCCTCCGACCATCCCCTGCTCGTCGCCAATGCGGGCCGGGCCTATCTGTCGTGGCTCACCAAGGCCGACGGCTATCGCCTGATCCCGCTCGAGGACCAGCCATGAAGTTTCGTCCCTTCCTCCTCGCCCTCCTGCTCGCGGTCGCTTCGGTCGGCGCACAGGCGGCCGACCTGCAGTCCTTCGGCCGTGGAAGCTGGTCCAAGCTGCGCGCCGCCCATGACGGCCAGCCGACCGTCGTGCATTTCTGGGGCCTCACCTGCGCTCCTTGCCTCGTCGAGATGCCGGAATGGGGCAAGCTGCAAGCCCAGCGACCCGACATGCGGCTCGTGATGGTCGCCGCCGATCCCGTGCCGCAGGATCCCGCACGCGTGAACGACATGCTGGCGCGGGCCAATCTCGCGAAGGCCGAGAACTGGGCCTTCACCGACCGTTTCAACGAGCGGCTGCGCTACGAAATCGATCCCGAATGGGCCGGTGAGTTGCCGCGCACGATGCTGATCGACCGAGACGGCAAGGAGACCGTGCTGACCGGCGTTGCGGATCTCGCCGAGGTCCGCGCCTGGCTCGATACCCAGAAGAAGCGCTGAACGACCCGAATTCATCAACCCAACAGGAGTCCATTCCATGACCCGCCGTCGCCTTTTCCTCGCCGCCGCCGTGTCCGTCCTTGCGCTGCCGGCGATGGCCCACGACTACAAGATCGGTTCGATCGAGATTACGACCCCCTGGACCCGCGCCACGCCGCCCTCGGCGCGCACCGGCGGCGGCTTCATGACCATCACCAACAAGGGGACCGTCGCGGACCGGCTGGTCTCCGCCCGCAGCAACGCATCGGACAAGGTCGAGATCCACGAGATGCAGATGGACGGCAACGTGATGCGGATGCGCGAGCTGGCGAAGGGACTCGAGATTCCGCCCGGTGCCACGGTGATGTTGAAGCCCGGCAGCTATCACATCATGTTCATGGAACTGAAGACGCCGCTCGCCAAGGATGCCAAGGTGCCGGTGACGCTCGTCTTCGAGAAGGCCGGCAGCATCGACATCCAGCTCAACGTCGAGGCCATGGGCGCCATGCCGCACGGACACGGGAAGAATTAACCGGAATCCGTCGTCCTGAGCGCAGCGAGCGCAGTCGAAGGACCTTTCTTCGCTTCGACACATAGTGCGTCGGAAGATGAGGTCCTTCGACTTCGCCGCCCTACGGGCGGCTTCGCTCAGGACGACGGTGTGTCTTCTACATCGCCTTCAGCAGCTCGACCGCGATCAGCACCATGCCGATGACCGACACGAACCACGCCAGCGTCCGCAGCCAGGCAATGCCGGCGACGTAGATCACGGCGTAGGCCACGCGGCCCCAGAAGAAGATCGCCGCACCCATCGCGGTCATGGCGTTGGCCTTGCCGGCGACCACCACGATCAAGACCAGCGCCGCAAACAGCACCATGTTCTCGACCATGTTGAGATGGGCCCGCTTGGCGCGCCCCGCCCAACCCCTGATCTCAGGCAGGCCCTCGCGATTGCCCGCCAGCGTCGGCAGACCGACCGCCCGGTTGGCGCCCACTGCCGCCACCAGCATCTGCCCGAACGTCAGGATTACGGAAAAGAGGAGGTACTTCAGGTCCGGCGACATAGGCGCTTCTCCCGTTGTTGTTATTTGGTCCCGAAGAGACGGTCGCCCGCGTCGCCGAGCCCGGGAACAATATACCCGTGATCGTTGAGCTTTGCATCGATGGCTGCCGCGAAGACCGGAACATCGGGATGAGCCTCGGCGAAGGTCCGCGCCCCCTGCTCCGAGCCCAGCACGCAGATGAACTTGATGCGCCTGGCGCCTGATTCCTTCAGCCGGTCGACTGCCGCGATGGCCGAATGGGCGGTGGCCAGCATCGGGTCGCAGACGATGACGTCGCGGTCGGAGATGTCCTGCGGGATCTTCAGGTAATACTCGACCGCCTGCAGGGTGCGCGGGTCGCGATAGAGCCCGACATGGCCCACGCGGGCCAGCGGCACCAGATCGATGACACCCTCGGCCAGGCCGAGGCCGGCGCGCAGGATCGGCACCACGACCAGCTTCTTGCCGTCGAGCAGCGGCGCCTCCATCGCCTCGATCGGCGTCTCGATGCGCGTCTGCACCGTCGGCAGGTCGCGCGTGGCGTCGTAGCCCAGCAGCAATCCGATCTCGCGTAGCAGGCGGCGGAAGTTGGTGCTCGACGTCTCCTTGTCGCGCAGCTTGGTGAGCTTGTGCTGCACCAGAGGATGCGTCACGACATGGATCGAGTGCGGCAATGACATCTTCTTCTCCCCAGGAACTCTAGAATACCGTTCCGTCGCTCTCGACGGTGATGGGCGGACCGCCGCCGGCACGGCGCGCCGCGGCCAGCCGGCGTCCCGCAAACCACGTGCCGGCTTCCAGCACCTTCACCAGCGGCAGGCGGGCCGCATCCATCCCGAGATGCAGGCGGACATGCTCGGCGATCTGGTCGAGCAGCGCCACGGTGAGCGCCCGCCATTCCACGATCGCCTCGTCGCCGGGCGCGAAGCTCTTCTCCAGCAGCACGCGCTGCTTGGGCCTGAGCGCGCCGGCATCGACCAGCAGACCGCCGTTGCGATACTCGGGCAGGCCGGTCAGCGCATCGAGCGCCGCGACCTTCAGGCCGGCGCCCTCGAACGGCTCGACCAGCGAATAGCTCATCCATTGCGAGAGCTTATGGAACGGCACCAGCCCGACCACCGGATGCTCCCAGACGTCGCCGCGCGGCGACGGCCAGATCGGCGAGAGCCTGTCGAGCACGGCGGCCAGGATCGCCTCCGCCCTCACCTCGCCGCCGGTCGCAACGATGTCGAACAGCGCGCCCGGCCGCTCCAACCCGACGCTCCCCAGCTTGCGCAGCAGCTCGGCGCGGCCCTCGAGGCCCAGCAGCGGATTGTGCGCCTTCACCTGGAAGCCCATGGCGATGTCCATCGGCGTCAGCTTCGCCAGCCGCTCGGCATCGACCCGCAGCGGATCGCCCTTGGCGTCGCGGCTGAAGGCGCCGTTGGCGAACATGTGCAGGCTGGCCACGCCCAGGCCCTCGGAGCGCGCATAGGTCTCGCCCGTGCCCGGCTCGCGAAAGCTCCAGGCGGCACCGGCGCCGGCATCGAGCAGCACGGACACGACCGCGAGGTCCATGCGGCGCCGCGCGATCTCCTCCGCAGGCAGACCCTTCAGCCGCTCGGCCAGCGCGCTCCAGCGGTCACGGCCGCCCGATTCGAAATGCCGCCACCGCGAATGGAACGGGATCGCCGCCGGATTGGGGAAGCGCTCGCGTGTGACGGCGAGCGTCGCCTGCACGGCCGCTTCCAAACCATTGGCGTCGAACTGGAACCACTGCGACTGCCCGTCGACGACATACTTCAGAACCTTCGTCGCCCGCTCGCGGATCGCGACGGGTGTGCGGAGGTACGCCAGCGAGTTATTCATCAAGGCCACGTCCCTTGGCCCGCGCCAGCTCGTTCGATCCAGGCTTGGTCGGGCTGAAATAGCCTGCGGCCTTTTTGGCATCCATCTCGACAAGCGCATCGGCGGGGATCAGGTGCTCGGGGATCGGCACCTGCTCGACGATCTCGATACCCTGCTCGCGCAGCGCGTCGGACTTCATGTTGCTCATCGAGGCGAAGCGGTCGATGCGGCTGATGCCCAGCCAATGGAAGATGTCGGGCATCAACTCCTGGAAGCGCATGTCCTGCACGCCGGCCACGCATTCGGTGCGGTTGAAATACTGCGCCGCCGAATCGCCGCCGGGCTGGCGCTTGCGCGCATTGTAGACGAGGAACTTCGTCACCTCGCCCAGCGCGCGGCCCTCCTTGCGATTGTAGATGACGACGCCGACGCCGCCCTTCTGCGCCATGTCGATGCAGATCTCGATGCCGTGGGCGAGGTAGGGCCGGCAGGTGCAGATGTCGGAGCCGAACACGTCGGAGCCGTTGCACTCGTCGTGGAGGCGGCAGGCGATCTTCGTCTCGGGCTTGCCGAGCTTCGACACGTCGCCGAAGAAATAGATCGTGGCGCCCCCGATCGGCGGCAGAAACAGTTCGAGGTCGGGCCGCGTCACCAGCTCGGTGTACATGCCGCCGGTCTGCTCGAAGAGCGTGCGGCGCAGGTCCGTTTCCTTGACGCCGAAACGCTCGGCGATGCCGGGCAGCCACCAGACCGGCTCGATCGCCGCCTTGGTGACCTTCACGTCGCCCGAGCCGCTCAAGATGTCGTTGTCGGGCTTCAGCCGGCCGGCGGCCATCGCCTCCATGATCTCAGGCATGTTCACATGCGCCTTGGTGATGGCGATGGTCGGCCGGATGTCCCAGCCCGCCGCCAGCTTGTCAGCGAAGACCTCGGAGACCAGGTGCCCCCATGGATCGAGCGACACGATCTTCTTCGGGTCGAACCACGACTCGAACGGCCCGATGGCCACGGCCGGCGAGGTGTTGGTGAGGTCCGGCCGGTGATCGGCCTTGAGTTCCTGCGCGGCGATCGCGAGCGCGCGATAGATGCCGTAGCTGCCGGAATGGACGCCGATGACGTTGCGGCGGGAGGTGAGGCCGACGGAGCCGACGACCGGGCCCCTCACCGCAGGATCGCGCGCGCCCCAGACCACCGGAGGGGCCGGCTGGCCGCCCTGGCTGGGATGGGTATTCAGTCTGATATGCGCCATCTGCTTTCCGATCCTCCGGGAGCGGGAAAGCGATGAAGCTTACAGCGGCCGGATGACCAAAGGAAGACGCTCGTCCGACCCTTCGATCGCGACCTGCACGAGGGGCGCGAGGATCAGGCCCCCTTCGCTGCGAGGTCGATGGCGCGACGGTACATCGTCATCGCGGCTTCGGGCGTGTTGTAGCCCGCGTGCGCTGTCAGCGTGACGTTGTCGAGCGTCAGCAGCGGCTCCTCGGGTAGGGGCGGCTCCTTGCCGAAGACATCGGTTGCGTAGTGGCCGATGCGGCCCGAGCGCAGCAGGTCGATCAGCGCCGGCTCGTCGACAACGCCCGCCCGTGCCGTGTTCACGATCAGGACGCCGGGCCGGGTCTTCTCCAGCTTCGCGGGGTCGAGGAAGCCGCGCGTGGCCTCGTTCAGCGCCAGATGCAGGCTCACGATGTCGGACTGGGCCAGCAGTTCGTCGATCGTCACGATGGGCACGCTGCCGCCCGAAACGGGCGAGCGGTTCCAGGCGATCACCTTGAGGCCGACGCCCTGGGCGATGCGCGCCATTTCGCGGCCGATGCCGCCCAGCCCGACCACGCCCAGCGTCTTGCCCTTGAGCTCCATGCCCTGCATCGGCCGCCAGCCGCCGCCGCGCACGATGCCGTGCATGGTCGCGATGTGGCGGGCCGCGGCGAAGACCAGGCCCATCGCATGCTCGGCGACCGTGGTGTCGCCGTAGCCGCCGATGGTCGAGACCTTGATGCCGAGCCGTTGCGCCGCCGCGAGGTCGACGAAGCTGGCGGCTCCCGTGCCGAGGAAGACGATGTGCTTCAAGCCGGTGCAGCGCTTCAGCGTGGGCTCGCTGAAATAGGTCGCGTCGTTGATGACCGTGTCATAGCCCGCGACCTTGCCGGGCACTTCGTCCTCGGACACGGGTCCCATGCCGACGTCGATCGGAATGTCCGTCGGCCGGTGGACCTGCTTCCAGACCCGGTCGATGTCGGGTGTCGAATCGATGAACAATGTCTTTGGCAGGGTCGTCCTCCCCGGTTTTCCCCGACGATAGTCCGCAGGGCGCGAACTGTCTGCTAGGGTGCCGGGATGAACCGTCGCTCTTTCCTCGGCGCCCTGCCGATTCTCGCCGCTGCCCCCGCCTTCGCCCAGCAGCTTCCGGCCATCCGGACCGTGACGCTGTCGCCGGCGCCTTCCAGCACGACCGTCACCGGCAGCCTCGCCGACACCAAGGCGCGGGCGCTCTACTACGTGCCGGGCCAGGCCGGCCAGACGATGAACGTCATGGTCATGTCGCCCGGCAACAACGTCGTATTCCAGGTCTGGGAGCCGGGCACCGCCGCCCGGACCAATGCCAACGGGACCCTCGCCCTGGACGGCAAGCCCATGCACGACGCCGGTCCCACCGAAGAGCCCGCCGCCTGGATCGGCGCCCTGCCCAAATCCGGGCCTTATCTGCTGGTAGTCTACAGTCGCCGCGACCCGGCCACCTACACCGTGACGATCTCGGTAACGGCGCAGTAACTTTTCAAGGTTGCGCCGGCACTGCAATATATCTAGCGTCCCCGCGGTGTGGGTGGGCCGGCGTGGGGATGCCGGGCCGTCAGTTCGAAGTCGGGGAATTGACTGTGGAGCTGGACATGAAAATGCTCGTTGCGGGCACCGTCGCGCTTGTGGCGGTGGCCGCCGTCGTCGTCGGAACCATTGCCTATTCGCAGTCGACCGGTCCAAAGCCCGGCCTGGGCCAGGCCCAAGCCCCAGCTCAGGCCCAGCCCCAAGCCGCGGCCCCGCGCCCGATTCAGGCGCCGGCTCCGGCTCCTTCCTGCCTGACGCAATACTCGCCGATGCCGGGCCAGTCGGCGATCACCATGATCAGGGCCGGGTACGACATAAAGGCGGCGGTGCCGAACGGCCTTTGGCTGCAGAAGGACAAGGACCTCTACTACTGCAATTCCGGCCGGCCGATCGAAGGCGATGTGCAATGCTGGCAGATGCGCGAAGTCACACGCTGCTGACCGGGCAGGCGTAACAGGGCATGCTGACCTCCAACCAAACGATGGAGGATGGCATGCCCGATCTCTTTCCGACGACCGGCGAGGCCGAGGAAGACAAGCTCAAGGAAGCGACCGCGACCGGCGGCCCCGGCATCGTGAACCACCTCGGGCCCGACTCCTTCCAGAAGGACGGGCTGCGGCCCTTCTTCGAGTATCGCCCGCTGGGGCTGAAGGAGCTGACCGGCGGCAAGGTCGGCGCGCATGTCATCCGCGCCGTGCCCGGTCAGCATCCCGACGCGCCGCGCCACAGCCACGCACTCGAGTTCCAGTTCGTCTACGTCCTGAAGGGCTGGGCCATCTTCGAATACGAAGGCTACGGGCAGCACAAGCTGGTCGCCGGCTCGACCGTCTATCAACCGCCCGGCGTGAAGCACAAGGAGATCGACCACAGCGACGATCTCGAACTGATCGAAATCACCATGCCGGCCGACTTCGAGACGACGGTCGTCGAGTGATCTTCCGAGCAGCGCCGACGCCATGGTGGAGCTGACAGAGCTGCGAAAGAAGGCCGACATGTTGCCGTCCGGTGCTGCCGACATCGTCCGCATCCTGCGCTCCCGGCGCGTCGAGGAAGAATTGGCAGCGCGCCAGAACCCCTTCCTCGTCGAGGCCCTGCGCAAGGAAAAGCTAGAAGGGCAGCGCATCGCCGCCTGGGCGCGAACGGTCGCGCTGGCGGCGAGCGGTGTCCTGATCGCCTTCCAGAACCCAAACTGGAGTGTTCTCTACTTCCATGCATTTCTGCTGGTGTTCATTGCCCTGGGATGGGCGCAGTTGCGTTACGCGACGGTGGGCCATTCCCGCATCGAGCTGACACTGATCCTGGCCGACCTGGTGCTTCTGGCGCTCGTCCTCACCGTTCCGAATCCCTTCGCGCCAGGGGCCTTTCCAACGGCGATGATCTATCGCTTCGAAGCGTTTCCCTATTTCTTCATCATCCTGGCGCTGGCGACGCTCGCCTATTCCTGGCGCACCATCCTCAGCATGGGCGTGGCCGCCGCCTTGATCTGGTTCCTGTCGGTGGTGGGCGTCGCCGTGTTCGGCACGACCGACGCGGAACTGGGCCGCAAGGTCGCCGCGGCCTTTGCCGACATGCCCGGCGTGCGCCACATCGTCGACCCGAACTCCGTGATCTGGCCGATCCGCGCACAGGAAATGGTCATCTTCTTCCTCGTTGCGGCGATCCTCGCCCTTCGGGGGCAGCGGTCAACCGCCCTTTTGATTCGCCAGGCCGGAATCGCGGCGGAACGGGCCAACCTCTCGCGCTACTTTCCGCCCTCGCTCGTCGACGAACTGGCGTCCGCCAGCGGCGATGTCGGATCGGTCCGGTCGCAGGAAGTCGCGGTGCTGTTCGCCGACATCGTGGGCTTCACCCAGCTCGCCGAGCGCGAGAAGCCGGAGACGGTGATACGCATCCTCAGGAGCTGTCATGCCGTCATCGAGGAGGCGATCTTCTCGAACGGCGGTACCCTCGACAAATATCTGGGGGACGGCGTGATGGCGACCTTCGGCACGCCCCGGGTCTCGCCTGCCGATTGCGCCAACGCACTTGCCGCCGCCAGGGACATCGTCGACGGCATCGCGGCCGGCAATGCCGCACTGGCGGGGTCAGGTCTTCCGCAGTTGCGAATCTCGGTCGGCGTTCATTTCGGTCCGGCCATCATCGGCAATATCGGCTCGGAGCGACGGCTCGAATTCGCCACGCTCGGCGACACCGTGAACGTGGCCAGCCGGCTGGAGGCGGCGACACGCAGCCTCGGATGCCGGATCGTTGCCAGCGACGCGGTCGTGTCTCGTAGCGAGGGCGACGTGAGAGGCGACTTCCGACATGTTCCGGCGCTCAGCCTGCGCGGTCGGGCGGCCCCCATCGATGTCTGGGTTGCCTAGCGGCAACCAGGCCGCCCTCAGGCTCCGTGTCGCAGCAGTCTCCCCGAATAGGTGTTGGTCGGGCGATCGTCGCGCATCGTCACCTGGCCGTTGACCAGGATGTACTTGTACCCTGACGCCCGCTGCACGCGGCGCCATTCGCCGCCCGGCAGGTCGTGCGCGATCTCGTCGGGCAGGACCTTCAGCCCCTCATAGTCGTAGATCACGATGTCGGCCGGGGCGCCCTTCTTCAGCATGCCGCGCCCGCGGAAGCCCGCGACCTCGGCCGGCAGCGCCGACAGGCGCCAGTGCACGTCCTCGAGGCTCAGCATGCCGTGCTGACGCACCACCTTGCAGATCGTCTCGGTCGGATAGCGGCCGGCCGTGAGGAACTTGGTGTGGGCGCCGCCGTCGGAGACGCCGAACAGGATGTAGGGATCGTCGACCAGTTCCTTCAGGTACTCGATGCTGCCATTGGGAGGTGCCGCAAAGAACTCGGTCTCGAGATTCTCCTCGACCGCCATGTCGAGCATGACGTCGACCGGATGCTTGCCCATCTTCTCGCCGGCATGGGCCAGCGTATGGTCGAGCCACTTCCTGTTGCGTTCGAGCTTGGGCCCGACGATGGCGATCTGCGGCAGCGGGCCGGTTGCCGTGATCGGCAGGTTCTCGCGCAACTTCGCGCGCCGCGCCGGATCGGCGAGCTTGGCCAGCCGCTCCTCGCGCGTGCCGGTCGTGGCGTCGCACCAGTCCTGCGAATCGTCGAACAGGTTCCAGTCCTCGAAGGTGAAGGTGAAGCCCGCGTCGGTGGTGAGCCCCTGCCCCACGACCCGGATGCCGCGCTCGCGACAGCTCTTCAGCCACGCGAGCGAGCGCCGGTGGATCTCGGGCCGGTGATCAAAGGCCTGGACCACGTTCATGATCATCGGCCGGCCGCTCAAGGAAGACAGCTCCTCGTAGAAGGCGCGGTCGGCCGAGTTGTCGCCCGAGATCAGCAGCATCTGCATGAAGCCTTCGTTGCGCGCCGCCAGCACCCGCGCGAACTCGCGGCAGGTCTCGTCGTGCATCACGTCGGTCGGCATCGGCGTGC
>CANIEC010000020.1 GCA_947466085.1 Rhodospirillales bacterium
CAGGCCGAACACGGTATAGGCCGTCGTATACGCGTGCGGCACGTTGATGCCGCGCCGCGACACACCGGTCGTGCCGGTGAAGTCGACATGGATGCCGGTGTCGGAAATGGTCAGCGCCGCCTTCAAGGTTACCGGCTCGTCATAGCCGTCGACCGTCATGCTGTTGTGCCAGGTGCCCTTGGGCAGCTTGGCGATCTCCGCCAGCACCGCCTCGCGCGAGCGGGCGATCACGTGGTCGCCGAGCTGGTCCAGCGAGTCGATTTCAAACTCATCCATCATCTCGATCAGGCGGCGCGCGCCAACATCGTTGCAGGCGGCCAGGGAGTAGACGTCGCCCTCGGTGTCGACCGGCTGGCGCGTGTTGGCGCGGATCATCGCCATCAAGGTCTCGTTCGCCTTGCCCTGGTCGAACAGCTTGAGCATGGGGATGTAGAGCCCCTCCATGAACACGTCGGTCGCGTCCGGACCGAAGCCGATGCCGCCGATGTCCATCAGATGGCTGGTGCAGGAGAACAGCGCCACCAGCTTACCGTTGCGGAAGCACGGCGTGGTGATGACGAAGTCGTTGAGATGGCCGGTGCCCATCCACGGATCGTTGGTGATGTAGGCGTCGCCCGGCTTCATCGTCTCGATCGGGAAGTAGCGCAGGAAATGCTTCACCGACTCGGCCATCGAGTTCACGTGGCCGGGCGTGCCGGTCACGGCCTGGGCGAGCATCCGCCCCTGCAGGTCGAAGACGCCGGCGGAAAGATCGCCGCACTCGCGCACGATCGGGCTGAAGGCGGTGCGCATCAGGGTCTGCGCCTGCTCCTCCACCACCGCGATCAGGCGATTCCACATGATCTGGAGATCGATCAGGCCGACGCTGTTGGACTGGCTCACGGGTTACTCCTCACGCTGCCTTGCGATCCATGACGATACAGCCGGAGGCGTCGATATGCGCGGCAAAACTGGCCGAGATGTAAGTCGACGTCTCGTCTTCGGCGACGATGGCCGGGCCGCTGAAGAGGCTACCCGGCGGAAGCTTCTCGCGACGGTACACCGGCACGTCGGCGGTCTTGCCACTGCGGCCGTCGAACACCGGGCGGCGGCCGACCGGCTCGGGTACGTGGGCGCTGCCGGCCTTGCCCTGCACTTCCGGCCGCTTGGCCTCGGTCGAGACCTGGACCGACCAGCTCAGGATCTCGATCGCGGCATTGGGGATGTGGCGTTCGAAAAGCACGCCGTAATCGCGCTCGTAGGCCTCGCGCAGGGCATCCGTGTCGGCCGCGGTCAGCGGCCGCTGCGGCAGGGTCACCATGATCTCGTGGCCCTGGCCGACATAGCGCATGAAGGCGACGCGCCGCTCGAAGGTCGGCTGGCCGCGCGCGCCCGGCGCCACCAGCGCCGTCGCTTCGCTGCTCATCTCTTCCAGCAGCCCGCCGGCTGCCGCCGCATCGAACGCGTCGAGACGCATGTAGCGGCTGCGCACCAGTTCGAACGACACCGGCGCGGCGAGGAACCCGACGGCGGAGCCGACGCCGGCATTGGGGGGCACGATCACGCGCTGCACGCCGATCTTCTCGGCGACGCGCGCTGCGTGGAGCGGTGCGCCACCGCCGAAGGCGATCAACGTGTACTGGTTGACGACGGAGCCGCGCTCGACCGCGTGGACGCGCGCCGCACTCGCCATGTTCTCCGACACCATCTCATAGACGGCGTAGGCCCCCATCTCGGTGGAGAGACCGATACCCTCGGCCACGTCGCGCTCGATGGCGCCACGCGCCGCATCGATGTCGAGGGCGATCGAGCCGCCGGCGAAATGTGCCGGGTCGATTGTTCCCAGGACGACATTGGCGTCGGTGACGGCCGGATGCCGCCCACCCCGTCCGTAACAGGCCGGACCCGGCTCGGCGCCCGCACTCTCGGGACCGACGGTGACGCGCTTGAGCGCATCGAGCCGCGCAATCGAGCCGCCGCCCGCCCCGATCTCGACCATCTCGATCACCGGGATGCGGACGGGCAGGCCGGAGCCCTTGAGGAAGCGTGCCGCCCGGTCGACCTCGAACAGCCGCGCGGTGTGCGGCTGGTAGTCGTCGATCAGGCAGATCTTGGCGGTGGTCCCGCCCATGTCGTAGCTCAGCGCGCGCGGCTCTCCGGCGCGCGCCGCCACCTGTGCCGCGAAGATCGCGCCGCCGGCCGGGCCGGATTCGACCAGCCGTACCGGGAAGCGCCGCGCCGTCTCGATGGCGGTGAGGCCGCCGCCAGAGGTCACGAGGTAGATCGTGCCGGTGAACTTCTCCGCCGCGAGCGCCGCCTGCATGCGCGCGAGATAGGAGTCCATGAGGGGCTGCACGTAGGCATTGGCCACCGCGGTCGACGTCCGTTCGTACTCGCGGACCTCGGGGCAGACCTCGCTCGACAACGTGACCCAGAGGTCGGGCAGCTCCGCCTTCAGGATCTCGCGGACCCGTCGCTCATGGGCCGGGTTCACGTAGGAGTGCATGAAGGCCACGGCGACGCTTTCGATTCCGTCGGCCTTGAGCGTTCCGGCCAAAGCCCGCACCGCGCCTTCGTCCAGAGCCAGGCGGACCTTGCCATGGACGTCCATGCGCTCCGGGACGGTGAACCGCATCGCACGCGCAACGAGAGGCTTGGGCTTCTCGATTCCGAGATCGTACTGGTCGTAGCGGCTCTCGTTGGCGATATCGAGGACGTCGCGAAACCCTTCCGTGGCGATCAGGGCCGTGCGCGCACCGCGTCGCTCGATCACGGCATTGGTGGCCAGCGTGGTGCCGTGCACGAAGACGCCGACGTCGCCGAATCCCTTGCCGGCATCGCCCAGGATGAGACGCACCCCGTCGAGGACGGCCTCCTCGGGTCGCTGCGGTGTCGTCAGCAGCTTGCGGGTGATCCGGCGGCCTCCCTCTTCCAACACGACGTCCGTAAACGTGCCGCCGATGTCGACGGCAATGCGCAAATCGTTGATCACCTTGAGTGCAAACCTCTGTCGCGGGGAGATGGCCTGACCGTAGACCGGGCGACGCCGCGTTGCAATTCGCACGCCAGCCCGCCTATGGTCGCTCCGTGACGGTCAAAGAAAAGACGCTCCGGGCGCAGATGTTCGAACTGCTGCGACCCAACGACCCGATGTCGGGGGCCCGCCGCTGGCGGAAGGCCCACCTCGTCGTTCTCGGCATCGGGCTGCTCGCGGTCATCCTGCTGTCGATCGATGAAATGCCGGCCTCGCAGCGGGTGTTCCTGCGTGGCGCGATCTGGGGTGTGACGTTCTTCTTCCTGGTCGAGTATGTGGCCCGACTCTGGGTGGCGCCCGAGCTGCCGCACATGGCCGACATGTCTCCCTTGGTAGCGCGGCTGCGCTGGGCCGGGAGCCTGCCCGGCCTGATCGGATTGCTCGCGATCATGCCCGCCATCATGCTGGCAGGCGGCTACAGCATCGCCGGCACCGACGCTGCTTCCATATTCTGCATCCTCTGGATCATGAAGCTCGGACTTCATGCGCCGGCCTTCGGCACGCTGGCGCGCGTGATCTCCAACGAGCGCGCGCCCATCGCCAGCGTGCTGATCGTGTTCGCGATCCTGCTGATGTCCGCGGCCACCGGTGCCCACATCGTCGAACGCGACGGCCAGCCGCAGCAGTTCGGCTCGCTGCCCAATGCGATGTGGTGGGCGGTGGTCACCCTGACGACGACCGGCTACGGCGACGTGGTGCCGCTCACGGCCATGGGCCGCATCATCGGCTCGCTGCTGATGATCAGCGGCATCGCGGTCCTGGCATTGATGACCGGCGTGCTCGCTACCGGCTTTGCCCAGGAAGAACGGCGACGCGAATATCTCCGGGTCTGGGACCAGGTCTCGCGGGTCCCGATCTTCGCGTCGCTGGGCGTGGTGACGCTCTCGGAGATCGTCGGCAAGTTGCGGACCCGCTACTATCCGGCGCGGGTTTTGGTGCTGCGACGCGGCGATCCCGGCGATTCGATGTTCTTCATTTCCAACGGCGAGGTCGAGGTGCGCCTGCCGACCGGCGGCACCGTACGGCTGGGAGATGGAGCGTTCTTCGGCGAGATGTCGCTGCTGAACCGTCAGCCGCGCGCCGCCTCGATCGCCACGACCACGCCGACGACCCTTCTGGTGCTGTACGCCAGCGACTTCTACGAAATCGCCTCGGACATTCCGGCCCTTGCCGAGGCGGTGGAGAACGAGGCGCGGCGTCGGCGTGAGGAGAATCTCGAGCGCCAGTCCGGAAATTCGTCGCACGGCGGGGAGAAGCCATGATCGAAACAGACCTGCTGGTCGTCGGGTCGGGAGCCGCGGGCTTCTCGGCGGCCCTGACGGCCTCTCATGCCGGCCTGAACGTCCTCATGGTCGAGAAGGAGAAGCTGTTCGGGGGCACCACCGCCTATTCCGCCGGCGTCATCTGGATTCCCGGCAACCGGCACGGCCGCGCGCTCGGCATCGCGGACTCGAAGGAAGAGGCGCTCACCTACCTCCAGCACGAAGCAGGCAACCGCCTGAACCTCGAGCTGGCCAATGCCTTTCTGAACAACTGCAATCCCGCGGTCGAGTTCATCGAAAACAACACGCACGTCCGATACGAGGCCGTGCCGATCTGGGCGGACTATCATCCGACCAAGCCTGGCGCCGCCCAGGGCGGGCGCTCGCTGCTGCCCCTGCCGTTCGACGGCCGGCGACTGGGCAAGCGGTTCAACCAGCTGCGGGCGCCGCTGCGGACCATGATGGCGTTCGGCGGCATGATGCTCGGCCGCAACGACCTGCCCCATGTCTTCAAGATGACGCGGTCCGCCCGCTCCGCGCTCCATGTCGCAGGCATGACGGCACGCTATGCGATCGACCGGCTGAACCACGACCGCGGCACCCGTCTCACCAACGGCAATGGCCTCATCGCCGCTCTCGCCCTCTCGGCCCAGGAACGCGGCATAGAACTCTGGCTCGAGAGCCCGGTCGTCGAGCTGGTGCAGCGCGACGGTGACGTCACCGGCGCGATCGTGCAACGCGACGGAAAGCGTCAGGAGATCCGTGCGCGCCGTGGCGTCGTGCTGGCCTGCGGTGGCTTTCCCGCCGACGACGAACTCAAGAGTCGCTACTACGGCCATGTCCGCGACGGCCATTTCCATCGCTCGGCACCCCCGCCGGGAAATCGCGGCGACGGGATCCGGCTCGGCCAGTCGGCCGGCGGCGCGATGGCCGAGGACGTTGCCTATCCTGCGGCCTGGGTTCCGGTCTCGCTGGTCCCGCAGCCGGACGGGTCGACCCTGCCGTTCCCGCATTTCTACGAGCGCGGCAAGCCGGGCTACATCGCCGTCGATCCGATCGGCCGGCGCTTTGCCAACGAATCGGCCTCCTATCACGACTTCGTGCCGGCCATGGTCGAGGCGTGCCGCGGCCGCAACGAGACGAGTGCCTGGCTGCTCTGCGACCACCGCGCCATCCGGCGCTACGGCATGGGGGCCATCGGCCCGGCGCCCCTGCCGCTTGGGCCTCACGTCCGGAATGGCTATCTGCTGACGGCGGGAAGCTGGGCGGAGCTGGCCGGCAAGATCGGTGTCGATTCTGCCGCCCTGCAGTCCACGATCGGCCACTTCAATGCGAATGCCGCACGCGGCGAGGACCCCGATTTCGGCAAGGGAACCGATGCCTATCATCGCTTCAACGGCGATCCCACGCACCGCCCCAACCCCTGCCTGGCCCCACTCGAGCAAGGGCCTTTCTACGCCATGAAAATGGTCCCCGGAGACATCGGCACCTTCCTGGGCCTGCGCGTGGACGGCCATGCCCGCGTGCTCGACGCCCGTGGGACGGCCATTCGGGGCCTCTATGCCGCCGGAAACGACATGACCAGCGTCATGGGGGGCACCTATCCGGGGGCCGGCATCACCATTGGCCCCGCCCTCACCTTCGGCTATATCGCGGCCCGGCACGCGGCCGCAGAAGCCGCCCGCTAGGCCCCTCAGGCAACGAAAGCTTCGAAATGTCGCTCATCACGCCCGTTATCCTCGTCGGCGGCTCCGGCAAGCGCCTGTGGCCGCTTTCGCGCGAGAGCATGCCCAAGCAGTTCGTACCCCTTCTGGGCAAGCAGTCGACCTTCCAGCAGACTCTGCTGCGCGTGGCCGACCGCAGCCTGTTCGGCAAGCCGGTGATCGCGACGAACGACGCCTACCGGTTCATGTGCGAGAGCCAGGCGCGGGAGATCGGCGTCGAGATCGACATTCTGGTCGAGCCGTCGCGCCGCGATTCAGGCCCCGCCATGGCCGCCGCCGCCGCCTACACGCGTAACCTGGGCGCCAAGGCCGTGCTGGCGCTCGCCTCCGACCATCTGGTGATCGGCGCCGAGGAGTTCCTCGCCGGCTGCCGCGAGGGCCTCGCGGCCGTGGAGAAAGGCGGCATCGTCACCTTCGGCATCCCGCCGACCGAACCCAAGACCGACTACGGCTATATCCGTCCCGGTACCGAGAGGATCGGGCCCGTCATGAAGGTCGCGGCCTTCGTCGAGAAGCCCAATGCCCAGACGGCGATGCAGTACATCGCCGAGGGCCTGCTGTGGAACAGCGGCAACTTCCTGTTCCCGCCCGAGCTCCTCCTGTCGGAGATGGCCCGCTTCGAACCGGAGATGGCCGCGGCCGCCGAGGAGGCCGTTGCCAAGGCCAGGAAGACCGGCTCCACGGTGTTCCTCGACGCCGACGCCTTTGCCAAGGCGCCGGCCAAGTCGATCGACTATGCCGTGATGGAACGCACCGACAAGTGCTGGGTCGTTCCGGCCCGCTTCCGCTGGTCCGACCTCGGCACCTGGGATGCGCTTCTCGATGTCGGCCACGCCGACAGCGCCGGCAACGTCACCGAAGGGCCGGTCGAGATCGACCGGGTGCGCAATTCCTATATCCGCTCCGATGGCCCTCTGACCGCCGTGATCGGCGTCGAGGACGTCGTCGTGGTGTCGATGAAAGACGCCGTGCTGGTCGGCCATCGCGACAACCTCCCGCGCCTGAAGGACGTCGTGCAGCGCATGTCGGACGGCAAGCACCGCGCCGCGACAGAACATGCCTTGATGCATCGTCCGTGGGGCAGCTACCAGGACATCGACCGCGGCGAGCGGTTCCGCGCCAAGCGGCTGACGGTCAAGCCCGGCGCCAAGCTCAGCCTGCAGAGCCACAACCGCCGCGCCGAGCACTGGGTCGTGGTGAAGGGCATTGCCGAGGTAACGCTCGATGGCAAGGTCATGACCCTGCGCGAGAACGAATCGACCTACATTCCAATCGGGGGCGTCCATCGCCTTGCCAACCCGGGCAAGGAGGTTCTGGAAGTGGTCGAGGTGCAGACCGGCGACTATGTCGAGGAAGACGATATCGTCCGCTACGAGGACATCTACGCGCGGGTATGAGCATGCTGTTCGGCGCACACCATGAGTGGGGCAGACTGCGCGAAGTGGTGATCGGCATCTCGCCGGCCGAAGACTTCGTCGTTTTCCATGAGGACTCCTGCCGCTGGCTGACGCCGGAAGGACTCGAGTTCAGCCGTCGCCACGCCGGACAACGCCTGATCGACGTCGATCCCGAAGGGGCTCACCGGATAGAGCGCCAGGTCGATGCGCTGGCCGAACTCGTGGCCCGCGAGGGAGTCACGGTTCACCGCCCGCAGCGGCTGAAGGGCGACGAGCGCACCTTTCTCGCCCCGAACGGTGAAGGCGCGCAGCTCTTTGCGCGCGACGGCATGATCGTCGTCGGCAAACACGTGATCGACGCCTCGTTGCGCCTGAAGTGCCGGCAACGCGAACGCTATGGCCTGCGTCCGTTGATCCAGAAGGCCGTCACGACCAAGGGCGCACATTGGTCCAGCGTCCCGCTGGGCTCGCCCGGCTGCGTCGACGGTCCCTTCCTGGAGGGCGGCGACACGCTGCTCAACGGCCACGAGATCTATGTCGGCATCTCGGGCTGCGCTTCCGATCTCGCCGGCGCGGACTGGCTGCAGGCACTCCTCGGCGACGACTATCGCGTGATCCCCGTCGCCCTGAAGTCGCACGTCCTTCATCTCGACTGCGCGATGGCGCTGATCCAGCCCGGCCTGGTGATCCACTGTCCGCAGAAGCTGATCGACGGGCTGCCGATGTCGCTGCGCGACTGGGACAAGATCGAGGTTTCGCCCGAGGAGGCAACGCTTCTTGCGACCAACGGCCTCGTCCTCGAGCCGGGACGGGTGATCATCGATGCCGACAACCGGCGCGTGATCGACGAGCTGCGCAAGCGCAAGATCGATGTCATCCCCCTGCCCTTCGACGGCCCTATCGCGCTGGGGGGCGGCCTCCGCTGCGCGCACCATCCGCTGCTGCGCGAGAGCGTGCTGGATTAGGTCCCGCGCTTGGGCGTGCGGTCGAACACGACCGGCTTGGGCTTGCTGAACATCTTCCGGAAGTGGACGCCGAACGAGCGCACGACGGTCGCCACCTGGCCGCCGACGAAGCGCAGCAGCACCACGCCGAACTCGAGCGGCGGGATCTCGCCGCCGCGGATGAAGTTGTGCCCCGCCCGCAGGAAGGTCGTCGCACAAACCAGCACCCACGCCACGGTGACGACGAACAGCGTGAGCAGAAGCGGCACCAGCGAAGGCGCCAGGAGGCCCGCGAGAATGCCGGAGATCACGCCCACCAGCAGCACCGGCTGGTTCAGCGCCATGCAGAGATGCAGGAGCGCCGCCAGCTTGGCCGATGGGGTGATGTCCCGGCTCTTCAGGATCTCCGGGAACATCCGCATCGAGACGTGCCGGAAACCGTCCTGCCAGCGCTGCTGCTGACGCAGCCAGGTCTTGGTGTCGGCCGGCAGTTCGCCCGGCACGCCGACACTGGTCAGGAACAGGGCCCGCCAACCCTTCACCCAGCCGCGATAGGTGAGGTCGAGATCCTCCGTGACGGTGTCGCCCTTCCAGCCGCCGCCGGCGTCGATGGCCGCGCGCTGCCAGATCCCGCAGGTGCCGTTGAACGGCAGCGGATGGCCGGCCCAGCAGCGCGTCGCCTGCTCAATGCCGAGATGGGCGTCGAGCGTCACCATCTGCATCTCGGTCAGCGCGTTCTCATGCGGGTTGAGGAAATCGAAGCGCGCCTGGACGAACGCGGTCTTGGGCTCGGCGAAGAACGGCCGCATGCAGACGCGCAGGAAATCGGTCGGCGGGATGTAGTCGACGTCGAAGATCGCGAAGAAGTCGTAGGGCGTCTTCTGCATCGCCTCGTGCAGCGCCCCGCCCTTGTAGCCGCTGCGGTCGGTGCGCTGGAGCGCCACCACGTCGAAGCCCTTGGCCCGCAGCTCCGCCGCCACCTCGCGGACCATGTCGGCCGTCTCGTCGGTGCTGTCGTCGAGGAGCTGGATGTGCAGCTTGTCGCGCGGCCAGTCGAGCGCCGCCGCCGATTCGGCGCCGCGGCGCACCACGGGCCCCTCGTTGAACGACGGAATCTGCACGACGACATGCGGCAGGTCGGCGTCGGCCGGCAACGGCGTCGACAGCAGCATCTCCTCGCGACGCAGCCCGCTGGCCTTCAGGCGATGATGCAGCACCACCATGTAGAGCAGGCTGCCGATGAAGGCGGCCAGCAGGACACAGCAGACCGCGAAAACGGCGCCGAAGAGAAGAGCCAGGGTGGCGAGGATGGCCATCGACGCTGCCTCAGACGCCCGTCTTGGGCGTGCGGTTGAACTCTGTCTTCTTGCCGAAGCCCGCGCTCACGATCGCGGCGGCATTGGCGACGGCGAGGTATACGATCAGCGCGGGCACGCTGGCAGCCGTGACCAAGTAGCGCGCCGCGCCGCCGCGCTCCAGGCGCCGGTAGGCGCCCCAGGTCATGCCGAACAGCACCACCAGCATGCCGATCAGCCACAGCCAGAGGGCGAACTGGAAAAGCCCCAGCAGCCGGCCGTGGCCCACGATCGAGATCGCCAGGGCCACGACCCCGACCACGATCAGCGGAAAGATGAGCTGCTGGGCGAGGGCCACGGTGGTGGTGAGCTTGGCCTCGGCCGGCCAGGCCGATTTCCAGATCGGCCCCAGCAGCTTGCGGGCGACCTGCACGAAGCCCTTCGACCAGCGGCTCTGCTGGGCGCTGAAATCCTCGACCTTCTGCGGCAGCTCGCCGACCACGTGCGTGTCCATCAGGAACACGCCGGTCCAGCCCTTCAGGTAGGTTCGTAGAACCAGGTCGAGGTCCTCCGACAGCGTGTCGTGCGACCAGCCGCCTGCCTCCTCGACGGCCGCACGGCGCCAGATGCCACCGGTGCCATTGAACTGGAACGGCACGCCGCGCCGCGCCCGGACGTCCTGCTCCACGGCGAAGTGCGCGTCCTGCATGAGGCGCTGCGCGCGCGTCAGCCAGTTGCGCCCGCCGTTGCCCCACTCGATACGGGTCTGCACGAAGGCCGCGCGCGGATGGCTGAGCATTGCCACCATGGCCTCCTTCAGCCAGCCCGGCGGCGGCACGAAATCGGCGTCGAACACCGCGACATAGGGCGCATCGTCGAGTGCCAGGCCCGCTGCCAGCGCACCGGCCTTGAAGCCGCCGCGGTCGCTGCGGCGGACGTGATGCGCATCGATGCCGGCGCGGCGCAGGCGCGCGATGGCGTGCGCGGCGATGTCGGAGGTGATGTCGTTGCTGTCGTCGAGAAGCTGGATGGTCAGACGGTCGCGCGGCCAGTCGAGGGCGCCCATCGCGGCCATCGATCGTTCCACCACCAGCGGCTCGTTGTAGACCGGCACCTGCACCAGCACACGCGGCAGTTCCTCGGGCAGTGAGGGCGCCGGGGCTTCGTCGCGCGGCAGCTCGAACAGCCAGTAGACCAGGTAGAGGAAATAGCCCGCGATCGCGAACTGCGCGGCGAGGCACAGGAACACCAGGAGATCGATCAGGAACAGCAGCATGCCGGGGCCGCCGCGTTCAATGGTAGTGAATGGGGACTTCGAAGCAACGGCCGTCCTCGATATGGAGACGGCGCGAGGCCACGTCGAAGATGCGCTCGTCGTGGGTCGACAGGACCACGGCGCACTTGGCGCGCATCGAGAGATCCTTGAGCTGGTCGACCACCAGCCGTCCCGACACGCGGTCGAGCGCCGAGGTCGGCTCGTCGGCGATGATCAGGTCGGGCAGTCCGATCATGGTGCGGGCGATGGCCACACGCTGCTGCTGGCCGCCCGACAGCTCGTCGGGCCAGGCGGACGCCTTGTCGCCGAGGCCGAGCATGCCGAGCAGATGGCGCGCGCGCGGCTCGTCCCAGGCGGGATCGGCGAGCGGCGTCGTCGAGACGCCGGCGATCACGTTCTGAAGCGCCGTCAGCGAGGACAGGAGATTGCGCTTCTGGAACAGGAAGCGGATGCGGTTGCGCAGGACGTCGAGATCGGAACCGCCCAGACCGACGATATCGGTGCCGAGCAGCCGCAGCTTGCCCTCGGAGGGCTTGCGCATGGTCCCGAGGATGGTGAGCAGCGTCGTCTTGCCCGAGCCCGACGGGCCCGTGACGATCACCAGTTCACCCTCACGGACCTGCATGTTGATGTCGTACAGGACATCGACCCGCTGCGGTCCCTCGCCGTAATGGTGATGAACGTCGACCGCCTCGACGACCGGCGGCCCGAATCCCTGCGTGTCTGCCATCGCGCTCACTCGAACAGCATGATGGGGTCGACCCGCCACAGGCGCCGGATGGCGAACAGGCTGGAAACGAGGGTCATGATCAGGCAGGCGACCAGCGCCACGACCATCTCGCGCAGGCCCATCGTCATGCCGAGGTGCATCGCCGCCTCCGTGGCCCCGTAGACGAAGCGCCCGAGGGTGAAGGCCACCAGGAAGGCCGGCGTGATGATGGCCGCGCCGATCTGGCCGATCATGAACAGGAAGAACCACCAGTCGTAACCAAGGCTCTTCAGGATGGCATATTCGGGCAGGTAGAACCGGATGATCTGGTACTGGGCGTAATAGATGAAGACCATGCCGATCATCACGCCCATCACGAAGCCCAGGTCGGTGATGTAGCCGACCGGCGTCTCGCGCGACCAGTAGGTCCGTTCGCGCTTCTCGAAGTCGCGCAGGGTGACGACCTCGCCACGCCCCGCCAGCGCGGTGTTGAGCTCCCGGCGAACCTGGTCGACGTTCGAGCCCTTGGCGAGCTGGACCGCGATGAAGGCTGGCCGGTCCGACCACCACGAGCCGAACACCTCGGCCATCGTGTCCTCCGACATGATGACCGCGCCGTCGTTCAGGACGTTGGGGCCGAGCGCGAAGGTGCCGACCACGAACAGCTGACGCAGCAGACCGCGCGTGTCGGGCGGTCCCAGAACCTGGAACTCCGGCTTGGCGGGCCCCACCTGCTCGGCAAGATCGCCGAAATAGGGCCTCGATTCGCGGTCGTAGAGCAGCCGCCGGGACTCGCGAAGGCGGTAGAGGTTGTCGCGCAGACCAGGCACGTCGATGGCAGGCCGCTCCACATCGAGGGCGTACCAGGCGATGCGGCGGCTTCCTTCCATGCCCTTGTGGGTCAGCGACATGACGCCGAACCAGAAGGGCAGCGTGTTGGTCACCGCCGGATTGGCCGCCAGAACGTCCATCATGGAGGCCGGCACTTCGGCATGAAGCTGCAGCGACTTGAAGCCGTAGGGGACCAGGACGAGATCGCCGACAACGGAGCGGTGCAGCCGGATCGCCGAGTCATAGACGGCGCGCTCGATCCCGAGCTGGGCGAAGATCACCAGCAGGCTTGCAGTGACGCCGGCCAGCGACAGAAGGGTGCTGGTCCGCTGGCGCTTGAGCTGCTGGGAGCCCAGCGGCATCCGAGTGGCGGTGATGGCTGCCGCCCGCAAACGCGCCAACGAGAAGCTAGGCCGCCAGCTGAACCAGCGCCGCGGCCGCAGCGGCGGATTGCCTGGCAGCGAGACAGCCATCAGAGAAAGGTGACGCGCGTCTCGCGGCCCAGCACCTGGGGCATGCTGGACGGGTCATCGAGCTGGATCTCGACCTGCACCACGCGCGCGTCGGTGGAAGAGCCACCATCGGGCTCCATGCGCTGCATGCGCTTCACCGTCGGCGCGACGCGGGAGATCGTGCCCATGTAGACGGTCGGACTGCCACGAAAGGTCACCTCGACCTTGCCGCCGGCCGCGATGCGACCGACATTCAGCTCGTCCACATCGGCCAGCACGCGAAGTTGTGACAGATCGACGATCTTGGCGATGCCGTTCTGGGAGACGCGCTCACCCTGGCGGGAATAGATCTGGATGACGATGCCGTCGAGCGGCGAACGCACCAGTGCCTGCTCGCGTGTGTTCCGGGCATTGTCCAGCTTGGCCTTGATGATCGAAATGTCCGTATCGATCTGCTGCAGGTCGGTCTGCAGCGTCTCCTTCATGACGCGCAGTTTTGCCTGCTCCCGCTCGAGGCTTTGAAGGGAGATGCTCTGTTCGAGCTGCTTCTGGTCCGGCGGCTTGCCCGAACGCTGCATCTCTAGGTTCTTGAGCTTGACCTCTTCCGCCGCCGACCTGACCATGACTTCCTGCATGGCAATCTCGGCGGTGCGATAGCCGCTGACCATCGACTTGCGAGCCCGCTCGGTCTTGACAAGCTCCGCCTCGGTCGTGCGAACGGCGATATCGGCCTTGGGATAGTTCGACAGGACGGCGATGATTTCGTCGCGCTTTACCTTCTGGCCGTCCGTAACCCGCAGCTCGATCAGCACACCGCCGCCGGCCGGATCGCCAGCAATCAACGCCGTGCCCGCAGGCGCGTCGGTGTAGCCACGGGAGATCAGCGGCGGCAAAGGACGGGGCCCGTCCTGCGCACTGCTGGTCTGCCGGCTGGGAGTCATCCACAGGATCAGAGCCGCGCCAACCAGCAGCGCGACCAGTCCTGCGGCGCTCCAAGTGAACTTTCTTACCTGCGCCATAACAAATAGTACCAGAAAACCCTTGGGGACGCTGCCCCTAGTTGGAAGTTCGGCGTCAGAAGCCGGTCGTCAGAACATTGCCTCGCGCCACGCCGACGATCGAGAAGGTGCGATAGAGTGATGTCAATATCTTGTCGTACTCGTAGAGCGGCGCGTTAGTGATATAGACAACGTCCTTCGGCAGTACCGGAAACTGCTGTGCAATGAAAATGGACACCGGCTGGTAAAGATCAAGCCGGAAAACCCGCCCCCGGGCTGTGGGATTATTCTGCAAATCCCCCATTCTGAACACATAAACGCCTGTTTTGTTGGCCCGCGTGTCGTTGAGGCCGCCGACCGTCCCCATGGCCTCGAGCAGGCTGATCGAATGCTTGGACATGTCGACATTGCCCGCCTTCACGACGGCGCCCAGAACGGTGAACATGCGCGGATTGGGGCGCACCACGATTTCATCGTTCTTCTGAAGGCCGATATCGCCGCCGGCCAGCAGGTCGGAATATTGCGTCTGCAGGATGATCTGGCCGTTACGGCGCACGACCACCTCGAATTGATTGGCGCCCACGCCGTTGGGAGCCTGTCCGCCGATGCCGGCCGGACCGCCGGCCTTGTTGATCGCCTCCACCACGGAGCGCACCCCCTCGAGCAGGGAGATGCGCCCGGGGTTCCTGACGTCGCCCGATATCATCACGGTGTGGGTCCGGTCGGCGACGAATTCGACGATGACCTGCGGGTCCTGGGCCTTGCCAGAAGCCGCCACCTGCTGGGCGATCTTTTTCTCGATCTGGCTGAGGTCGAGCCCCGCGACCTTGATCGTGCCGACGAACGGCACATTGACCGTTCCGTCGTCGGTGACGCGCTGGACGCCGAAGTCGGCTCCCGGCCGCTGGATGGTCGGGAAGATGCTGCCCTCGTAGGGCTCGAAGATACGCACCTTGATGGCGTCGCCGGGCGCCACGGCGATCCGGCCGCCGGCTGGCAAATTGCTCACCGTCGAGGGGCGGTCGATAGGCGGTGGCTGACGATAGTTCGCGATGGTGGTCGGGGTAAGATCGATGACGTCAAAGGGCAAGGCGTCCGTCGTCGTCGTGGCCGCGCCTCCCATCCAGGGGCCGTCGCCAGGCATCGCGGTACAGGCCGCCAAGCCGACAACCAGGCCAAGGACAATGGCGGTAGGTCGCGCGGCAGCGCGCAGCCAGCTCCAGATTGTCAAATCCCGATCTCCGTCCGGAACTGTCGCGATCCGCGCCGCGCCTCGTCCCAACTCATTGATGCTTCACTCAGCCCAAGTCGTAGTTAACCCGTGGCGCGGCGCCGGTGCAAGCTTTCCCCGGCGGAGAGTCGTGGTTCCCTCTCGAGCCTTGCCGTCGCCTCCTCCGCTGTCCCGGCGATCTCCAGCAACTCCGAGAAACCGCTGACGAGGAGGCAATCCCACGCAGCGCCGGCGAACCGGCAAAAAACGATGCGGGCCTCCATGTTCGCCGCCTGATGCAGGACGGACGCGAAGGTCCGGACGCCGGCAGCGCTCATATAGGTGACCTGGCTGCCATCGACGATGAGGCGCGCGCCCGGCCGAAGGGCTGCCAGCAGCAGCTCCCCGACACCCGTCGCGGTCACCGAATCGATCTTGACCGGCAGCATCACGGTGGAGATCGGCTGCTTCTTGCTCATGCTACTCATACGGACTTCCCGGGTGCGGCATCCCTCTGCCTGTCCTTGGCGGCCACCTGGCGATCGCGCCATTGCCCGCCCAGATCGCTACCACGCCAATAGATGCTTCGGCCCCACAGCGCATTCACGATCAGTACCGGTGCCAGGACCTCGCGAACCAGTGCCGCCGCCGCCGCGCCGATCCCGAAGGAAAGACCTCGGCCCGTCATGAACCACTTCTCGGCCAGCAGCCACAAGACGGTATGGAGGAGCAGGGCGCCGGCGACCAGGGCGGCGTTCGCGCCCGAACAGACGAGGGCACCGACGCCGGCCAGGCCGGTGGCAGCCCAGCCGATCGCGGGTTCCCACAGCACGAGGGGCCAGACCGGCAGCCGCAGCCGCGTTCGTGCCCAGCGAACCTGGCGCCGCCACACGGTCGCCCAGGACCGTTCCCCGAGCGGCAGACGCGGCATAACCTCGCCCAGCTGCGTGGAAAGGCCCAGTTCGCGCACCGAGCGCACGACCGAATAGTCGTCGGCGATCCAGCGATTGAAGCCCCGCCAGTTGCCGATGCGCTGAAGCGTCTCCCGGGTCATCAGCGTGACACCGCCCGACGCCACGGCCAGCCCCAGCCGGTCGGCGGCGAACAGGAACCTCGCCTGGTGCCCGTCGATATAGGCGCGCTCGATCTCGGCCGCGAAGGTACCGGGCGCTTCAGCGGCCTTGAGCGCGAGCACCAGCCCCGCCCCCGCCGCCAGAGGCGCCGCCGCACGACGCAATTCGTCGAGGGAGAGCTGGATACCGGCATCGCACAGGCCCACGACCGGGCGGCTGGCCGCTTCCAGGCCCTTGCGCACATTGTTCATCTTCGGATTGAACGTGTCGTCCTTGCCGACGAGGATCGGCGCCTCGGGCCAAAGGGTCCTGAGCGGCGCCACGGCGCCATCGTCGGGCTGGGCCACGCAGATCAGCACCTCGACCCCGGCCTCGGCCAGCCGTCGCAGGACCTCGACGTAAGCCACCGTCGCGTCCTCGGCGCCGGCCATCGGCGCCACGATGCTGAAATCACCGGCCCGATGGCTGGCGGCAGACGTCCGTCGGGGCGTACGCGCCAGCGCCGCACTTGCCCACTGGATTGCCGAACCAAACGACCACCAGCCGAAGCCGAGCCACACCAGGGTCCCCGGCTCCATCCGGCCCTACTCGCCCGCAGCGACCTGCTTGGCGTTTCCGGAGGAGAAGCGCTGGACGTCGTCCTTCTCGACCAGCAGGGCCCGATGGTAGGAGCGGATGACGTCATTGGGGTCACCCTGCTCGCGGATGCGCCCCTCCTCGATCCAGATCGCGCGCGTGCACAGGCGGCGGACTTCGGCCATCGAATGGGAAACGAAGAGCAGGGTCCCGGTCTTGCGGAAATTGTCGATCCAGTCGAGACACTTGCGCTGGAACGCCGCGTCGCCGACCGACAGGGCCTCGTCGACCACCAGGATATCGGCCTCGACATGGGCGCAGATCGAGAAGGCCAGGCGCGTGCGCATGCCCATCGAATAGTGCTTCACCGGCTGGTCCATGTACTCGCCGATGCCGGCGAACTCGGCGATCGAATCGAACTTGCGCAGGACCTCGCTGCGCTTGAGCCCAAGCACGGCGCCGCCGATCAGGACGTTCTCGCGCCCCGAAAGTTCCATGTCGAAGGTCGAGCCCAGCGCGAGCACTGGCGCGATGCGGCCGTTGACCCGGAGTTCGCCATGGCTGGGAAGGGTCATGCCGCAGACCACCTGCAGCAGGGTGGACTTGCCGCAGCCATTGCGGCCGAGAATGCCGATGCTCTCGCCCTTCTTCACCTCGAGGCTGATGTCGCGCAGCACCCAGAACGGCTTGAAGTACGCCTTCCACCAGCCGAACAGCACCTGCTTCAACCAGTCGTTGCGATGAGCATAGAGCTGGAAAGCCTTGCCGAGGTTCTTCGCCTCGACGACGATCTCAGAGGACGTCGACGATGACATTCCGATACCTGTCAAAGAACCAGTAGCCGAAATAGAAACTGAACACCGAGATCGCAAGCGTATACCCGTAGACGATCATGTCAGGCAGCTTGCCGAACAGGACGACGTCGCGCATGACCTCGACGAATCCCGTCAGTGCATTGGCATAGATCCAGAAGTTGAACGGCGGCGGCAGACCGGTGTGGGAGTAGAAGATCGGCGTCGCGAACATGAACAGCGGCACGATGGTGATCATCAGGTAGCCGGCATCGCGCGTGAAAGCGCCCAGCGCTGCCAGAAACCACGACATGCCGATCAGGAACGCCATGAACGGTATGAAGATCAGCGGCACCAGCAGCACCGTCCACGGCAGGGAGCCGGTCATTGCGAGCTGGAACAGCAGCATCACCGCACCGGAGATCAGCGTGTAGGCCGTGGCGCGCAGGGTCGAGATCACCGGCAGCATGTCGCTCGGGAAAATCGTCTGCTTGATGAAGTGCGTGTACTCGTGCAGCAGCATCGGCGCCCTGAACGCCATTTCCGAGAAAAAGCTGAAGACGATGAGGCCACTGAAGATGAACAGCGAATAGCTGACCTGCTTGCCGTCGGTGCCGTCGGCCACCGGCAGCGAAAGCGTCGTCGTGAACGCGAAGGTATAGACGGCGATCATCAGCAGGGGCGCAATGATCGCCCAGATCCAGCCGGCGATGGACCCCTTGAAGCGCTCGCGCACCTCACGCCGCAGGATGGCAGCGATCAGGTCGCGATGCTGCGCCATGCGGACGAACGGCTTCACGATGAAGCTGAAGAGGCGCTCGATCGGACCGAGATGCTCGACCACGATCTGCTTGCCGTTGACGACTTTCACCGACGGCATGAGCCGTTCTTCTCCTTCTTGGGTCCAGTGGTGAGCCCGGTGGGGTACGATCCCACGACCCTCTGATTAAAAGTCAGATGCTCTACCGCTGAGCTACGGGCTCTTTCCGGTTCCGCGCCGCGGGCCTCTTCGCCGCGCGGCGCCCATATAAAGTGCGGGGGGCCGATGGTCAACGAGGCCTCTCCCGGCCTCAGTTCTTGGCGAATTTGGCCTTCAGGCGCTCGAACACCTTCTTGGACACGAATTGAGACGTGTCCCCACCCAGCCGGGCAATATCCTTCACCAGGGAAGAGGCGATGAACTGGTGCCGATCGGACGCCATCAGGAAGATGGTCTCGATCGCAGGCTCCATGCGCGCATTCATGTTGGCCATCTGAATTTCGTACTCGAAGTCCGAGACGGCCCGCAGCCCGCGGATGATGAGCGATGCCTTCACGTCCCGTGCGAAGTGGATGAGCAGCCCCTCGAACGGCACCACCGTGATGCGATCGCGGTCGGCCTGTGGAAAATCCGCGATGTCCTCGTTGATGATTTGGATCCGCTCCTCGAGCGAGAACAGCGGTCCCTTGCCCACGTTGATGTGTGGGCCGATCACCAGCCTGTCCACGAGGCGCAGCGAGCGCCGCACCACTTCCATGTGCCCGCTCGTGATGGGATCGAACGTGCCCGGATACACCCCGGTGCGTTCTACGGCCATGTCTCCCCCTTGTGCGCAGACTGCGACCGCGAAGTCTTAGCGACACGACCGGTCCTTATCCACCGCTAGTTTCGGAACTTGGCTCGGAACTGTCATCGCCGTTGCCATTGCCGTTTCCGGCATCGTCCTCGCCGATGCGAACGGCCGTGACGACGCGCTCGCCCTCGCTCACGTTGACGATGCGTACACCGCGCGTCGCCCGTCCCGCGATGCGAATTCCGTCCACGGGACAGCGGATCAGCGTGCCGCCGTCCGTGACCAGCATGATCTCGTCCGTATCCCGGACCGGAACCGCCGCGACGATCTCGCCGCCCTTGGCGAGGCTCATGAGTTCGACGCCCTTGCCGCCGCGACCGGTCACCCGATACTCGTAGGCCGACGTGCGCTTGCCGAAGCCCGACGAAGCCACGGTGAGTACGAACTCCTCCTTGGCCTGCAGTTCGGCGAAGCGCTCCGGCGAAAGCGTAGTGGCCGACGCCGCCGCCTCCTCACCCGCGGGCATTTCCTCCTCTGTGACCGCCTCGCCGGCTTCCACCGCGTTCTCGGCCTGGCGCAGCGCGCGCGACTGACGCAGGTAGGCGTCACGATCCTCGGTCGGAATGCCCTTGCCGCCGTCGACCAGCGACATCGAGATCAACTCGTCGCCCTCAGCCAGCGCGATGCCGCGCACGCCGGTCGAATTGCGGCTGGCGAAGACACGCACAGTCGAGACCGGGAAGCGCATGGCGCGGCCCTGGCGCGTCGCCAGCAGTACGTCCTGCTCCTCGGAACAGACGCTGACGCCGATCAGGCGATCGCCTGCATCCTCGCCCTCGAACTTCATGGCGATCTTGCCGCCCTGGTTGACGCTGGTGAAGTCGCTGAGCTCGTTGCGGCGCACGCCGCCGCGCGCCGTCGCGAACATCACGTTGAGCGTCGACCAGCTCGCCTCGTCCTCCGGCATCGGCATCACGGCGCTGATCGTTTCGCCCTCGCCGAGCGGCAGCAGGTTCACGAACGCCTTGCCACGCGCCTGCGGCGCGCCGAGCGGCAGGCGCCAGACCTTGAGCTTGTAGACGATGCCCCGGCTGGAGAAGAACAGCACCGGCGTGTGGGTATTGGCCACGAACAGGCTCGACACGAAATCGTCCTCGCGCGTGGCCATGCCCGAGCGGCCCTTGCCGCCGCGGCGCTGGGCGCGATAGGCCGACACCGGCACGCGCTTTACGTAGCCGCCATGAGTCACCGTGACGACCATATCCTCGCGCTGGATCAGGTCCTCGACGTCCTGCTCGAACTCGTTGTCGACGATCTGGGTGCGCCGCGGCGTGGCATACTTCTCCCTGATCTCGCGCAGCTCCTCGCCCATCATCGCGAACAGCTTGTCGCGGTCGCCCAGCAGTTCGAGATAGCCCTCGATCAGCTTTGCGACCTCGGTCAGCTCCTCGGCGATCTTGTCGCGCTCCAGGCCGGTCAGGCGCTGCAGTCGCAACTCCAGGATGGCGCGGGCCTGCACCTCGGAGAGCCGGTAGGTTCCCTCGGCCGACACTTCGCGACCGGGCTCGGCGATCAGGTCGATCAGCGGCTTCACGTCGGCGGCCGGCCAGTCCTTGGCCATCAACCGCTCGCGCGCCACGTTCGGATCGGGCGAGCGGCGGATCATATCGATCACTTCGTCGATGTTGGCGACGGCGATCGCGAGACCGACCAGCACATGGGCGCGGTCGCGCGCATGGTTGAGCTCGAAGCGGGTCCGCCGGGTGAGCACTTCGGCCCGGAAGCGGATGAAGGCCTCGAGCAGCTCCTTGAGGCTCATCAGCTTCGGGCGGCCACCGTCGAGCGCCAGGGCGTTGACGCTGAAGCTCGTCTGCAACGGCGTGAAGCGATAGAGCTGGTTGAGCACGATGTCGGCCATGGCATCGCGCTTCAGGTCGATGACCAGCCGCACGCCGTCCCTGTCGCTCTCGTCGCGAATCTCGGAGATGCCCTCGACCTTCTTATCGCGCACCACCTCGGCGATGCGCTCGTGCAGCCGGGCCTTGTTCTCCTGATAGGGAATCTCGGTGACGACGATCGATTCGCGGCCGCCGGACTTCTGCTCGATGTTGGTCTTGGCCCGCATCATCATCGAGCCACGACCGAGCTCGAAAGCGGCGCGGATCCCGTTGCGGCCGAGGATGAGACCGCCGGTCGGGAAATCCGGGCCCGGCACATATTCCATGAGCTGCGGCACCGTCAGCTCCGGATTGGCGATCAGCGCCAGGCAGGCATCGATCAGCTCGCCGAGATTGTGCGGCGGGATGTTGGTCGCCATGCCCACCGCGATTCCGCCGGCGCCGTTGGCCAGCAGGTTCGGATAGGCCGCCGGCAACACCGTCGGCTCGCTCTCGCGCTCGTCATAGTTCGGCTGGAACTCGACGGTGTCCTTGTTGATGTCCTCGAGCAGCGTCTCGGCGACGGTGGCAAGACGCGCCTCGGTGTAACGCATCGCCGCCGGCGGATCGCCGTCCATCGAGCCGAAATTGCCCTGCCCCGAGATCAGCGGCAGGCGCATCGAGAAGTCCTGCGCCATGCGCACCATGGCATCGTAGATCGCGCTGTCGCCGTGCGGGTGATACTTGCCCATCACGTCGCCGACGATGCGCGCCGACTTGCGGAAGGGCCGCGTCGAGTCGTAGCCGCCCTCCTTCATCGCGTAGAGGATGCGGCGCTGCACGGGCTTCAGGCCGTCGCGCGCATCGGGCAGCGCACGCGACACGATCACGCTCATGGCGTAATCGAGGTAGGAGCGGCGCATCTCCTCTTCGATCGTGATCGGGGCGATATCGTGCGGCGAGGGCTGTGGCGGAGGCGCGTCGGGGGGCGGCGGCGCCGGCGGAAGGGTCGTATCGTCGCTCACGGAGACCTGGAATTTTCTCGTTCTTGCAGCCCTTCCGGAGACTCCGGCGGGGGTATTTCGCAACCTAGCAAACAAGCCTCTCCGGACCAACAAAAATCGCCTGGAAAAGCCCCCTTTAATGCATTGATTTTATTGGCTAAATTCCACTCGAAATTGCCTCATGAAAAGGCCGTGACTTGCCCCCAGAAAGCACCCCTTCGCGTCCCTCGGTCGTGGTCTTCGACATGGGCGGCGTGCTGATCGACTACAATCCGCGGCACCTCTACCGGAAGCTCATCCCGCAGGCGGCGGAGATGGAGCACTTCCTGGCAAACGTGACCACGCGCGAATGGCACATGCGGCAGGACTACGATGGCGATCCCGCCGCCGCCACGCGTGAGCTGCAGGCGCTCCATCCGGGCAAGGAAGCCCTGATTGCGGCCTATTACGACCGTTTCGACGAGATGCTCGACCACGCCTTCCCCGCGATGGTCGACCTGGTCGAGCGGCTGGGCGACGGGGGCGTGCCGCTCTACCTGCTGTCCAACGCCCCCGGCTTCCTCGATGCCTGGCTGCGCGGGCCGGGCCAGGCAAGGCATCCCTTCATCGGCCGCTTCCGAGATTTCATTGTCTCTGGGCATGTCGGATGCTGGAAGCCCGATGCCGCGATCTTCGAACTGACCTGCCGCACGGGCGGTTTCCGCCCCCAGGACGCGGTGTTCATCGACGACGTGGTGGCAAACGTCGAGGGAGCGCAAGCCACCGGCATGAGCGGCATCCATCACCGTTCGGCGGACGAGACGGTGGCCCAACTGCGGGCGCTGGGCTTTCCTGCGTGACCCTTCCCGCGGCCCTGGCGGACCTGCCGCAGCCGCTCTACTTCTTCGATGGCCAGTGCGTCCTGTGCAGCCGCTTCGTCGCCTTCTGCCTCAAGCGCGATCCGGACGGGCATCTCAAATTCGCCAGCGCGCAGTCGGCCCTCGGCCGGCGTGTCCTGCTTGCCCTCGACCTGCCCGACGACACGCTGGACCGCACGATCCTGCTCCTCGAGGACGGCAGTATCTACACCCGCTCGACCGCCGCACTGCGGGCGCTGCGCCACCTGCGGGGCCCGGCGCGCTGGCTCTACCCGCTGGTCCTGATCCCGAAGATCCTGCGAGACCCAATCTACGACATCGTCGCGCGCAACCGGATCCGCTGGTTCGGCCAGCTCGACTCCTGCCTCGTGCCATCGCCGCAGACACGAGATCGCTTCATCGACCTGTGAGGAAGCCGCGATAGCGCACCAGCCGGCCGATCCACGGCAGGCCGATCTCGACATCGAACCGGAAACGCCCCTCCTCATCCCCGGTCTCGGCCGCCTTGACGACAGGCCAGCAGAAACGCGGCAGCTTCACGCCGCCGAAGCGCATTCCCGCCATCACCAGTTCGAGCCGGCCGGCCGTCACCGGCACCGCGAGATCGAAGGCGAAGGGCCCGAACCGCTCGACGATCCACCCGGTGGGCCGGCGCAGCCCGATACACTGTTCGGAGCGCATCGCGCGGCCGCCGACCCGCCGGATCCAGGTCTCGCGTCCGCCACGCACGGCGAAGTCGACTTCGATCGGGGCATCAGCCGCCGCGGGCGGCAGGGCAAACAGACGGGCCACGAGCCGCCCGGCGAGGTTGGCGGGTCCCTCGACCGAGCATCGGCCGCTCCACGTGCCGCCCGCGTCGTCATGAAGCCTTTGCCCGCCTTCGGACATGGCGCCGTAGGCACTGCCCAGGACGCGGCGATAGAGCGAAGGGCGGAAAGACGCCCCGTCCTTGCCCCATCCGGATGCGATGCGCAGAGACGCCTGCACCCATTCGGCCTCGATCTCGGCCAGGGACAGGAGGCCGATGCAGGGCACGGCGCCCCGCCGTGACACCTCTCCCCGCGCCAGCTTGCGAACCAGCGCGGCCGCAGGCGTCGCCGGCACGAAAGGACCATCTCCGCCTTCGGCCACCAGAGACCAGGTGCGCGAACCGCCCGCGCCCTCGAAATCGATGCGCAGCCCGCCTTTGTCGGTGCCGAAGGCGCGCAGGCGGTCGGCGATCCAGGCCAGCGGCGTCGCCGCCGGCTTGAGCGAGTGAAGCAACCCCAGCCGGACCGGCATGGCCAGCACCCATAGTCCGAGATGCAGGACGGAGAGCTCCAGCCCGGCGCCGGCATAGGTCTCCGCCACGCCGAAACGCTGGCGAAACAAGGCCGGCTCGGGCAGGTCGCAGGAAGCCGCCCAGCGGCGGCCCAGCCCGGGCACGGAGATGCGGCGAAGGCTGCCCCAGACATGCCGGCCCGGCTGATCGGGAATGGGCTTCCCTGCGCCCGCCAGGATGGCCTCAATCAGGGCGAGGCCGCGCGGCGCATCATTGCCGGGCACGATGGCGAAAGACACGCGGTCGACGGCCATGCCCTCGTCCAAGGCTTGCTCCAGGATCGCCGCCGTGAGCGCCGGCGCCGTGCTGGCGCCCGAGCAAACGAGCACGCCCGCGTCTCTGGCGACCGCATCCAGCCGGTCGATGCCGCAGACGAAGGCGCGATCGTCGGAGAGGTCGAGATAGTGGACGCCGTGACGGATACAGGCCTCCGCCACCGAATAGTCCTGGCCCTGGAAGGGACCGGCCACGTGGACGAGGACGTCGAACTGCCGCGAGGCAAGCAGGCGATCGAGGTCGTGACGCCAATCGAGCACCAGGCCAGCCACGCCCAATTCGGCGGCCATCGCCTCGACCCTGGCCCGATCGCGCGCGCCGACCGTCAGCTCGATCAGTGGATCGTTCGCCAGAAGGCGGCAAAGCCGGCCGCCGAAGACGCCCGTCCCTCCCAGGACGAGCGTCCGCATGGCCTAGAAGGGAATGTCGTCGTCGAGCTCGGCCTTGCCACGCGGTGCCGCGCGGCCACCGCCACCGCCGCCGCCGCTCGGCATCCCGCCGCCACCGGACATGCCGCCGCCGCCGAAATCGTCGTCCATGCCGCCGCCCCCGCCGCCCTCACCGCCGCCGCTGCGGCCGTCGAGCATGGTGAGCGTGCCGCCGAAGCGCGGGATGACCACTTCGGTCGTGTAGCGTTCCTGGCCGCTCTGATCGGTCCACTTGCGGGTCGTGAGCTGGCCTTCGAGATAGACCTTGGCGCCCTTCTTCAGGAATTTCTGGGCCACTTCGGCCAGCTTGTCGTTGAAGATCACGACGCGATGCCACTCGGTCCGTTCCTTGCGCTCGCCGCTGTTGCGATCGCGCCAGTTCTCCGACGTCGCCACCGACATGTTCACCAGCGAACGACCGTCCTGCATGGACTTGACTTCGGGGTCGCGGCCGAGATTTCCGACCAGAATGACTTTATTGACGCTGCCCGCCATGGGGGCCTCCTTGGCTTTCCCGGCGCCGCGGGACGCGGCACCTACCTCACGGCGGGCAACCTAGCCCCGGCCGCCTGTGGGCAGCCACCAAATTACGGTTGTGAAGTTAGGTCTGCTCATGGGCGCCCTCCGACAATTCATTGGTTGTGGCGGCAAGGTCTCCCGTATCTTCCCCGACCATGAGCAAATCCTTCCACGTTCCCCAGGTTTCGACCGGCCAGGCCTACGCCATGCTGGGCGGGGCGGCGCTGATGATGACCCTCGCCATGGGCATCCGTCAGAATCTCGGCCTCTTCCAGGCGCCGGCCTCCAAGGAACTGGGCATCGCGATCTCGGACTTCGCGCTGGCGATCTCCGTCCAGCAGGTCGCCTGGGGCGTGAGCCAGCCGATCGCCGGCATATTCGCCGACAAATACGGGACGCGCTGGGTGGCCATGATCGGCAGCGCCCTGTTCATCCTCGGCATCTGGCTGACGGCGACGGCACAAGGCGCCCTGCCCATCATCCTGGGCGCCGGCGTGCTGATCGGCGTGGCGCTGGCCTGCACGACCTCGGGCATCACTGCCAACATCGCCGCCCGCGTCGTCGAGCCCGGCCGCCGGACGCTGGCCTTCGGCATCGTCTCGGCCGCGGGCTCCGTCGGCACCATGGTGACGGCGCCGATCGCGGCCTACCTTCTGAACAGCGACGGCTGGCGTGCCGCCGTCTGGGCCTTCGTGATCCTGGCACTCGCCATGCTGCCGGCCGCCTGGATCGGCAGCCGTGCCGACAAGCTGCCCAACGCCCTGTCGACCGATCGCAACCTCACCCTGGCCGGCGCCCTCGACGAGGCCCGGCGCCACAGCGGCTACGTCGTGATGGCACTGGCCTTCTTCGTGTGCGGCCTGCAGCTCGTCTTCATCACCACCCACCTGCCCACCTACCTCGCGCAGTGCGGCATGGATCCGTCCTACAGCGCCGTGGCGCTGATGCTGATCGGCGGCTTCAACATCCTGAGCTCGTGGCTGTTCGGGTGGCTGGGCGACAAGTACCCCAAGCGCCTGCTGCTGGGCGCGATCTACCTGCTGCGTTCGCTGACCGTGGCGCTGTTCTTCCTGTTCCCGCCGACGCCGCTCTCCGTCGTGCTGTTCGGCGCCGCCATGGGCACGCTCTGGCTGGGAGTCATCCCGCTGGTCAACGGGCTGGTGGTGCAGATCTTCGGCCTGCGCTTCCTGTCGACCCTGACGGGCATTGCCTTTCTCAGCCACCAGGCTGGTTCCTTCCTCGGCGCCTGGGGCGGCGGCTATCTGTTCGACCTGATGGGCTCTTACGACCTCGCCTGGAAGATCGGCGTCCTGATCGGACTGATCGCGGGCACCGCGCAGCTTCTGATGAACGACCGTCCGACCGCCCGGGTGCTGGCAGCGCAAGCATCGCCAGCGTGACGCAGGGCACTGGTGAAGTCGGGGGATAATCGCCATATGCGCTGATCCCGCGCTTACCTTATTGTTCCGGTCCTGATGGCCAAGTCCCGCTTACCCGCTGCCGAGCCGCATCGCTTCATCTCCGTCCGGGGGGCGCGCGAGCACAATCTCAAGAACGTCGACGTCGACCTGCCGCGTGACAGGCTGGTGGTGATCACCGGCCTCTCCGGCTCGGGCAAGTCGTCGCTCGCCTTCGACACGATCTACGCCGAGGGCCAGCGTCGCTATGTCGAGAGCCTCTCGGCCTATGCCCGCCAGTTCCTTGAGCTGATGCAGAAGCCTGACGTCGATTCGATCGAGGGCCTCTCGCCCGCGATCTCGATCGAACAGAAGACGACGTCGCGCAATCCGCGTTCGACGGTCGGCACCGTCACAGAGATCTACGACTATCTGCGCCTGTTGTTCGCGCGCGTTGGCGTGCCCTACTCGCCCGCGACCGGACTGCCGATCGAGAGCCAGACCGTTTCCCAGATGGTCGACCGCATCAAGACGATGCCGGAGGGCACGCGCCTCTACCTGATGGCGCCCATCGTGCGCGGCCGAAAGGGCGAGTATCGCAAGGAACTGCAGGAGCTTCAGCGCAAGGGCTTCCAGCGCGTGAAGGTCGACGGCAAGCTCTACGAGATCGCCGAGGCCCCGGCACTCGACAAGAAGTTCAAGCACGACATCGACGTGGTCGTGGACCGCATCGTCGTGAAGCCCGATCTCGGCAACCGCCTCGCCGATTCACTCGAGACGGCGCTTACCCTCGCCGAGGGCCTGGCCATCGCCGAGAACGCCGACAATGGCGAGCGCACGGTCTTCTCCGCCCGCTTCGCCTGCCCGGTCTCGGGCTTCACCATCGAAGAGATCGAGCCCCGCCTCTTCTCCTTCAACGCGCCACAGGGGGCCTGCCCGTCCTGCGACGGACTCGGCGTGAAGATGTTCTTCGACCCGGAGATGGTGGTGCCGGACGACCGGCTCTCGCTCTCGGAAGGCGCGGTGGCACCGTGGGCCGATTCGTCGGGCCAGTACTACATGCAGACGCTCGACAGCATCGCCAAGCACTTCAAGGTCAAGACTTCGGTGCCGTGGCGCGACCTGCCGAAGAAGGTGCGCGACACCATTCTCTATGGCAGCGGCAGCGAGTCGGTCGCCATGCGCTACGACGACGGCATCCGCCAGTACCAGACGACCAAGCCGTTCGAGGGCGTGATCCCCAACCTCGACCGCCGCTGGAAGGAGACCGACTCCTCCTGGGTGCGCGAGGAGCTGGAGCGCTTCCAGCACGAGAGCAAGTGCGAGGTCTGCAACGGCGCCCGCCTCAAGCCCGAGGCGCTCGCGGTCAAGATCGCCGGCCTCAACATCAGCCAGACCACCGAGTTCTCGATCGGCGAGGCGGTGAAGTGGTTCCTGGCGCTCGATCCCAAGCTCACGGCAAAGCAGCGCGAGATCGCGGCCCGCATCCTGAAGGAGATCAACGAGCGGCTGGGCTTCCTCGACAATGTCGGCCTGTCCTACCTTACCCTCAATCGAACGTCGGGCACGCTGTCGGGCGGCGAGAGCCAACGCATTCGCCTCGCCTCCCAGATCGGCTCCGGCCTGACCGGCGTGCTCTACGTCCTCGACGAGCCGTCGATCGGCCTGCACCAGCGCGACAACGACCGGCTGCTGAAGACGCTGACGCGCCTGCGCGACCTCGGCAACACGGTGCTGGTGGTCGAGCATGACGAGGATGCAATCCGTGCGGCCGACTATCTGGTCGACATGGGCCCCGGCGCCGGCGCGCTCGGCGGCCACGTGGTCGCCCAGGGCACCCCCGAAGAGGTGATGGGCAACAGCGCGAGCCTCACCGGCCAGTATCTCTCCGGCTTCCGCCAGGTCCCCATTCCCAAGGTGCGGCGCGAGCCGCCGCCGAAGAACGGACGCTGGCTGACCCTGAAGGGCGCCAAGGAAAACAATCTCCAGAACGTGACGGCCAGCATCCCGCTCGGCACCTTCACCTGCGTCACCGGCGTGTCGGGCAGCGGCAAGAGCACTCTGATCGTCGAGACGCTCTACAAGGCGCTGGCCAAGCGGCTGAACAATGCGCGCGAACATGCCGGCGCGCATGCCGCGCTCGACGGCGTCAATCATCTCGACAAGATCGTCGACATCGACCAGTCGCCGATCGGCCGCACACCGCGCTCGAACCCCGCGACCTATACCGGCGCCTTCTCGCCGATCCGCGACTGGTTCTCGCAGCTCCCCGAGTCGACCGAGCGCGGCTACAAGCCCGGACGCTTCTCCTTCAACGTCAAGGGCGGCCGCTGCGAGGCCTGTCAAGGCGACGGCGTCATCAAGATCGAGATGCACTTCCTGCCCGACGTCTACGTCGAATGCGACGTCTGCAAGGGCAAGCGCTACAACCGCGAGACGCTGGAGATCATCTTCCGTGGCAAGTCGATCGCCGACGTGCTCGACATGACGGTCGACGAGGGCTGCGAGTTCTTCAAGGCGGTGCCGGTCATCCGCGACAAGCTGCTGACCTTGCAGCAGGTCGGCCTCGGCTACATCCATATTGGCCAGCAGGCGACGACCCTGTCGGGCGGCGAGGCGCAGCGGGTCAAGCTCGCCAAGGAGCTTTCACGACGGGCCACCGGCCGCACCCTCTACATCCTCGACGAGCCGACCACCGGCCTCCACTTCGAGGACGTGCGCAAGCTGCTCGAAGTGCTGCATCGGCTGGTCGAGACCGGCAACACGGTGCTGGTGATCGAGCACAATCTCGAAGTCATCAAGACCGCCGACTGGGTGCTCGACATGGGCCCAGACGGCGGATCCGGCGGCGGCCGCCTCGTCGCCGAGGGCCCGCCCGAGGCGATCGTGAAGGTGCCGGAGAGCTATACCGGCCAGTACCTCGCTCGCCTGCTGCCGCGCAGCGCCACGGCGAAGAAGCGCGCTTGAACGGATCCCCGTCGTTCTGAGCGCAGTGAGCGAAGCGAACGCAGTCGAAGGACCTGTTTTCGCTTCGACCTACCGTGCGCGGGAAAAGAGGACCTTCGACTGCGCCGCCCTGAGGGCGGCTCCGCTCAGGATGACGGGATACAGAACGTCGAAACCTGAGTGACCCGTTCTGCGCTGCCTCGTTCGTCGGCTTCCCAGCCGGCGACGGTCAGCTGGCCCGTCGCGGCGCACATCTCGACCGACAGGCGCGTGCAGGCATTCAATACCGGCGCGGCCACCCACTCGAAATCGTCCGCGTCGCATCCGGTCCAGGCGGCGAGCGCGCTGCGGCGGCGGGTGTTGTTTTCGACCGGTGCGCCGTCGCCGCAAGCGCGGGGCCGCCACTCCGGATGGCGTTCGCGCCAGTCGTTGGCGAAGACCGTGTCGTCGCGATAGGTCCGCGCGCCCGTCTCCTCGCGCTCGATCACGATCCGCTCGCCGGGCCGCGTGCCGACGAGCAGGAACAGGACCGGGCGAGCGACGGGCACTGTCTCGAGCAGATGGCGCGCGTCGTCGAAGCTGGTGCAGCTCTCGAAGACATGACGCAGCAGATGTTCGGGCGGCAGGCGCCCGCTGCCCCGCAGGCCGGCGAGCGCGTTCAGCGCATAGTCGAGCCACAGCAGCATCGGGGTCCGCCACCGCCGGCGCATCGGCGCCTGGTTGATCGAGGCGGCAAAGCGCCCCGGCGCCACTGCGGTCAGCACGCCGACGAAGCCCGGCCAGGTGACGTTCAGGAATTCGCCGGCCGCGCCGCGCTGGCGCCTCACCTCGACGAGGCGGCCGAGGCCGGGAAACGGCCAGTCGAGCGTGCGGCGCAGACGCGGCCCCTGCGCGGCGTCGTCCGCCAGCGCCGTGCAGCCGAAGAGATAGGCGCCGTGCAGGAGCCAGATACCCGGCTTCTTCAGGGTGCGGGCGACGATTTCAATCTCGGCGGCGTAGGCGGTCCCCGCCCGCTTCATCCAGGCCCGTACGATCGGGTCGGCGAGCCGGGCCAGCAGTCCACCCAGCGGGAGCCAGCCGAGGCAGGCGTCGCGAACCGCCAGGGCCGCCGCCTCACGCTGGCGCACATGGCCGTCGGCCGCGCCGTCCAGTGCATCGATCAAATTCACCGGCTTCATAGATGAGTGATTACTCACTCATAACGGGAGCGTCAAGGCCGATTCAGCGACGCTCCCAGCCGATGCTTCCGAGATCGTAACCGAACTGGCGCTCGACCACGGACGCGGTGGCGTCGGAAGCATCGCCCTTGCGGTCCGTCACGCGCTGCTGCGCCACGTCCTTCGGGACATCGAGCCAGATCCCCTGGAACGGCACGCCCACCGTGCGCGCCAGCGCCTCGGCCGCGGCGCGTTCCTCAGGGCGGGCGAAGACCGCATCGAGCACGACGCTCTGCCCCGCCCGCAGCACGCGCTCGGCGCGCGCCATGGAGGCCGCGTAAATCCTGGCCGATGCCTCCGGCGAATAGCTGCCCGCCGGCATGCGCTCTTCCAGAGCCACGCCCGCCTGTCGCTTGCGCTCGACATCGGTCCGCACCACGACGGCGCCCGGGGTGCGGCCGATCTCGGGTGCCAGCTTGAGCGCCAGCGTGGTCTTGCCGCTGCCCGACAGGCCGCCGATCGCGACCAGGCGCGGCGGCGCGGGCTGCAGGAAGGCCAGCGCCGCCTTCTGGTAGGCGCGCGCCGGCGCATTGTCGGCGCCGCTGACCGCCGTGACCGCCGAATCGACATAGGCGCGGATCGCGGCGCGGCGGGCGAGAAACATCGGCAGGAGCGCCAGCGCCTCCTCGTGCGAGGCGCCCTCGACCTCGCCGACCCGCCACAGCCATTCGTTCAGCAGACGGTTGGCCATCGCGCCCAGCCCCTGCCGCGCCAGGTCCATCAGCGCAAAGGCGAGATCGTAGAGCACGTCGATGTTGGCGATCTTGTCGGAGAATTCGATGGCGTCGAACGGCACGGGCTGGCCCTTCAGCGTCACGATGTTGCGCAGGTGCAGATCGCCATGGCAGCGCCGGATCGCACCGGCCGCGACGCGGCGCGCCACGAGATCGATGAAGGGTTCGAGCGACCGTGGCATCGCCTCGGCCAGCGCCTCGCTGGTCGGCGGATCGAGACGGTCCCCCGCCTCGCGCATCTGGCGGACATCGGCCGCCACCGAATGGCGATAGTCGTCGGGCGAACAGAAGCCCGAGGCGATGGCCGGCAACCCGTCATGAAACTGCGCCACGCGCGCGCCGAGGGCGGCCATGAGCTCCGGGGTCAGCACGCCCCGCGCCGCCATGCGGTCCAGCAGCCCCTCCTCGTCGAAGCGCCGCATCACGACCAGCCAGTCGACCGCTTGTCCGGAGGTTTCACCGACATCGCCCAGCGCCAGCGCTCCGTCGCGCCTCAGGACGGGCGCCACACCGAGATAGATCTCGGGCGCGGAGCGCCGGTTCACGTCGATCTCGGCGGCGCACATCGCCGCGCGCCGTCCCTCGGTCGAGAAGTCCATGTAGGGGAACTTCACGGCGCGCTTCAGCTTGTAGGCGCGCTCGCGGCACAGGAAGACGACGGCGCCGTGCGTGTCGATCCGGCGCTCCGGCTTCAGCTCGGCATCGAGGAAGGCGATCGTCTCGGACTGGTCCTCGACGATGAATGACGGACGCGTGGTCATGTTTTCCTGGAATGGGACGTTCATCGGATAGGGTGTCGGATCAAAGGTCCTTCGCTGCGCTCAGGATGACAATTTTTCTGGAATGGGCGCAGTGCGTTCACGCAAAAACCGCTGTCATCCTGAGCGCAGCGAAGGACCTTTCGCTTCCAAAGGAGACGGATCGACGTGCAGGATGATCTCCGCATCAGGATAGGCCCTGGCGATCTCCGCCTGGACTTCGAGACCGATCGCATGGCCCAGCACCACCGAGAGGTCGCGTTCGACCTCGATATGGAGCTGGATGAACCTGGTGAGTCCGCTCGACCGGGTCTTCAGATCGTGCACGTCCGTCACGCCGGGATGCGCCCGTGCGATCGCCTCGATCTTCCGCCCGTCCTCGGCCGGCAGCTCGTGGTCCATCAGCACGTCCAGCGACTCCCGTCCCACCTTCCAGCCGCCATGCATCAGGTAGAGCGCCACCAGGCCTGCAACACCGCTATCGATCAGCGGCTGGTCAAGCAGGCCCGACAGGAAGACGCCCATGCCGGTTACAAATGTCGCCACCAGATCCGTGCTGTAGTGCGCCATATCGGCACTGATGGCGAGCGACCCACTGCGCCGCACGACGTACTTCTGGAACGTGACCAGGCATAGCGTCAGTCCGATCGCCAGGACACTGACGAACAGCCCGATCTCCTCTTCGCGAACCTGCTTGGGATTGCCCAGTCGCTCGACGATCGCGACCAGGAGCGCGCACCCCGAGGCGGCGATGAAACCGGCCTGTATGAGACCTGCCAGCCCCTCGGCCTTGCCATGACCGAAGCGATGGTTGTCGTCGGCCGGCACGAGGGCCTGCCGCACGGCGAAGAAGGTCACCATCGAGCTGACGAGATCGAGCGAGGTATCGACCAGCGAGGACAGCATGCTCACCGAATCGGTGAGTCGCCAGGCCGCGAACTTGGCGACGATCAGGATGAGCGCCGTCGACATCGAAGCGACGGTCGCCAGCCGCATCAGCCGTTGGGGCTCCATTGCCATCAGGCCCTCAGGGATAAAGCGTCCGCGTGGTCCATGGCCCGGTGGGAGCGCTGCGTCGATACTCCAGCCGGTCGTGCAGGCGGAAGGCGCCGTCCTGCCAGAATTCGATCAGGTTCGGCTGCAGGCGGAAGCCCGACCAGTGCGGCGGGCGCGGCACCGTACCAATCACGTGCCGGGCGCCATACTCCGCCACCCGCTTCTCCAGGGCGAACCTGCTCTCCAGCGGCCGCGACTGTTCCGAGGCCCAGGCGCCGATCTGGCTTCCCCGCGCCCGGCTCGCGAAATAGGCGTCGGCCTCGGCAGCGGTCGTCTGGGTGACCGGTCCCTCGAGGCGAACCTGGCGCCGCAGCGACTTCCAGTGGAAAAGCAGGGCCGCCTTGGGATAGGCAAGCAGGTGGTTGCCCTTCCGGCTTTCATAGTTTGTGTAAAATACAAAGCCGTCGGCGTCGTAGTCCTTCAAAAGGACCATGCGTACGGCAGGCGTGCCGTCCGGACCGACCGTGGCCAGGGCCATGGCGGAGGGGTCGTTGGGCTCGGAAGTGGCGGCCTCGCCGTACCAGGCGGCGAAAAGCTCAAGCGGATCGGTCGTTTCCCTGATCATGACCACAATATGAGGGGGGCCGGCGCGTTCCACCACCGGCATCTTGTCCCAATACCGTTCCCCCGCTAGAACGAGGCATGACCGTAGCTGCACAACTGATGGCCGGCAAAAAAGGCCTCGTAATGGGCGTCGCCAACGAACGCTCGATCGCTTGGGGGATTGCCAAGGCCTGCCACGACCAGGGGGCCGAGGTGGCCTTCACTTTCCAGGGCGAAGCCCTGGAAAAGCGTGTGCGGCCGCTGGCCAACTCGATCGGCGCCAAGATCATCGAGCCGTGCGACGTGACCAACCCTGCCAGCATCGACGCCGTCTTCGCCAAGCTGGAGAAGGAATGGGGCAAGCTGGACTTCGTCGTCCACGCCATCGCCTTTTCCAACAAGGACGAGTTGCGCGGCCGCTACCTCGACACCAGCTCCGACAATTTCACCCTCACGATGAACGTGAGCGTCTACTCCTTCACCGCGGTGGCGCAGCGCGCCGTGCCGCTGATGAAGGACGGCGGCAGCCTGCTCACCCTCACCTACTACGGCGCCGAGCGGGTGATCCCGCACTACAACGTCATGGGCGTGGCCAAGGCCGCCCTCGAGGCGAGCGTGCGCTACCTGGCGGCCGATCTCGGCGAGCAGAAGATCCGCGTCAATGCGATCTCGGCTGGCCCGATCAAGACGCTGGCCTTCGCCGGCATCAACGACGGCCGTTACATCCTGAAGTGGAACGAGCTCAACTCCCCGCTGAAGCGCAACGTCACGACCGAGGAAGTCGGCAATGCCGGCCTCTACCTTCTGTCCGACCTCGGCACCGGCGTGACCGGTGAAGTGATGCACGTCGATGCCGGCTACCACGTCGTCGGTATGATCAATACCTCGTCCGCGAAGCAGATCGCCGAATTGCTCGGCAACTTCGAAGGCGAGTAGAGCGGAGGCCGGCGGGCCATGGCCGGCAGCAGTTTCGGTACCCTCTTCCGGTTCACCAGCTGGGGCGAAAGCCACGGGCCTGCGATCGGCTGCGTGGTCGACGGGGCGCCGCCGCGCATCGCCCTCACCGAGGCCGATATCCAGGTGTGGATGGACAAGCGCCGTCCCGGCCAGTCGCGCTTCGTCACCCAGCGTCAGGAGCCGGACACGGTGAAGATCCTGTCCGGCGTGTTTGAGGGTGTCACGACCGGCACGCCGATCGGTCTGCACATCGACAATGTCGACCAGCGCAGCCGCGACTACGGCGAGATCAAGGACCAGTTCCGCCCCTCTCACGCCGACTACACCTATCAAATGAAATACGGCGTGCGCGACTATCGCGGCGGCGGCCGCCAGTCGGCGCGCGAGACGGCGGTGCGGGTCGCCGCCGGGGCCATCGCCCGGAAGATCCTGGGAGAGGGCGTCACCATCCGCGGCGCCGTGGTCCAGATCGGCACGCAGAAGATCGACCGCGCCAACTGGGATTGGGACGCCACGGGCGACAATCCCTTCTGGTGTCCCGACCGTCAGGCGGCGCAGAACTGGGAAGGCTATCTCGACGACGTGCGCAAGCGCGGCAGCTCGTGCGGCGCAGTGATCGAGGTCGTGGCCTCGGGCGTGCCCGTCGGGCTGGGTGACCCGGTCTACGACAAGCTCGATGCCGACCTCGCCAAGGCGCTGATGAGCATCAATGCCGTGAAGGGCGTGGAGATCGGCGACGGCTTCGCGGCCGCCGCCCTGAGCGGCGAGGAGAATGCCGACGAGATGCGCATGCTCGACGGCCGGCCCGGCTTCCTCAGCAACCATGCCGGCGGCATCCTGGGCGGCATCTCGACCGGCCAGGACATCGTCTGTCGCCTCGCGGTCAAGCCGACCAGCTCGATCCTGACTCCCGTCCGCAGCGTCGACCGCAACGGCCGCGAGATCGAACTGCGCACCAAGGGCCGCCACGATCCCTGCGTCGGCATTCGCGGGACCCCGGTCGCCGAGGCCATGATGGCCTGCGTCCTGGCGGACCATCTGCTGCGCCACCGCGCGCAGTGTGGCTAGAGCGCCTTCGGTGGCCGCCCGGCAAGCCCTGGAAGCACGCTACGGCCTGCTCCACAACGCCGGCATGGCCATCGTCGCCCTGGTGATGATCGGCTCGGCGATTGTGCATTTCGCCTCGGGCGCCTCGGCCAATGCCCCCACCCTGTCGCTGAACGACCCGCGCTTCGTGCTTTTTTCCGTGTTGGCCATGGCGATGGCCTATTACGTCTATGCCGGCATCAGCCGCTATCTGGAGCGCACACCGCAGATCGTGATCGACCATGACGGCATCACGCTGGGCTTCGGGCGCAATGTCCGCTTCACCTGGAACGATATCCAATGGGTCAGGCTGCGCCGACTCTCGCTTCGTCCGCAACTCCAGATCGGCATCGAGCCGCATGCTTTTCTCGCAGCCAACCTGCACCTGTCTTTCCTCAATCTCGATGACAGCCTGCGGCCGATCCGCGGCATGCCGACGGCGATCCTGGTCCGCGACAACGGCCTCGATACAAGGGCCTCGGCCATGCTTGACGCCGTGAAGGCGTTCCGGCCGGATCTCGTACAATCCTAGTCAACACACCGTTCGTTCAGGGGAACTTCGCATGCGGCGTTTCATCGTCGGCTTTCTTGCGACCATCGGCACCCTCGTCCTCCTGGCGGTCGTCGCCGGCGTCGCCTTCTTCGCCTCCGGGCCCTTTTCGCCCAAGCCGCTACCGCAGCAGATGGTGTTGTCGCTGGATCTGCGTTCGCTGCCACCGGAGACGACGTCGACCGGTCTGCTGAGCGGCGGCCTGTTCGGCAGCTCGCGCGACATCGTCGAGACCGTGCAGCTCCTGTGGCAGGCGGCCGACGATCCGCGTGTCGTCGGCCTGTATGTCGAGATCGGCGACGAAGCGGGGGGGCTTGCCCGCGTGCAGGAGCTGCGCCAGGCGATCGCCCACTTCCGCGGCAAGGGCAAGTTCGCGGTGGGATTCGCGGAGTCCCTCGGCAGCGGCGGCAATCATGTCGCCGACTACTATCTCGCCGCCGCGCTGGAGCAGATCTGGCTGCAGCCGAGCGGCGGCTTCGGCGTCACCGGGATCGCCGTCGAGACACCGTTCATCAAGGGCGGCCTCGACAAGCTTGGCGTCAAGGTCGAAGGCGGCCGGCGCTACGAGTACAAGAGCGCGCCCGACACATTCCTCGAGACGAGTTATACGCGTCCCGCCCGCGAGAACCTGCAGCAGTTGATCGACAGCCTGTTCGGGCAGTTCGTGAACGACGTGGCGCGCGACCGCAAGATCGAACCCGCGCAGCTTCGCCGCCTGATCGACACGGCGCCGCACGAATCCGAACAGGCCCGGCGGGATGGCCTGGTCGACAAGATCGGCTATCGCACCGACGCGCTCGAAGACGTCTACCAGCGGGCCAACGGCAAGCGCGGTCTCGTGACCCTGGCGGAATATGCCGGCGACGAGACGCGCCCGAAGCAGAACGGCGAGGTCATCGCCCTGGTGCGGGCGAGCGGCGCCATCATGTCGGGTGGTAACGACGGCGGTCCCCTGGAGGACGACGCGATGGCCAATGCCGAGGACGTGGTCGAGGCGCTGGAGAACGCCGCGCTGGCCAAGGACGTGCGGGCCATCGTCCTGCGCATCGACTCGCCCGGGGGCACCTACCCCGCCGCCGACGCCATTGCCGACGCGGTCGGCCGGGCGCGCGCCGCCGGCAAGCCCGTCATCGTCTCGATGGGCGACGTGGCGGCCTCTGGTGGCTATCTGGCCGCCGTGCGCGGTGACGTGATCGTCGCCCAGCCGACGACCATCACCGCCTCGATCGGCGTCTTCAGCATCTGGCCCATGGCACAGGAGCTGCTGACCTCGCTCGGCGTCAACGTCGAGCGCGTCTCGGTCGGCAGAAACGCCGGCATGCACTCGACCTTCCAGCCACCGACGCCGGCCCAGCGCGCCGCGGTCAACCGCGAGCTCGACGTCATCTACGCAGCCTTCACGACCCAGGTCGCAGAGTCCCGCAACCTCGACGCCAACCGCATCGACGCCGCCGCCCGCGGCCGCGTCTTCAGCGGCATCGACGCCAAGAGCGCCGGCCTGGTGGACGAACTGGGAGGCCTGCAGCTCGCCCTCAACATCGCCAAGGCCAAGGCCGGCATCGGCGAGGGCCGCAAGGTCGAGATCCGCCGCTATCCCGACGACGGCGACCGCTTTCAGCGCCTCATCGATCGAGTGTTCAAGCTGGCGGGCGTCACGGCCTCGCCCAACATGGCGATGCCGCGCGAGGTCCGCGAGGCCCTGGCAAAGTTCGGAGTGGCGACGCGCCCGGGCAATGTCCGCCTGCCGCCCCTGCCGCCGCTCTGGCGTTAGAGTCCTACCGATTCCGACAGAATCACCACCACCAACCTCATGCTGAGGAGCGCTCGCAGGAGCGCGTCTCGAAGCATGGGCGCGAGCACCACGTTTGTTGCCGATCCTTCGAGACGCGGTCCGGAGTTTACCCCGAGGTATTCGAGGGGGCCGCTCCTCAGGATGAGGTGGTGCTGCAGTGGAAAGACTCTATCGCCGCTCTTCCAGCAGCGCGACGATGGCCTGCCACATCTTCCAGGCATTGGCGACGTTCACGGCCGTGAACTCGACATGGCCGATATCGTCGATCAGGAACAGCGACACACGCGCCTTCGACGCCGCCACGGCGAGGTCCTGGCTCTCGCTGTAGGGCACCATGGGATCGGTGCGGCCATGCACGAGGATGAGATGGCCGCGTAACTTCGACAGATCGTGGAAGGCGAGATTGAGGCCATCGATCTCGCGGCGCACGCTCTCGGGGAGTTCCTCGATCAGGCGATTGACGGCATCGGGATCGCGATTGTCGACCAGCGCCAGCACCGCGCGGCCCTGCGGTCCCAGCATCGCGGCCTCTCGCGATATGTCGGCGTCGCGGTCCTGGAAGCGGCGTAGCGCGATCTGTTCCAGCAGGCGGGCGTCCGCCGGATCGTCGAGCCGGCCGGCATTGGCGCGCAGGATGGCCCAGCGGCCGTAGGCGTTCGGCTCGACCCGGAACTCCCGGCTGTCGCCTCTCGGCCGGAAGGCGCCCGTGGTGACGAAGCGAATGGTCGTGTAGGCGTCGCGGTAGCCGCCGATGGCGACGACAAAGGCGATACGCGGGGCGAGATCGTCCTCGATCGCTGCAATGATGGCGGGCGCGGCGGCGTAGGAAATGGCAGCGACGCCGAGCGGCAGATCGGGCAGTCGCCTGTTCAGCTGCCGCAGGGCATCGGCCACCCGGTCGCCGTCGGCGCGGGACAGGACGAGCTGGCGCACCTCGGGGAGCTCCGGCACCAGCACGGCAAAACCCACCCGCGCGAGGCTTCGGGCAAAGGCCTGCAGCCTCGGCTCGTCGCGTCCCAGCACGGCGGCGCCCGGCACGAGGACCATCGCGGCACGCGCCTGGCTCGCCGGCAGATAGAGATCGCCCTCCCCGCCGTCCCAACGCATCGGCTGTTCGCCGGGCGGCGCGGTCACGTCCTGCAACCAGGTCGGCGCACCACCCGCCGCGATGTCCCACATCACCAGCGTGGCTTCCGCCCAGACCATCGGGCGTCCGAAGAAAAGCAACAGACCGAGGCCGGCTAGAAGCGCGAGCAGGATCCGGCGCAGGACCTTCATGCGCCGAGGCGCACACCCGCCAAAGTGTCGATCGTGTCGCCCGTCCGCCGCAACAGCGCCAGCTCCTCGATCCGTCCAGTCATCGGCAGGTTCTGGCGCCCGACGATGCGCGCCACCTGCTCGGCCTCGGCAGCGCTGCGGAACCGGCCAAGCGTGATGTGCGGCTCGAACGGCTCGTTGCCGGGATCTGGAGTCAGGATGTCGTAAAGCGCCGACAGCTCGGCCGCACCGTCCGACGGTTCGGCATAGAGGTACAGGTCGGATCGAACGATGCGGTCGATCTGGAACCAGAAGGGCCGCCGCGTGACGTTCTCCAACGCCGCCCGCAATTCGGCTTCGCGATCGTCGGCGACGCCGAAAACGAGGGTAAAGTGCGGGCCGATCAGATCGGCTTCCTGGGGATGGTATTGCGCCCGCAGGCGGCGCAGCGCCGTGTCGTCGGCCTCGCCGAGCACCGGCCAGGCCACGACGTAGAGCATCTCAGCTGTAGCTCTTGGCCATGCCGAGCGCCGGATCCATCACCGCGCCATAGGGCGGGAACGGATAGCGCAGGCCATTCTTTCCGAGATGCCCCATGCCCTCGACCGCGCGCAGCAGCTCGTCCGGCGGGCAGGCCATCAGCAGCTCGTCGTCGGCCACGCCGCCGTAGCGACGCTCGGCGAAGCAGGGCAGCGACAGCGAGGTCTGGCGCGTGGCGAGCGCCCGGCCCCACGAATCGGCGCAGGCGCTCTCGCCTGTCACCGTGAAGTCGTAGCGGCGGTAGCGGTGATACTGCAGCCCGTTGATGAAGTAGATCATCTGGCCAGGCGTGCCATAGAACATGCAGATGTCCGGCGGATCGAGACGCGCCGAGCGCAGCGGCGACACGACGAGGCCGTTGTACTTGCCGTCCGGCACACGCGGCATCTGCGCCTGATGGGCGGCCGACGCTTCCTTGTTGCCGAACCAGACGCCGTTCATGTGGTCGCCTGAGAGGAAGCCCTCGCCCGGGTGGTTGAGACCGACGACGCCGCCGCAATTGCCGCCGCGCGTATTGTCGACGGTGATGCCCAGGGTGAAGCCGTACCAGCGCGACTGCGTCACCATCTGGCACATGGTGAACTTGAATCCCTCGGTCGGCTTGCGCACGCCCTTGATCTTGTCCATCTCGGCCGGGTCTTCGAACAGGCGCATGCCGATCGGCTGGGTGCGGATGCGCAGCAGCTCGATCAGCTTGTTGCTCGCCTCGGCCAGCATGGCGGCGGTGATGGTCTCGGGCGGCGTCCAAGGGGCGGTCTTGTAGCCCGGCGGCAGTGTCTGGACGTTCATTGTTGTTTCCTCCGTGTCTGGCTAGGTGAGGTTCAACCCACCGTCGGCGATGACGATCTCTCCGGTAACGTAGTCGTTGGCGCAGAGGGCGGCCACCAGATCGGCGATGTCCTCCGGTTTCGCAGGTCGCTTCATCGGCGACCTGGTCTTCCAGGTCTCCAGCATGTCCGGCCAGTTCGCCGTCATCGGCGTCTCGACCAGCCCGGGCGCCACGGCGTTGACGCGGATGTCAGGGCCCAGCGACAGCGCCAGCAGCTTGGTGACGTGATGCAGCGCCGCCTTCGACGCCGCATACGGGATCGACGAGCCCTTGGGCCGCGAACCGGCATGCGTGCCGATATTGACGATGCTGGCCGGGCGCCCGCTCGATGCCGACTGCCGCAATGCAGGCTCGGCCTCCGCCGTCAGCACGAAGGGGGCGATCAGGTTCACGTCGAGCATCTGACGCCACAGCGCCGGCGTCGCGGCCTTGAGGTCCGCATGCGGAATGCGGATCGAAAGACCGGCATTGTTGACCAACACGTCGAGTCGGCCATGCGCCTCCAGCACCGACGCGACGAGGCCACGCGCCGCCGTCTCATCGCCGAGATCGGCCTGGTGGTAGCTGGCCCGCGGCAACTCGGCGGCCATCGCCTTTCCGACCTCGGCCGAGCTGCGCGAATGAAGCGCCACGGTGTAGCCGTCGTGCGACAGGCGGCGGGCAATGGCGGCGCCGATCCCGGAGGTCGAGCCGGTGACGAGAGCGACGCGCTCAGACACGGGACTTCAGAGCCTCCAGCGTTTCGTCGGGACGCTCCACCATCATGAAGTGCCCGCAATTGGGAATGGTCACGGCCGTCGACCCGGCGATGGCGGCAACCAGAGACCTGGCCTTGGCGGCGGGCGTCATGAGATCGCCGTCGCCCAGCACGAACACGGTCGGGCACTTCACGGCGGCCGCCCGCGCCGGCGCGTCCTTGTAGGAATTGCAGGCCGCGAGATCGGTGTGGATCACGTCCGGCCTGTTGCCCGCCAGCACGGCCAGCGACTCACGCCGCAGCCACAGGCCGGGCGAGACCATGCCACCCTTGTGCAACGCCGTGCCCATGCCCCAGAAGGTCATGAGGTCCTGCACCTTCGTCGTGTTGGCCTTGGCCGACTCCAGCATCTCGGGATGCACCGGCATTTCCGAGGCGACGCCGCACAGGCCGAGCGCCCGCACCTTGTCGCCATGGCGTGCCGCGCAGTCGAGGGCGACCAGCGCGCCCATCGAGTGGCCGACGAGCGCCGCCTCTTTCAGGCCCGCCGCCTCGATCAGCCGCGCCGTCCAGTCGGCCATCGCCGGGACACTGTCGAGTGCCGGGCCATCGGACCAGCCATGCGCCGGGAAATCCACGGCCAGGACAGCGCGGCCATGATGGGCGAACCAGCGTGTCTGCAGGCGCCACGCCGTGCGATCGAAGCCAGCGCCATGAAGGAAGACGATGGCGGGTTTGCCGGGATCGAATTCGGTGCCGCCGGTCGTCGCGAAAACGGTCCGGCCATCGACGGTGAGCTTCATGGTCAGCCCTTCTGCGAGGCGCGCAGCGCCTGTCCGAGATCGTCGATCAGGTCCTCGGCGTCCTCGAGGCCGACCGAGAGCCGGATCATGCCCTCGCCGATGCCTGCCTGCGCGAGCGCCGCCGCATCGAGCTGGGCGTGCGTCGTGGAAGCGGGGTGGATCACCAGCGACTTGGCATCTCCCACGTTGGCCAGATGCGAGAATATCTTCAGGCGCTCGATGAAGCGTCGGCCGGCCTCGCGCCCGCCCTTGATGTCGAAGCTGAAGATCGACCCCGTTCCCTTGGGCAGCATCCTCTGCGACAGCGCATGGTCGGGATGATCCGGCATGTCGGGCGACGCGATGCGCTCGACCGCCGGGTTGGTCTTCAGAAACTCCATGACCTTGCGGGCATTCTCCCCGTGACGCGCGACCCGGAGCGGCAGCGTCTCGAGGCCCTGGATCAGATAGAAGGCGTTCTGCGGCGACAGGCAGCAGCCGAAGTCGCGCACGCCCTCGGTCCGGGCACGCATCACGAAGGCATGCGGACCGAATTCCTCGGCGAAGTCGATGCCGTGATAGCCCGCATAGGGTTCGGTGAGCGTCGGGAACTTGCCCGAGCCTTCCCAGTCGAAGCGTCCGGACTCGACGATGACGCCACCGATCGCCACGCCATGGCCGCCGATGAACTTGGTCGCCGAATGGAAGACGATATCGGCGCCCAGGGTCAGCGGCTTGCACAGGATCGGCGAGGCGAAGGTATTGTCGATCATCAGCGGAATCTTCGCCTCGTGGGCGATCGCGGCGATGGCCGGTATATCGAGCACCTCGCCTCCGGGATTGCCGATCGTCTCGCCCAGGACCAGACGCGTCTCGGGCCGGATGGCCTTGCGGAAACCCTCATGGTCGCGCGGAGGAACGAAGGTCGTCTCGATGCCGAAGCGCGGCATCGTCAATGCCAGCATGTTGCGCGTGCCGCCATAGAGCGAGGTCGAGGCGACGATGTGACTGCCCGCCCCCATGAGCGTCGCGATGGCGATGTGCAGCGCGGCCTGGCCGCTCGAGACGGCGAGCGCGCCTGAGCCCTCCTCGAGCGCCGCCACGCGCTCCTCGAACACCGACACGGTCGGGTTGGAGATGCGGCTGTAGATGTGGCCGCCCACCTCGAGGTTGAACAGGCTGGCCGCATGATCGACGTCGCGGAATACGAAGGACGTCGTCTGGTAGATCGGCACGGCGCGCGCGCCCGTCGCCGGATCGGGATGCTGTCCCGCATGCAGCGCCAGCGTGTCGGGCTTCAGGAACTTGGCTTCGACCACTTCGTCTCCCTCTCAGCGGGCGATCTTGCCGCCGCTATTTCTTGAACAGCGAGGCCGCTGCCTCGGCGTGGCTCTGCTTCGCCTTGATTTTCGCTTCGACCCGCTCGAGCTCCGCCTTGAGCGCGACCACGTATTCCTTCAGGTCCTCGACGTTCATCACGTCGAGATTCCTCGGTTGTGTCTTCTTCTGCCTGGGGTCGAGATCGTCGAGTTCGAAGGCCATGGCGCGTCTCCACGGAAGCGGCTAAGGCAGGACTAGCACCGCTCCACCCGCTTCGAAAGGCCGACCATGAGTGCCCTGCCCGCCACGATGACCTGCATCGAGATCACCAAGTACGGCGGCCCGGAAGTGCTGGTGCCGGCGACGCGGCCGGTGCCTCGGCCCAAGGCCGGCGAGATCCTGATCAAGGTCGCGGCCACCGCGGTCAACCGGCCGGACATCGCGCAGCGCATGGGCAACTACGCGCCCCCGCCGGGCGCCTCCGACCTGCCGGGCCTCGAAGCCGCCGGCACCGTCGCCGAACTGGGAGAAGGCGTCACCGGCTGGAGCGTCGGCGACGAGATCTGCGCGCTGACGCCGGGCGGCTCCTATGCCGAATACTGTATCGTGCCGGCGCCGCAGTGCCTCCCGCCGCCCAAGGGCTTCGACCTGCTGCACGCCGCGGCGCTGCCCGAGAACTATTTCACCGTCTGGCACAACCTCTTCGAGCGCGGTCAGCTCAAGGCCGGCGAGACCGTGCTGATCCATGGCGGCGCGAGCGGCATCGGCACGACCGCCATCCAGCTCGCCAAGTCGTTCGGCGCGACTGTGCTCACGACCGTGCGGACTGCGGAGAAGGCCACCGCCGTCAGGGCACTCGGGGCCGACCACGCCATCCTCTACAAGGACAATGACTGGGCGGCCGAAGTGAAGAAACTGTCGGGTGGCGTCGATGTCGTGCTCGACATGGTGGCCGGCGACTACCTGCCGAAGAACCTGTCGCTGCTGAAGGTCGACGGACGCTGTGTGGTGATCGCCGTTCAGGGCGGCGCGACGGCGACGATCAGCGCCGGCTTCCTGATGGTCAACCGCCTGACCCTCACCGGCTCGACTCTCAGGCCTCAGAGCATCGAGAGCAAGGGCCGCATGGCGCGCGGCCTGAAGGAGAAGGTGTGGCCCCTGCTCGACGCCGGCAGGATCAAGCCGATCATCTACAAGACCTTCCCGCTGCGGGATGCCGCCGGCGCGCATGCCGAACTGGAGCGCGCCGACCATGTCGGCAAGGTGATGATGACCGTCTAGGTCTCGCTATTGCTAGCTGACGTCGGGCTGCTCGGCTTCGGCCGGATCGACGTCGGCTGCTTCCTCCACCACCCCCGACTTCACCGCTTCCTTCTTGCGCGTGGCATCCTCGCGGGCGGCCTTGCGGCGCGCACGGTCCACGGCGTCGTTCAGGTCCTTCAGCGAGCAGAGACCGAGCGTCACCGGATCGCGCGGACGCACGTTCTGCATGTTCCAATGCGAACGATCCTTGACCGACTGCACAGTGCTCTTGGTCGAGCCCACGAGCTTGGCGACCTGGCTGTCCTGCAGCTCGGGGTGCGTCTTCAGCAACCAGGAGATGGCGTCGGGACGATCCTGGCGCTTGGCGACCGGCGTGTAGCGCGGGCCCTTGGAACGGGCCTGCGGCATCGGCACGTCACGCGGGCTCAGCTTCAACCGCGCGTTGCTGTCGGCCTCGACGCGCTTGATCTCTTCCTTGGTCAGCTGGCCGTTGGTGGTCGGGTCGTATCCCGTCATGCCACCTGCGACTTCGCCGTCGGCAATCGCCTGGATCTCGAGCGGATGCAGGCCGGTGAAAGCCGAGATCTGATCGAACGTCAGGGTCGTGTTCTCGACCAGCCAGACGGCGGTCGCCTTGGGCATCAACACTTGCGACATGAATTCACTCTCCTGCGCCCGGATATAGAGGCCGGCCCCGGCGCCGCCAACCCGAAAAGCGCATAGCTGAAAATGGAAACGGCCGGGGTCGCCCCCGGCCGTTCCTGAAGTCAGTGCTTCGGATCGTCTTACTGGATGACGATTTCGACGCGGCGGTTCTGCGGCTCGCGGACGTTCGGGCCGGTCTGCACCAGCAGGCCCTGCTCGCCACGGCCCACCACCGCGATCGCGGTCGCCGGCACGCCTTCGCGCACCAGAGCGTCCTTGACGGCGTTCGCACGACGCAGCGACAGCGCCATGTTGTAGGCCGGCGCGCCCGACGTGTCGGTGTGACCGGTCGCCGTGATGCGGGCGTTACCCTTCGCCTTGTAGGCGCCGGCAGCCTGCTTGATCGTGTTCAGAGCCTGGGCCGACAGGTTCGAGCGATCCCAGTCGAAGAACACCATGAA